>CADBSK010000080.1 GCA_902797305.1 uncultured Spirochaetaceae bacterium | reverse complement strand
TCTACAAATACTCTTTACATAAACATTGTTTATGGAAAATATATAAGATATTATCTTTTTTTTTTAGATCTCTTTTTTTAGGTCTTTTAACAAGTATAACTACATTATTTACATTAAATTTTTTCATTGTTTATAAAAAAAGGAATCCTTTTTTTTATTATTTTTTATAATAAATTTATTATTTAATTTTTATATTTTAACATTATTTTATAATTTTACAAATTAATATTGGTTTGTATATAATTTAACATATTTAATGAATTTTTTTTTAGTCAATAGTAAGTTATAAGTTTAATAATATATAAATAAATTATTAATCAGACTTTTTAAAGTATAGAAAAATATACGATTATTTATAATCAGCCTATCTTAGGATTCTTATTTTTTTTTCAAATATTAACACCAATATAAGATTATTTATAATATTATATATTTATATAGAAGATAAACATAATTATCATTATACAAATAATAGTTTTATTGAGTGATTCAAAATGCGTTTAAAATTATATTTAAATAGCGAAAACAATATTATTAGTGTTCCTTTTAATTATAATCACATATTATCTGCAATCATTTATGATTTAATTGATGATATTGATTACGCTAATAAATTGCATAGTAAATCAACCTTTAAATATTTTTGTTTTAGTCAAATAAATATCTCTAAACGAAAAATGGTTGATGGAGGCTTTATATCACAAAATGGTAGGATCAGTTTCATTATATCTAGTCCTGATGATAAGTTAATCACAGAATTGGTTAATGGTATTATGAAGAAAACACATATAATTTTTTTAGGCCAGAAATTAAAAATATTTAAATGTGAAATTATTGAACAACCCAATTTTTCTTCAAAAATGGAATTTATCACTTTATCACCAGTTATAGTAACTACAAAGAAGGAAATTGATGGTAAATTAAAGGAATGGGATTTAGCTCCATCAAAAGAATTCTTTAAGGGTATAGAAAATAATTTGATAAAAAAATATTTGAAATTTTATGATTTGGATGCTACTGATAAAACTATAAGTGTATATTCAAATATGAAGTCTGTCAAACGAAAAAGGATAAGTATTAACAAAGGTGAAAACACCACATATCACAGGGCTTATAATATGGATTTAGTATTGGAAGGAAGTCCTGATTTGATTAAGTTTGCTTATGATTGTGGAATTTCAAGCAAAAACAGTCAAGGCTTTGGATTAGTTGATATTTATCATTAGGTTGATTATATGTCTGAAAAATTAAATTTACATATTACAGGTAATCCTTTTATTGATTCAGGTATTTATGCATTAAATATGTTGGTTTCTAAAAAAACCAGAATTGATGACATGACATTTGATCATCTTAAAGAAGGAATAGATTTAATATCAAAGTTATATCTTACTCCGGCATGGAACAAAAATATGTTCAGCATATTTCCTAATAACATTTTGACAAATAATGCTTATAAAGATAAGAAACAGGAATTATACCCTGAAGAGTTGTATGAATTATATGATTCTATAAATGATGTAACGGATAAAGGTACTTGTATTGGTTGTGGAAGAAGAGATTCTATTAGGGAGCACGTTAAAAGGGATGTTCCATTAACAGGTTCAGTTAGTTTTAAGAATTTCTTTTCATATGCAAAAGAAGGTGCAGATTACTGTCCATTATGTGTATTGTTAATTCAATTCATGCCATTATCTTTATACCGTTCCGGTGGAAAATTCATTATGTTTCATTCCGATTCGGAAACAATTATGAAATATTGGGCTGACCAGGCTATAAATAATTATCATAGCCAAGTTGCTAGTGGTAATTATGTGGGTTGTTTTAATGAGGAATACAAAAATCCAGTAAATGGTATTTTTCACATAATAGAAACTATGATAGGATATTATGATAGAAAACATTGGGAAAACGTTAATCCTTCATTAAACTTTTATTATTTTACAAACTTCAATCAAGGTGCAGAATTGGATTTATACTCATTTCCAAACAACGTTTTCAGGTTCTTAACGTATATTCCTTCAACTGAAAAAACCAATTGGAAACAAATCATTAGACGTCAATATGTCAATATTAAAAAGGATGAAGAAGAAGAAAAATATAGAAACAAAAAAAATCGAATTTATGAAAATCTCTTGAATGGAAGAACAATATTACACTATCTGTATGATACTAAAGGTAAATATACATTATGTTCATGGGGTTTATTAAAATATTACCTAAGAGAGGTTGAAAATATGAGTGATAATCGTATAGAAGCTATTAGAAATTTAGGTGATTCATTAACAGAATATATCAAAAAGTATGATGATAGGAAAGTTTTAACTGATATCGAACAAGCAAGCACTTATGGAAACTTTACAAATATTTTACGTAAAATAATGAAGAGCAAAGTAGAGAAGGGAGATAAAGAGTTGCTTTGTACATTTGATGATTTTGTAAACCATATCTGTCCTGATTATAAGGTATGGAAAGAAACTCGTGATTTGATACTTTTTAGATTATATGAAAACTTAAGTGAATGGTTAATTGACAATAAATAAGGTGATAATATGGATAATAATATAATAGGATTTATGTTAGTTGATGCTCCACATTCTGCATTAAACAATGCAGGTAGTGATGCAGGAGATAGAACAGATAATATTGTAAGAGTAAAATCAATTAGAAAGAATGGAAGAGTATATCCTTATGTTTCTGGACAAGCATTAAGATATTGGTGGAGAGATACACTTGAAAAACAATTCAATTGGGAACTTTCTCCTATCATACGAGATAAAAAGATAGCTTTTACTGAAGCAAATCCGATTACTTATCCGGATGATGATGCTTTTGGTTATATGAGAGCTTTAAAGGCTAAAGATGGTGGAACTGTCACAAGAATTTCTCCATTAAAAAATTCGCCATTGATATCTGTCGTAGGTCATTACCCTACCAATGATTTCGGTGTAATGAGTAGACAGAAAGAGGGAGATCCAGTACCATTTGAACATGAGTTCTACTCAACTATATTAAAAGGTATTTTTGCAATAGATTTGGATTCATTAGGTAAATTTTCAGAAATAGAAAAAACAGGATATCGTAACATGTATCCAAAATTAGTCGAATTAGCTGAATCTGAAGGTTTAAAGCATGATGAAACGAACTGGGTTCTATCAAAGGATGAACGTCTCAAACGTGTAAGTGACATAATTAATGCAATACCTTATTTGTCTGGAGGAGCTAAAAATACTTCCCACTTAACTGATGTATCTCCAAATTTAATATTATTGACATCAATATCAACAGGAAATAATATTTTCATGAATATTGTACGGGAAGAGGATAATGAATTGATATTCGATTTAAATGCTTTAAATGAAGTTTTAGAAGATTATAAAGACAAAATTAAATCTAATTTATACATAGGTATGAGAAAGGGATTCTTACCTGAGATTTATGAACAACTTGAAGAATTTTCTAAGGAAAATGATAATGTGGAATTTGGAAGTATTAAAGAAATCACTGATAAATTTACAGGAAAATTGGAAGAGTTGATTTAGATGAAATTTTTAAGAGTACTGATTGAAGGTTGGACAGCTTCATTCAGATACCCTGCTTTTGTAAGCGGATTTCAACCCACACTACCAGTTCCTCCATTAAGTACAATCTACGGTTTATTATCAGCAATAAAAGGAGAAATAGTTAAGCCTGAAGATGTTACAGTAGGTTATTTATTTGATTATGAAGCAAAATCAGTAGATCTGGAACAGATTTATGAAATAAAATCCTTAAAAGGAAATAAATCTAACATTATTAAGAGAGAATTCCTGGTGAATCCGAAAATGTATCTATACCTGGATGATTTGGAATTTAAAAAATATTTCGAATCACCCCATTATCATGTACTGTTAGGTAGATCATCAGATTTGGCAATGATAAAAAATATTGATATAGTTGATTTGGATAAAAAAACCGGCGTAAAACTCGGTAAAACTATTTTACCATTCGGTACTGAAGGAGCATATGGTATATTACAAGCTTTACCTGTATATTTCTCAGAAGATATTCCTAGAAAGACAGAAGAAACAAAACCTTTTATATTGATGGACAATTATTTTAATTATTCTGGTGAATGTTTTTATGATGGGGAAATAGATAAGGGCATATGGTTGTGGTAAATATATGTCTATTCTAGCTAAAGAAGATGAAACTTTACTAGAACATACAGAAAATACATTGAAAGTATTAAAAAGTCTTAAAGAAAGTTATTCTGAACTTCCACTGTTATGTGGTGTAGAAAAGTTATGGGATAACCTTTTTTATTCTTTGTTTTTGCATGATTTCGGTAAAGCTTCATTTGAGTTTCAAAATATTTTAATTCATACCTCCAAAGATAAATATTGGGATTATAGGCATGAACTCATTTCTACTTCCTTTGTCGAATCATTATATTTTCTTGATGACAACACTAAATTTTCCATAGCATTAGGGATAATTACCCATCATAAAGATATTTATACTTTGGATGAAAGATACAAAGGATTTTACAATCCCTCTTCAACAGAATATGAAATTTTTAATGAAAAGATTGAAACGATTGCAGAGAATTTTGGTGAACTGATTTCTTATTTTGATTGCGTAAAGATATTAAGTGAAAAATATTTGGGATATGAACTGGAACAACCAAAAAAAATAGAGATTAAAGATGTAAAACCCCTTTTTAAGGAAACAATAGGTGAATATTTAAATCTATATGATGATTATCAGTTAGGGCTTGATGAGGATAATCCTATTCTTTCTACATATGGCATCTTCTTAAAAGGAATTATTACAACATGTGATCATTTAGCCTCTGCGGGAATAAATGGAATTTTATCTGCATCGGAATCTTTTAATTCCTATAAAAAAATTAAAGATGATTTGAGAACCACACAGAAGATTGCCTCAAAAACAATAGGAAATTCCTTTTTGATTGCACCAACAGGTTCAGGAAAAACGGAAGCTTCAATATTATGGGCTATCAATAATCAGAATAAATCTTTTTCTAAAAGAATATTCTATGTTTTGCCATTTACTGCAAGTATTAATGCCATGTATGAACGATTTAAAGGTGAATTCGGTGAAAATTTAGTGGGAATGTTACATGGAAAGTCATCATATTTTTTATATAAACAGTTAAGTGAAGGTTCATATGAAGAACGAAAATCTTATGTAAATCAATTAAGAAATTTAACTAAGAAAATTTATAAACCATATAAAATTTTAACTCCTTATCAGATTATTAAATATTTCTTTAGTGTGAAAGGTTTTGAAATGGGTTTAACGGAAATGGCAAATAGTTTATTGATATTTGATGAAATACATGCATATGATCCTAGAAACACTGCATTAATAATAGCAGCATTAAAAATTCTTCATGAAAAATATGATGTTGAAATATTAATAATGTCAGCAACATTACCAACATTTATACTAGAACTTTTCAGCAAGCAATTGGGAATAGATAATGTAATTTCATTGTCTAAACAGGAACTTGATGAATATACTAGACATCAAGTGAAAATATTGGATGGAGCAATATTTGATAATGTAGACATGATATTGGAAGATTTATCCTTGGACAAGAGGGTTTTGATAGTATGCAATACTGTTGAGGATTCCCAAAAAATATATGATCTATTGGATATTGAAAATAGTGCCTTGTTACATAGCAGGTTTATCTTAAGGGATAGACAAAATATTGAATCAAAAATTAATAACCTTGATTTGCTTATTGGTACACAAGCCATCGAGGTTTCATTGGATATGAGCTATGATGTATTATACACACAACCGGCACCACTTGATGCATTAATTCAACGTTTTGGAAGAGTAAATCGTAAAGGATGGGAATCAGGTATCATTAAAACGGTAAATGTATTTACTGAGGGTTCAGATTATGATGAAAGAATTTATGATAAGGAAATCCTTGAAAAAACACTGGATTGTCTAAAAAAAACAGATATATTATATGAAAGTCAAATTCAAGAACTGCTTGATGAAGTATATTCTGAAGGATATAATGAGGAGGATCAAAAAATATTTGATGAGGTAACAAAGAGCTTCAATGTTGTCTGTGAAACATTAGTCCCATTTATAAATAAAAATGCCACCAATTTCTATAAATTGTTTGATTCAATAGAGTTAGTACCTTATGAATTTTTAGATGAATACTGTGAATTGATTGATGAAAAAAAATACTATGAAGCAATGGCCTATACGTTAAACATCAGTTACAGACAATATGCTATACAAAAAAAATTAAACAATATTGAAGAAGCAAAAGATACATTATTCATCAATGTCCCATATGACTCAGAAATAGGTTTGCAGTTAAATCATACTAATGAAGATAACACTGAAATATGGTGATTTAAATGACTATAGAAGTGAATGGTTCTATGATCAATTATTATTATATTTGTAAAAGAAAATTATGGTTATTTTCTCATAATATTCAACTGGAGGATGAATCAGATAATGTGATTATTGGAAGAAATTTACATGAAAACACATATAAACGGGATGATGAGCAATTGATTGATGATTTAATATCCGTAGACTTCATACGAAAAAAAGATGAATTATATGAGATACATGAAGTCAAAAAAACAAATAAAATGAAAATAGCACATAAATATCAATTATTGTATTATATGTACTATTTATATGTCAATAAAGATTTCAAAAATATTAAGGGTATTCTCAACTATCCAACAACAAGACAAACCCAAACTTTAGAATTAACAAAAGAGAATATTAGTGAAATGGAAGAAATAATAAATGATATTAAAAAAATTATTAATCAAAACATGCCCAAAGCATCAAAAACTAAACTCTGTTACAAATGTGCATATTATGAATTTTGTTTCATATGAGGTGAATTATGAATAAAAAAAATTTTTATTTGTCATCTGATGGAATACTTAAACGAAACGAAAACACAGTGTATTTTATCAACAAAGACAAGAAAAAACCTATCCCAATCAATAAAATTTACTCAGTGTATGCTTATGGACAAATAACAGTTTCTTCACAAGTATTAAACCTATTTACACAAAAAGGAATACCCATTCACTTTTTCAATTATTATGGATACTATAACGGTTCATATTATCCTCGGGAAACATTACTTTCTGGTGATTTAACAATCAGACAAAGTGAACATTATTTAAAGGAGCATAAACGTCTCCAATTGGCAAAATTATTTGTAAAAGGATCTGCATTAAATATTTTAAAAGTATTATCATATTATAAAATAGAAAATAACATAAAAACAACACTACAGGAACTCCCAAAAGCAAAAACAATTACAGAAATAATGAATGTAGAAGGTAGAATTAGAGCAGAATATTATCAGAAATTTGATGAAATATTACCAGAAAACTTTAAAATGGAATCTAGAACAAGACAACCACCAAAAAATATGATAAATGCACTAATAAGCTTTGGCAATTCCATGATGTATGCAACAGTATTAACAGAACTATACAATACACAGCTAAATCCAACAATATCTTATCTACATGAACCATCCGAACGAAGATACTCATTATCATTGGACTTGAGTGAAATATTTAAACCATTCATAGTCGACAGATTAATATTTTATATGGTAAATAAAAAAATGATAACCGAAAAACATTTTGAAAAAGAATTAAATTCATGTATAATGAATAAAAAAGGAAGAGACAAATTTATAGACCAATATAACAAAAGATTACAAAAAACAATCAAACATAAAGACTTAGGAAGAAAAGTATCATATCAAAGATTAATAAGATTAGAAGCATATAAACTAAAAAAGCATTTATTAAACGAAAAACAATACGATCCATTCGTAATATGGTGGTAAAATGTATGTAATAATAGTATATGATATTAAAGTTGAAAGAGTAAACAAAGTAAAAAGTTTTCTCAGACAACATTTATTTTGGATACAAAACTCCGTATTTGAAGGAGAAGTAACAAAAAGTCAATATAATGAAATAAAAACAAAACTAAAAGAAATAATAGATGAAGATGAAGATTCAGTAATAATATTCAATACAAGAATGGAAGAATTAGTTAACAGAGAAGTAATAGGAATTGAAAAATCAAAAATAGATCAAATATTATAAAGCAATACTCATTCAAAAAACTTTTTTAATAAAACTAACAAATGTAAATGTTAAAAAATAAAAAATAACAATAAACAATCAATTGTTTATACTCCACATATTTTTCACAATTACACATCAAAAAATATAACATAATCAAATAACAAATAAGAGAATGTAAAAGGGCAAAAAGAGAAAAATTTTTGCCTGTATAAATCAGACTAATTTAGGATAGAAATGTACTTGATACTATGGATAGTATCGGGAATGCCGTAGGTATAAATCAGACTAATTTAGGATAGAAATCTGGAAATCATACACACCGACAACGGAAAAGGGTATGTGCGTATAAATCAGACTAATTTAGGATAGAAATTTTGTATTTCGGTTACTATTTTGGTTATGGCTTCAGTATAAATCAGACTAATTTAGGATAGAAATTGCACAAAGCATTATCTACAGGAATTAAATCTTCAAGTATAAATCAGAC
>CADBSK010000079.1 GCA_902797305.1 uncultured Spirochaetaceae bacterium | reverse complement strand
TACATGATTTGCCATATATTCACGGATTTCACCATCATTTTTTGCTCCGCTTATCCATTTTATAGCTGTTTCCAAATATGCCTGACGATTAAGTTCTCCGCTTACATATTTACTTCCAATATTGTAAGCTGCACAATTTGTTTTTGAAAAATAACTTTTTGCGTCTGTTACCCATGTTCCAGAATAAACGGCATTTCTAAGCTCTTGCTTTGTAAGTTCTGCACCTGCAATATTTATAGTTTCAAACCAATCAAGTTTCTCTTTATCATCGTCTCCCTCACAAATATAAACAGTAAGTTTATAATTTAATACTTTATCCTTTTCTGATTGTTGAAGACTTTTAAAAGTTTTAAACTTAAACGAAAAATCATTGTTTACATACTGACAAATACTTAATGTTCTTTGCTGTCCATCAATAATTTCAAAAGTACCATCTTTTCTTTTTGCCCAATACATTGTATTGAGAGGGTAGCCATTAAAAACAGTTTCAATAACTTTTGCTCGCTGATTTTCATTGTATACAAATTCTCTCTGATATGGTGGGCGGATATCCAATTTTCCACTATAAGCGCGTACGCCATTTTCTGCGTTATCTTCAAATTTTTCTACTAAATCTTTTACAGCAATTTCAACAGGTGTTATTTTCATTTTATTTTCCTATTTTTTGAATGAGAATTCTAACATATTTGTTTGTGCCATTAACTTTTGGAAACGCAAAATCATAATCATTACCTTTTCCAGTATGTAATTCACCCACAAGCTTAAATTGTTCGGGATTATGCTTTGTAAGAAAAGTAATTGGAACTCCCATAACACCGTCATAATCCATTGGAATATCCACATTTCGGCTTACTTCAATGGCATCATATGAATCATATTTTGGGTATTCTCCATCTGCAAATTTTTTACCAGTTTTCAATTCTTCATGTCTTTTTGCTAAGTCTAGATTTGTAAACCAACAAATATTTCCCATTCGCCGATATTTTATACCGTCAACCATTTTATAATCTGTCGCTTTTTCTTCATAAGAATCTGGAACTTGAAACCAAAAATGTCCATCTGTATAACCACACCAAACTTTATTTTCGATAAAATAAGGAAAGGTTTCTGCCCAAGTGGCGTGATTCAAATTGCCAAGAATTATAAATTGTTTTCCGCTGTTCACTAAGAACGGCAAATATTCCTTCATTTTTGAAAATGGTGGATTTGTTACAACTATATCTGATTGTTTTAAAAACTCAACACATTCTTTACTGCTGTAATCACCATTTCCTTTTAATTCCTTGCAAGGGATTTTTTCAAAATCTTCTTCTCCAGAATATTTTATACTTCCATCATATTCCAGATATACAGCTTTTTCTGTTGATTCTTGAGAAAATAAATCCGCATCATTATTTTTATAACATGTCGCAATTACTCTTTTTAATTCCAGAACATCAAAGTACATTACGAAATATCGAAAAAAATTGCTTACTCGCGGATCATCGCAATTACATAAAACAGTTTTATTTTTGAAATGATTCTTATAATGTTTTAACTCATTTTCTATCATAGAAAGTGGAGTATAGAATTCATCTGCTTTTGCAGACCTTGAATCTTGTAAATTTGAATTTCCAGGCATTTCCTCTTCCCAAATATTAATTTTGGAGAAATTTGAAATGCCCCAATCCTATATTTCTATAAAACTACCAGCCCAGTGGGCTGTGAGCATAACAATGAGTTAAACCGCACGCGGCTTGACCGCGTGTCGGCTTTGAACTTCTTGTTATACGATTTTCATACCTACATTTATATGTTATTAAGAATCCAATTTTGTTTTCTTTATTAATTCATCAAAGATTTTATCACTTCCCCATGATTGTGCTGAAGCTAATGCCAGCAATCTTTGACCTTCTTTATCTATTTCTTTTCCATGAGGTTTATAATTTAAATCATGCTCACATTCAGACCAAGCATATTGAAATAGAGTTTTTATTTGTAATTCAAATGCAACTGGTATCTTGTCTTTCCCATATTTTTCCCTAATTTCTGATGGAAAACTCAAAATAAAGTGTCTACCAAAATATTTAAACTCATGGTCATTATCAGGTTCCTTTGTTACATCTTCATAAATTCTATAATAATCATTTATTGCTTCACTAAGCTTTTCAACATCTTCTAAATATAATACTAGAATTCTAGCACCTACTTGGTCTTGAATTTGAGAAAGGGGATTATCATATTTTAATTTCTTAGCTTTAGTATTTATATCCTCTATTTTTTTTGTCGCTTTGACTATAAATCTCTCTATATCCTTGGCTCTCGTATCAATTCTATCAATATGAAATTTTCGTTTATCTGAAATATATTTCTCCAGATCGTTTTTCAAGTCTTTTGCAGCATATTGTAGAGCAGGGTATCGTTCAGTATATTCTTTACGAATTTCATCTTCTGTCATACTTATACCTTCTGTTTATACTTTGTTTTTACGACAGTTCCAAAAGATTTTATCAACACTTTTTCTTGTTTTTTCTCAATAGTCCAGATTGAATTAAATTCGTTAGATGGAGCAATAGCAATTGCTCCATTATCCATAATCATAAATTGATAGGTGCAAGTGTTATTAAACTCTTCTGAATCTATTTGAAATTGTACAGTAGGATTTATAGTTAATTTTTGCAGAACTTCGTTTTTTGTTTCTTCTGAAAGATGCATAAGAGAGAAAAAACCATCAAAAGAAGTCTTTTGTGTATTTACATTTTGAATTACAGGAATTACCGAAGTTAGTTCCTTTTGTACGGTTTCATTTTCAGTAACTTCTATTGTCTTTCGTATGGCTTCTGCCAACATTTTTGTTCCACGCTTTGGTGTAATGGTAAGCTCGCATGAAAGAAAATCTTTAACCCAGTAATCAGATAAGTATCTAATTTTTTTAGTGTCATTAATCTGCTTGTCAGTAGCTTTTCCTTCCATAAAGTCATCTACGCTGTCGAAAAATGCGAGCTTAAATTTATGAGAATTTTTTATAAAGACATCTTCCAATACATCAAACTGTAAATTTGATTTTTCGGATTTTACAGTTATACCTTCTTCTGCTGGTATTCTACACAAGGCAATTCTTGATTTGTTGCCGTCCTTCATTTTTGCAATAAAAAATAATCCCTTTTTCATTGTTTTATCAGTGCAATTTGACAACAAATCTGCAAGCCAAAAGACATTTTCATAAGAAAATGAATTATCCAAGTCTTTTATTTTCAACAATACAGGATTATTCTGGGTTCCATTAATTGACAAAAACTTTATGGGAATATCACATTTACTTTCAACTCGTGAAAATATTTCTGACAAAATTCCATAGAGTTTTTCAGATGCACCTATTTCTTTTCCATTTACATCTTGTTTATGAGTTTCATTTTTTGATGCTGGAGTTACAAATCCATAAATCTTTTCGATATCCATTTTCAATTCTCCTCTACGCCATCAATCTTTCTTGTGAATAAGATTCAAAATGATATGCTGTTTGTATATCACCGGATTTAATCATT
>CADBSK010000078.1 GCA_902797305.1 uncultured Spirochaetaceae bacterium | reverse complement strand
TATATAATTACAAGCACAAAACGCGTGTAGCAAACTAGTTTGCGGTTTTGATAAGCCGTTTTTGCGACTGGGAGCCATTTTTGTAGGTAGAACAGTTTATAATGCGGTTGCCCTGTTTAATGTCATGATTTTATAATTTTGCTGCGTTTTCTTTACAAACACCAATTCGCCATGAATCACCACTATTACCACTTCCAGTCTTTACCATACATTTAGTAACAGACAAGGAATCCGTTTTAACAGCTTCTAAAACGGAAGTTGATTTCCAGATTCCACTTTCTACTAGTTTTTGGGCATAGGTATACATCAACTCCTTAGACCAGTCCAAATTATCTGATGAAGCGTACATTATTCCATCTAGAATTGAATCATCATAACTGTTCTTAATTAATACAACATCAATTTTATCCCCTAGCCTTGCAACATTGTTTTCATCCCAAAGATCTCGCACTCCAGGTTTAGAAAAACCTGCTGTAGATTCATCTAAATTATCTCCGGTTTCATTTATACATCCATCTTCATTACTTCTTAGGTGTAAAACTATTGTTTCACCCTCTTTGATTTTTACAGATGGGAATAAATAATCTTTTTTTTCTCCATCGTAAGCTGAACAAAAAACAAGTCCCGCAAGATTTCCTGAAGATTTTGCTTTGATTACAACATACTCTGTTAACAATACTGGATTCCCATTTAAGGAGTATTTTCCATTCTGTGAGTGCAGTTCAACAATTTCTAATTCTGGAACTGAATTATTGATTCCGTAAAAAGGAACACTAAAAGTCAGGGTGTTTCCGATTTCGTCTTTTACCATCCCTAATAGAGAATACTTACTTCCAGGAGATAATTCGCTAAACAGTTCTAATTTTAATTTACACAGCTTTTCAGATTCTTCAACAACAGAATAAGAACTTTCTATATGAGGTTCAATCGAATAAGTCAATAAATTAATCTTTTTGGAAAACGAGACTTCTAGATTATTATTCTTATTAAGAAAAACCTTTTGTAATTCCGGACTCTTATAATCTCCTGTAATCAGTTTAATTCCTTCAGGAGTTAACTTACAAGAAAGAGGACTCATACATAAAGATATAAGGCCTGCAAGTAATAAACTTATTGATATTTTTATAATAATTTTTTTCATTTTTACCTCATCTAATATATCGCATCAGAATTGATAAAAAACGCAAAAATTACAAAAAAAACTGTCCCGGTAAATAATTCATACCTAAAGGACAGTTTTTTGCAATTCAAATTTCAGTATTTTTTATTTTGCATCAAAGTTTGAATTATCTTCTTCTCCAGCAAAAGTTTCTTTTTCTTCTGAAGCTAAATTAGTAAAGAAACTCGAATCCAGAGAAACAGCTTCAATCATATACCGAATATTTACGCCGGTTTTATCATTTATTGTTTTTTCAATTATGAAAACAAGATTTTTTCCTGTTTTATCACAAACAATTCGTTCAATTTTATAATTTGAAACACATTTACGACTTATTTTTGGACTTCCAACGATTTGCTTTGCAAGTGAATTACCGTCAGAATCCTTTTTTTCAAGTTCAATATAAAATGAAGATTTAATATTAAGCCCTTCCCCTTTATAAGAAGGAACAAGTCTTACATGATAATAAGCCTGATCTTTTGCAACAGAACTGGAAAAATCTTTAAAAACGATTTCATCTGTACTGCCTTTTGATTCCAATTCTCTAATATAAAGAACCTGGTTTGGTTCACAAGGTTTGCAATTTCTTTTTTTTAGAGTATAAAAGTTTCTGCTTGCAAGTGATTCATAAACTTCTTTACCAGTTTTATCAGCAGTTACTGCAGAAGGCTTAATTTTAAAGTATTCTCCGTCTACATAATCATTTGCCTGTACGTCTACAGTGTAAATCTCAGCCCAGCCCTGAAAAGATTTATCAGTCTTTCCATACTGTCCAAAAATGTAGTATTTGCCATCTTCCGAAAAGCCATTATCAACTAAAGCTGCGGCATCCCCTGCAAAAATTGCAAGGCTGCAAATTATAAAAATCAATCCACCAACAAAGTTTTTTTTCATTGTTTCCCCCTAAAACAAAACTACACTTAGATTTTCGGCTTATTTTTTTTACACTTTACTATTATTTACTTTGAGTTTAATATTTTAGAAATGACTATTAGAACACGCAATCGATTTATAATTTTCTTTATGTTCATATCCCTTATGTTACTTTTAGGCGCAGGGATAATTACAGGATTAGATTATTTTTCTGGAAACTTTGCATTTCCTTCGTCTAATTCCTTTACATTTATGCAAAACAATTTTCTTTTTAAGTTTAATTTTCTGGCAGTTGTTTTTTCGATTTTTGCGTTTTTATTTTATACATCATTCTTCTTTTTATTCATAACAATCGAATTTGAAAAAACTCAATCAAGCGAAATAATCTTTTTTTCTGTCTTTCTATTTGGTTGTCTTACAGAATCTATCAGATTATTAGTTCCTGTTCTAAATATGTGGAATAATATAACAACTTTTACTCTATTCTGTACTCGTACTATAATTTTTGGTCGTATCTGCGCAACAGTCGCCCTGCTTTTTTCTGTAATTTGCAGTTCCCCAGATTATCGACAATACATAGAACAAAACATATTAATAATATTTAGCGGTTCATTAGTAATTGCAATACTAATTCCTCTTAATTCTTATGAAATGTATCCTACCGGAATTATAAGCTGGGGTTTTGGACGACTTTTAAGGATTTCTATGATTTGTATTCTTTGTGTTGCAATTGTATCTCAATTTATTAAAAGTTTTTCATCTACTCACAGGACAACAATGCTTGCTGTAGGACTTCTTTTAATATCAATCGGTTATTACATTTTATGCAGCAGTTATAACTATTTTTTCCTTTTTTCAGGTTTTATACCTCTGTTTGGAGGAACTTTTATTTATCTTAAATTTTTACACAAACAATACTTATGGACTTAAAATGATCCATTAATCAAAAATTGAGATAATCCACCAATAAACACTGGAATACAAATATTATCAAAATCCAACATAGGAATAACTTCTATTAACATCGCTGTAACACCCAATATAAGAGCAATAGGAGCATTCATACAAACGCAAAAAGAAGAAATGTACACAGCAATGAAGCAGGTTAAACTTCCGGCTACAGTTTTTCCATTTGCCAATGGAATTGGAATACGACCAAAAAGTTTTCCGAACAAACTTGCAAGTCCGTCACCAAATGCTAAAGAATAAATTCCAATACGGTAAAACTCTGGTTCCCATAAAAAAGCGCTAATTAATATTCCTATTACAAGTGTTACAGGACCAAGAACAAATTTATTCTCATCTCGTTTTCGTGCTGCCACCGCTGTTATTTTTGAAACTACAGGAATCGAAATTCCTTTCATTCGTAAAAGTTCAGCAATTGAATAGAAAATCAAAGCACAGCTAAGTAAAATAATAACAGGCCAATAAGCAAAATCTAAAAGAGTTGGAATAAAAGCACTACATAGATGAATAGATTTCCTAAAAAGCTCTTTTAAAATGCTATTTCGATACTGAACTGCATAAATTCCTGTTTTGAAATCTAATTTGCTCATTGCTTAAGGCCTTTTTCGATAGAAAGAGTTCTAGGAAGCTCTGTATATATTGCAGGTTCAAAATCAGGTATTGGGTGGCTTACATATTTCATATTTTGCTCACCAAGATTTCCACCAGGCAACCGAACAAGCGTTTCTTGATTACGAGTCATAGAATCCCATGCTCTCATTGAGTCCTGGAACATAACCATGGACTTAGCATTCATAGCACTATTTCCAGTTCTTCTTGCAAGTTTATAGAGAGTAACCCCTAGATTATTTGAAGCTTTTAAGTAACTTTCTACTATAGCAGCTTCATCTTTTCTTACTTGTGGTAACAAAACACCTTTATGCTCTTTTTCATAATCCAGCTGTTCAAGGAGATGTTCATAATAGCCCTGAGCAGCATAATTATCCCCTTTAAGAGATAAAGTATTTCCCATAGCGAGAAGAAGACTGTTATCTGTTGAATAATCATCACCAGCCTTCATAAATGATCCGATTGCTTCTGAATAATTTTGCTTAGTGTACTGAATATATCCTATCTTATATCTCAAAAGAGCATTGTCATTCTCTGTATCAACAGCATCTTTGTAATTTTGCAAAGCTGCATCCATATCACCAGAGATAAAGTAGTCCAAATCTCCTAAATCTGCATACAAAAGGCCAACCTGATGATTACCTTCAAAACCAGAACCATTATGGGCACTTAAATACAAATCAAGACCGTTTGTATACAATTCCCTTGCCCTCAAATACTCTTTTTCTTTTGAATATTCTTCTCCAAGCAAGCGGTATGAATCAATATACTTATACAAATCGCGTTTTTTCATTGTATCTGCCATATCAAATGCGGCTATAGCATTTACAAGAGAATTTTTGGCATTTACAGTATTGTGAGTTTTGATAAAATAACGAGCCATGTTATAGCGAGCAACTGGATTTTTACCATCTGCTTTTATAGCCCTCGTAAGACATTCCTTTACATCTTCAATCTTTGTACGTAAATATTCATCAGAAGGAGCCAGTTCTCCATATAATTTATCCAATAGGAAACCAGACATCTCTGTCCAACCAGAAGCATCAAGAGACTTTGCCTTAGGCATAAAACGTTGTTTTACAGTAAGAACATTCTTAAGATCATCAGTTCTTATATAATATCTTAACATTCCAGCCATATTTAAGTCATTTTCGCCATATAACTGAATATGTTCTGCATAGCGTGAACGGGCTTTTTCAAATTTTGATTCATCTTTTTCAGTAGCCCATTCAAGATATGTATCACCTAAAAGCATTATTGCATCAGAATCGTTAATATGATAATCAAGAACTTCTCTCAAAAGAATTTCTTCTGATTTTTCATAATTTGCCAGATCATAAAGTTCCATATTGGCATACTCAAGACCGGCAATCTTATCTTGTGCAAAACATTTTAGAATGTTGTTGTACATTTGCTCAGCTCTAATATACTGTTTATGTTCTCTATAACCATGAGCATACTTGAAGAACCATTTTTTCTTCATCGCATACTTTGTAGCCTTTACAAAGCTTACTTCCGATTGAGGATAATCTGCTGATTCAAGGTATTCATAGCCCTGCTTGTACAAGGAAGTAGCTATCATTGGTCTTACAATAAAATTCTTACCAAAGAAGAACAATCCTGTCAAAATCAGAGCTGCTCCAGCTACCATTATTGCACCAGGAATAATCTTATTTCTTAACTGATACTGGAAGGATTTTTTGTAAGCTTCATATTCTTCTGCAGTTCGTCGTTCAAAATCGCGAGGAACAGAAATTGAAATATCAAGCATTTTTTCCAATTCACTGGCAAGTTGTCTCGCAGAAACCTTTTTTAATACCTTTTGAACAATTTCAAATTCAGCTTCGTCTGTAAATTCGTTTTTAACAATTAATTCTTCTACCGCAATTCGAACATTTAACGGATAAGAAGAAAGATTTTTTTTGTATTTTTCAAACTGCTCATCAGAAAGCGTATTTGGAGGAAGTTTATCCCCTTCTGAAACTTCTGTTACTTCTTTTTCTGGAACTTTAATCTTTCCATTTTTATTTACTTCTGCAGTCTGTACATCGGAAAATCCAGGAATCTCAAAATCACCGTTTTCAGTACCAAAATCATCTGAAGAACCAAGTTCAAAATCATTACTTATCTGTGCATCAGTTTCAGGAAATTCCAATCCGGCCATTTGAGAAATATCTACATCTTCATGAACGCCTTCCTCAAAAGATTCTCCATTATCTTCGCCGTCAATCGAATCTCCAATGTTAAAATCAAAACCAGATAAGAAATCATCGCTTTCTGCCTCTGATTTCTGTTCTGATGAATTATCCTGAATATTCTCACCGGAGCCTAAATCGTCAAGTCCGTCAATTCCAGAAAGAGCATCCGAAAAAGATTCGTCGCTTCCAAAACCTGACTCCAATTCATTCCTATCTACATTTGAAGTTTCATCAGAACCCTCTTTATTCTCTGAAAGGTCCGATTCATTTGATTCAAGGCCCGTTAAGTCAGTTACTCCAGAATCGATATTGTCTAAATCAAAATTATCAGATGCTGTTTCAGTCTTATTCGATTCAGAAGAATCATTTTCAAAATCTGGAACGGATAAGTCAGCAATATCTCCAAAATCAAAGCCAGAATCTTCCCCAGAAGAAGATTCACTCTTAATTTCATCTGGATTATCATCCAGACTCATATTCACATCATCAAAGTTAAAATCGTCGCCAGAACTGTTTTCCAAGACTTCTGAGGCAGTTTCAGCATTTTCTTCTGTAGATTCTAAAGCATTGTTGTCATCCAAAGGAAGACTAGTATCCAGATCAAGACCTTCCAGCAAACCTTTTAATGGATCAGAAGAACTTTCCGCTTTATTTTCATCGCTAAAATCGTCCAAAGGAGCATCTGGAGAAGCATTGTCCGTTCCTGGCTCATCATACTGTAAACCTTGGGTCAAGGCAGTAAGATCATCCATTCCGTCTTTTTCGGTTATTTCGTCAGGGAGTCCTTCTGCCATATCGATGGCTTCACCGCTATATTCAAAGCCTCTATTCAGTTCATCAAAACCTTCATCATCAAGCTGATTTAGTTCTTTAGGTTCTTCAAAATCTTCAGTTAAATTTGCAGCATCTTCCAGTTCAAACTCGTTTTCAGAAGGCACATCCGATGCTTCAGCCTGTTGAGGAATCTCTATGTTTTTTAAAAGAGTATCAGTATCATCTGAATCTTGAACTGAACTATCAGAAAAAGACTCTGTTTTTGAATCAGTTATATCATCAAACGAATCAATATTTTCAGAAGGAGAATCTGATTCTGGTAACGGAGTAATATCTTCAATTTCTACATCAAGAGGCTCTGCCTGCAATAATTCATCCGCAGAAGCTTCTTCGATTTCTTCTATACCATCTTCATATGAAGTTTCTTCAGGAACTTCTTCTGCAACGCCTTCTGTTCCATCAAAACCTGCCCCACTCAATAAATCATCAAGACTTAAATCACCAATTTCAGGTTCTTTTTCAGGTTCCGGTTCTGCCTGAACAACTTCTTCTTCTGGCTCATCAAAATCAGATAAATCTGCATCAAGGTCAAAATCAGAGTTTTCAAGGGTAACTCCACCCATAAGCGAAGACAAATCTATACCAGAGACATCAGGAGTAGCTTGAGTTGACTTAGTATTTGTATCAGATGAGGAAGGAGAACTAACTCCCATGATATCAGAAAAGTCTTCTACAACATTTTCAACATTTGTATTTGCTTTAATCTGTTCTTCAGGAATTTCTGGCATTCCCAGAACAAAGTCATTAGAATCGTCTACATCTTTTATAGATTTTGGAATTGGAACAGTAACAGGCTTTTCGCCTCGAGAAGAACGCAATCCAGGCTCATTACCAAGAGAAAGAAGATCTGCATTAAATTGTTTTAATTGGCTTAAACCTGGCATACCTTTTTTATTTTACCCCATTACCCCATTAAAATACAAGTATCCAAATTTTCGGTACATTTTTATTTTAACTTTATTCTTATATTTTATCATAAAAAATGCTTTTTCGCTCAAATCATTATTAATCTTTTCCGATAAAAAAAATATGAAAAGACGAAATCTTCTTGCAGGTGCCATAATTTTATTATCCCTAGGCACAAGTTCTCTATTTGCTGATGCAAGTTTAGATGAACAAAAAACATACGAATATAATAATCTCGTGTTCAGCCTTGATCATGTAACAAAGCCTGTAGTCACAGATAACTATATAATATTTACAGCAGAATCAGGCCCAAGATTTGTCGGTATAGCATTTGACTTTGAAAATTATAATACTGTTCATTCTTTTCAAGTTCGAAAATCCCGTGATTTAGACAATAAAATTACTAGAAGTATTTTATTTTATATTCTTGAGAGACCAAAACAAATTCAAGAAATTTCTTACAGACTTATTGTAGACGGATTATGGACAAGCGATCCAAATAATCCTCAAAAACAATACGATCCATCATCTGGAATTACACTATCTAAAATTTATTTACAGGACACACAACAAGTTTGTACTGATGTAAAAAGAGATTCTTGTGTAACATTTATTTACAATGGGGAACCTGGACAATCTGTGAGACTAGCAGGGAACTTTACAAACTGGGATAGCTGGATTTATGAATTAAACGAGACCAAGCCAGGATTTTACGAAATAAGTATTCCTTTACCTTCAGGCACTTACTATTATAATTATTATCTTGGAATGAACAGTCTTGTGGATAAAACAAATCCGAATCGCGCTTACACCTCAGAAGGAAAGGTTGCAAGCGTAATTCACGTTGATTAATTTTATCTCTTCATTAATTTAGCTAAATCACCCAGCTTACTCATGTCCATACCACCAGGACCGCCCATACCTAGCTGACTCATCAATTGAGCTTGCATACCACGATTTCTGGTAAGTTTTTTCATCGTGAGTTTTGTCTTTTCAAACTGTTTGATCAATTTATTAACTTCTGCAACTGAAGTTCCCGAACCAGCAGCAATGCGCTTACGACGACTTGGTCCGATAATCAGATGATTAGCCCGTTCTTTTTTTGTCATAGAAAGTATAATTGCTTCCTGACGCTTCATACCGCTTGTATCAATCTGTTGATTAGCCATACCTGGAATCATATCCATCAATGATTGCATAGACCCCATTTTTTTAACCTGCTGAAACTGAGCTAACATATCATCAAGTGTAAACTCATTTTTCTGCATGCGTTTCTGTAATCTTAAGGCTTCTTCTTCATCAACAGTTGCCTGAGCTTTTTCAACAAGAGAAACAACATCTCCCATTCCAAGAATACGGCTTGCTATTCTTTCTGGATGGAATTGCTCAAAATCCTCAGTTTTTTCACCAGTACCAATATAAATAATTGGTTTTCCTGTAATCGACCGAAGGGATAAAGCAGCACCACCACGTGCATCAGAGTCAAACTTTGTAAGAATTACTCCAGAAATTCCAAGTTGCTCATCAAATGACTGAGCTATCTCAACAGCATTCTGACCAGTCATTGCATCTGCAACAAGAATAATTTCATCAGGATTGAGAGATTTTTTTATCTTTACAAGCTCATTCATCATTTCTTCATCAATCTGAAGACGACCAGCTGTATCGACAATCAAAGTATCAAACTGATTCTTTTTTGCATATTTTAATGCTTCTTCTGCGTTTTTTACTGCATCTTTAGAGTTTTCCTTATAAACAGGAACACCAATTTTTTCACCGAGAACAGATAACTGTTCAACGGCAGCAGGACGAACTAAATCACATGCAGCTAAAAGAGGCCTTCTCCCCTCTTTTTTAAGCTTAGCAGCCAGTTTATGAGCTGCAGTAGTTTTACCGGCACCTTGTAAACCGAGTAATAAAATTACAGAAGTTGTATCTGGACCTTTAAGGCTCAAATCCTTCTTCTGGTCTCCAAGCATGGAAACGATTTTATCGTAAATTATTTTTACAAATTGCTGTCCAGGATCAACTGCTTTTAGAACCTTTTCACCTTTTGCTTCTTCAATTGTTGAATTAACAAATCTACGAACAACTCGAAGGTTTACATCGGCCTCCAAAAGGGCCATCTTAATCTGTTCAACAGTATCTTCGATATTTTTTTCAGTAATAGTGGATTTACCACTTAATGTTCTAATGATACCGCTAAATGTGCCAGTAATTTTTTCAAGCATTTTTTAATCCTATTATTAATAATTTCCCTTTAAAAGAAACTGATCCAAAAAATCAAGAGGTCTAATTTCTTTATTAAGAATTCTATAAAGTCCGTTACATAAAGGAAGTTTTATATCACGACGTTCGCATAATTCGTGAACATATTTACATGCAACTGCACCTTCTGGTAAATATCCAATCTTTCCTATGTTTGCAATTAAATCATCCAAATCTTTAAATTTAGAAAGAATATCTGTCTTGATTATATCCTGACCAAATCTGCGATTGCGACCAAATTTACTTTTACAAGTAACATCCAGATCACCAACCCCTGAAATAGAAGTAAATGTTTCAGGATGCGTTGCTCCCATTGCCATACCTAAAGTTTGAATTTCATTTAGACCCGCTGCAAGTAATAAGCTTTCACTGTTGTCACCAAATAACTGAGAATGTTCACTGACAGCGTCAAGTGCACCATAAATAACTGCAATTACATTTTTTGCAGCAGCACAAATCTGTACACCAACAACATCAAAACTACTATAAACCATAAGTCCAGGAACTCTTAACAATTCTCGAACTTTAATTGAGTTTTTTCCATTCTCTGATGCAGCAATAAGTCCTGTAAGTTTTCCCATTGCAACTTCTTCTGCATGACTTGGACCGGCAACATATACTGTATTTCCTTTATAAATACCAGGAAGAACATTTTCAATAGTTTCCAAGATAAGCTTTGGACCATCTTTAGAAGGTACGAAACCTTTTGTCAAAGCAGCAATAATGGTAGACCCATCGGCAATATTCGGAACAGAGGTAATTTTTTGAATAGTGCTTGCTAAAAATAATGAAGGAGATGCAATTATAATAAATTCTTTTCCAGTAGCAGCTTCTATAATATCGTTTGTAACTGTAAGATTTTCGCTAAGTTTATAACCTGGCAAAAACTTTTTATTTTCATGTTCATTATTAACGGATTCTTTTACTTCTGGCTCTAAAGCCCACATCTGAACTTTGTGACCGCCATTAGCCAATGCTTGTGCAAGACCGGTTCCCCATGCTCCACCACCAAGGACACCTACATTCTTAGATTCCATTTAAAATACCTTCTTATAAAATATTTAAAAACAATACCCCGAAGCCCGTAGGTCCGAGGTATTAAGAAATTTTAAATCCAGCAGGAAATTCCATCTTCCCAATCAAAAATTTCTTCTTTTTTAAAGAATAAACCTATCTCTCTTTCTGCACTGGCATCACTATCAGACGCATGAATAACATTAAAGTTAGTATGCATACAGTAATCACCACGAATTGTTCCAGGATTAGCTTCTGTAGGCTTAGTTGCTCCAACAACTTTTCGCACTAAAGTAACACAATCATCTCCCTGCCATACCATAGCTACAACAGGAGCACTTGTGATATAGGAACACAATTCACCAAAGAAAGGTTTTTCCTTATGTTCTGCGTAATGATTACTAGCTAACTCTGGACTAATTTGCATCATTTTTAAACCAACGAGCTTAAGTCCTTTTTTTTCCATGCGACTTATAATCTCACCAACGAGTCGGCGATTCAATACGCCTGGCTTTAACATCGTAAAACATCTTGTCATATTATTTTAATTATAACCGATAACTAATGATATTTCAATGAAAATGGAACGTCTTAATATTTCTCAAGAGCTTCTTTAACAGCTTTTATAACACTATCCGGGGTAGAAGCTCCTGCTGTAATACCAACTTTATTTAATTTGTAAAAATAATCTGGAATTTCGTCTACATTTTCAATAAAAACAGATTTCATACAATTCTCTTTTGCAATTTCGAATAGTCTACGGCTATTGGCAGAATTTTTTCCTCCAACTACTATAACTCCTTCGACAAGAGGACATAATCTTTTTAATGCATCCTGTCTTTCTCTTGTAGCAGAACAAATTGTATTTAAAATCTTTAATTCCTTGAACTTAGGTTTTAATATTTCTGCAATTGATTCAAATTCGTCAGAATTAAATGTAGTTTGACTTAATAATACCGCCTTTTGTTGCAAAGAATTCTGTACATTTTTAGCATCAGATACAGTTTCAATTAGTAAAAAGGAGTCTCCTGCATAACCAGCAATTCCTGTAACTTCACCGTGATTTTTATCCCCAACAAGAATTACCAGATATCCCATCTGAGCATATTTATATGCATTTTTTTGACTTGCTGATACTTTTGGACATGTTGCGTTAACAATCATGGCACCTGTATTTTCAATATTTTTTATAACATTTGGAGAAACACCATGAGCTCTTATTGCAACAACAGTGTTTTGATTTAGTAAATTAATATTGTTTTCTTGAATAACAGAAAGTCCTTTTTCCTGCAATTTTTCTAAGGCAATCTTATTATGTATTAAAGGTCCTAACGTATAAACTTTTTTATCAGAAGAAGTTTCTAACGCCTTCTCTACAAAATCTACTGCACGTCTTACACCCATGCAATATCCAAGGACATCTGCTAATATTACTTCCATATTAATCTTCTAATAATATTTTTTCGATTTCTGCAATGTACATAACATGAACATCATCATTCCAGAATGTTTCTCTGAGGTTATTATCTTTTAATAATTTTGAATCAAGTTGTTGTTCATAAAGTTTTTTACAAATAAAAACAAGACGGCTTTCATTAAAGTATACTGTATTCAACTCTTCATTTAATGTAAAACCACATTTTTTTATTTTATCTTCATCACGACCACTTACTTTCCCACAATATTTAAGTTGATCTCTGTATTTTTCAGGCATAACACATAAACTAAACCTATCATCAGCATCCAAAAAAGATTTAGTATACCTGCTTGGTCGAACATAAATAGTAACAACATTCTTATTAAAAAGAACTCCCATGCCACCCCAGCTGGCTGTCATTGTATTACATTTTCCATCTTTATCATCTGTTATCAGGAACCAGTCTTTTCCAATAACCTTAAAAACATTTTCATTTAAATCTAATGGATTAATTTCTTTCATAAAACAATTATACCTTTTAAAATAAAAAAAGTCTTGCAGCTACCTACTTTCCCACTTTGCAGCAGTATCATCGGCGTTAGAGAGCTTGACTTCCGTGTTCG
>CADBSK010000077.1 GCA_902797305.1 uncultured Spirochaetaceae bacterium | reverse complement strand
TTTTCAAAATCATAAAAACTAACAAAATTTGTTTTGAAGTTTGTTTCTAAAAGTTTATTATAGAAATCGACACTTGCATTTATGAGTGTACATCCTATTTCCGATATAACAATTTTACCCCAAAAACCATCCTTGTTTTCTGCATACACACAATGTAAAAAATGTGTATATTCATGATGTAATACTTGAAGTTTTTCGATTGCCAAATTATTAGAATCCGCTGATATTCCCGTTAAAATAATGTCAGGAAAAATTTGTGCACCTAACTGATGAAATGAAGGTGACGAAGACGTACCGTTCCCAGAACCTGTTACCCATACATAAGCCTGAGGTATATCAGAATGTCGTATAGATTCGTCCAGATATCTGCTGTACATATCACAACAAATTGCCATTTTAGCATTTTCATAATCAGAATTAGATGTGATTGTCACATTCTGCAAACAAGAAGGGAATGCTGTCTTAAGTAATGTTGATGCAGTAACTCCTAAGAAATTTGTTAATTTGCAGGCTGCATTTTCGTAGTCTATCCACAAAAAACATAAACCTGCAGAATCTGTTCTCTGCCCTAAATTAAACTTACCATTTGCATCTGTATTCGATACAAGCCCACCTAGAACTACATTCTTTAATCTTACTCCGTATGCTGGCACTGTAATATTGTTATATGTATATTGAACTGTACCTGTAATCGAATAAGGCTTAACCATAAAATCGACAACCTTTTCTGTAGCTGTAACTACAGCCTTAGCTACAGTTTTAGCAGCAGCTTTTATACCAGCCCATAAATTAGAAAAAAAGCCTCTTGTTTCTAATAATTCTTCATTTTCACTAAATATGTTTTCGAGTTTTTCTAACCCTTTATCAGTCAAAACCTCGAATTCTTCGATTAAATTAAACCCCTCTAACTCATTAGACAATTCATCAGCAATTTTTTTTGAAAAAATATAGTAATATTTTGTATCAAAATTTATATATTCTTCTATATTTTCATATTCTTCTATTTCTGTTGTTGTAAATATTAATTTATCTGGAGTACATGCCTGGAGAATATCTTTATCAAGCTCTACTGGATTCAAATAACCTAGTTTTTCATTAACAAATCTTAAAGAATCTGCTGTAGACGGTTGAACAGAGAAATACGCCATCGATTCACAGTCTTCTTCTTCAAAATCAAAAGCAGATTCTTCTGTATCAATCCCCCTTGATTTATTTAATGCACGAGAACTTTGTTCTATCTCTTCAAAAATTGCATTGTACACATTTTCAAAAGAAAAAGATTCTCCATAAATTATCTCATCACCAATAATAACTTCATTAGGCTCAACCGAATTATTCGACATAGAATCCCCAATTGAAGGATTATTACATGAAAAGAAACTAAGACTAGAAAAAATTAGACAAATTGAAATACTTTCTTTGAATAACTTTTTAGAACACAACATTATTTAAACCACCTTTAATTAATATAACATTTTGTTTAAACCTAATTTTGATATAAAAAAAAATCAAGTCCTTTTTATGAAAATAACCATGGTTACTAAAAATTTAACCATGGTTATTTTCTATAACAAGTATTTATATTTAAAAAACAAAAAAAAACGCTTTCAAAATCTCAACGAAAATGAAAGCGTTTTTCTTAATTATTTAAACTATTTTATGCAAAAAACTTACTGATCATGCCACTTTTTGAAAATCAATGATGTATTGATTCCAGCGAACGCAAAGTTGTTCGACATAACATATTCAGCATCAATCTTGCGGCCTTCGCCCTTGATGTAGTCCAAATCGCCACATTCTGGGTCGATGTTGTTCAAGTTCAAAGTTG
Organism: uncultured Spirochaetaceae bacterium; assembly: GCA_902797305.1. Classification (GTDB taxonomy): domain Bacteria; phylum Spirochaetota; class Spirochaetia; order Treponematales; family Treponemataceae; genus Treponema_D. Next base: position 1,496 of record CADBSK010000077.1, on the reverse strand, counting down.
GGTGGAACCATCCTTCGTTCATCATGTTGATTGTAAGCCATGCTTCTACGGCACCACAGGCACCCAAAGTGTGTCCGATGTATGATTTTGTAGAAGAAATCGGAACCTTGCGACCGAATACACGGGCAGTAGCAGTTGTTTCCGCAATGTCTCCGTGGTGGGTACTAGTTCCGTGAGCGTTTACATAAGCGATTTCGTCACTCTTAAGACCTGCGCTATCCAAAGCAAGCTGCATACAGATTCCCATAGTTTCGCTGTTTGGCGAAGTAATATGAGTTCCGTCAGTGTTAGTTCCAAAACCTACGATTTCTGCATAGATTTTTGCACCACGTTTTACAGCGTGTTCAAGGTCTTCGAGAATTAAAGTTCCTGCACCTTCACCGATTACAAGACCATCGCGATCCTTGTCGAATGGACTTGGAGCTGTTTCAGGATGTTCGTTACGGATAGAAGTTGAACCAAGCTGGTCAAAAATTGCAGCATCAGGAGGACAAAGTTCTTCAGCCCCTCCACAAATCATAATGTCCTGCAAACCGTTTTCGATTGTTTCATATCCGTAACCGATTGACTGTGAACCAGAAGTACAAGCTTCAGATGTTACAATCATGCGGCCCTTGAGCTGATAACTTACTTCGATGTTAGCAGCACAAGTGTGTGGCATACATTTGATGTAAGTAGAAGAGTTTACTTTAGCAGTACAGCGGTCTTCCATTACAGAAGTAAGTTCCTGGATAGAATCAAAAGAACCCATACTAGAACCGTAAGCAACACCAGTGCGTCCGTTCTTAAGTTCATCGATAACATCGCCATCTTCTTTTAAGAGACCTGCCATTTGAAGAGCAAGCTGACTTGTATGATAAGAAAGAAGAGCAACGCGACCCATACCGCGCACGAGCTTTCTAGGATATTTAGGAAGATCACCCTTTGCAGGACAAGCAAGATGAGTATTCATACCAGCAATGTCATGCCATTCTTCCATATTCTTAATGCAGTTTTTGTAGCTTTTAAGCTGTTCGTAAGCTTCTTCCCAGTTCTGTCCGAGCCCACTTATCATTCCTGCGCCAGTAATTACAACACGACGCTTTCCGTTTGGTTTAACAAAATCCATAATATTTCCTTTTCTAAACATGCATTGTTGCTTTTGGGGAGAGAGAAAACCCTCTACTCAGAAGCTATTTTTTATACGATTAAATTCAAGTTTAGTGTAATAGAGAAAAAAAATCTATATGACATCTCGATACATTAGTAACTGACAATTTATCAGCTTACTTTTTAATATACACAAGCAAGCTGTATAGAGGATATTTCTTCGCTCCCGCAGCTTGTAAAAAAACGGTATCATCGCCCAGAACGTAGAAATGATTCCAACAAAAAGATAGAAAGGGCCCAACAAAATTGACTGAAAGCAGTGGCCGTACTCGTGAACCTTCGTTCGATTGTAGTTATCAACTTCATGGCGATTATCATAGTCGCAGGAAGGAGTGAAAATAAAAAGT
>CADBSK010000076.1 GCA_902797305.1 uncultured Spirochaetaceae bacterium | reverse complement strand
GATCAGATGATTCTTGATGGTCCACAGCGCAAGGGTGACCTCCGCCGTTCACGTGCAGGTGCTCAGAACATCGTTCCTAACTCAACTGGTGCTGCAAAGGCTATCGGTCTTGTAATCCCAGAATTGAACGGAAAACTTATCGGTTCAGCTCAGCGTGTTCCAACACCTACTGGATCTACAACAATCCTTACAGCAGTTGTAAAGGGTAAAGATGTAACAAAAGAAGGAATCAATGCTGCAATGAAAGCTGCTGCAACTGAATCTTTCGGTTACAACGAAGATGAAATCGTATCAAGCGATGTAATCGGTATGCGTTACGGTTCATTGTTCGACGCAACTCAGACTATGGTATCTAAGATCGACGACGATACATACCAGGTACAGGTTGTTTCATGGTACGATAATGAAAACAGCTACACATCACAGATGGTTAGAACAATTAAGTACTTTGCAGAAAACTGCTAATTAAAACTTGATTGATATAAGGGCATCTAGGGAAACTTAGGTGCCTTTTTCATTTTTAAATAAGTACTTAATTGTTCTTTCTATTTAGACGCTCAGTAAAGCTGCGCCACTGCTCGCTTTTCTTCGCTCTGGTTATCACAATCAAATACTTTGCAGAAAACTGCTAATTTAAACTTAATTGATATAAAGGCATCTAAGGAAACTTAGGTGCCTTTTTTTTTAAGTACTTAATTGTTCTTGCTGTCTAGAGCTGCTCGCAAGTCTCGCAGCTTGAGCCGATTAAACGATAATCCTAAAATGACCCGCTGCCGCAGCTCATTTTCTAACGGATTTTCGATTATCGGCTGGTACTCACAATCAAGTACTTTGCTGATTCGCCAGCCGCACAAGCGGCGTGTTATATAACTTCTCTGCAGAAAAGGTTGCGAAGCGACGTATAACTTGTGCAGCGGTGTTTTTGTTGAGAGAGTGTGGGGCTAGTTAAAAAAATAATTCATAACTTCCTGATAGTTATTAAAAAAGTTTGTACTGTGTTTTTTTATTTGTTCAAGGTGGTGTTTTGAGTATTCATCGTAAATTCCTGCAGTGTTAAAACCAGCGTTAAAAGCAGTACGGATTGCATATAAAGAATCTTCAAATACCCAGGCTTCTTTTGGTGTGGAATTTGTTTCATTAGCGATGGCTATAAAAATCTCTGGATTGCTTTTTGACATTTGCATCTCTGAAGTTGTGTGAATAATATCAAAGAGAGATTCTACGCCTAGGCGCTTAAAAGCATTTTTAAAAGTGCATCTGTCGGTATTTGTACACAGTACAGTTGTTTTACCATGTTTTTTTAGTTCCTGTAAAAATTCTTTTGCACCTGGTTTAAATTGAACTTCAAAACTATACGCGTCTTTAATTGTATTATTTATACCGTCACATATTTCTTTTAATGAAATATTTAAAAGGTATTTTCTTTTAAGGTATTCTGCCCCTTCTTTCATATTCATGGAAAGTAATTTTTTCCCTAAATCTGGTTCTGGTTTTAATCCTAGAGAAGATATGTATCTTTCTCCGCAATTGATCCATGCATACATTGAATCAAAAATGGTACCATCCATATCAAAGACAAAGGTTTTTGAATTATTCATCGTTTGTTTCATCTTTGTTAGCTTCTTCTTTTCCAAGTTTTGAACTGAAAAATGCAAGAGCAGCGCCGCCTAAAAGACTAAGAGCACATCCGATAGCACAGCCTGCGCCGTTTATATCTTTGAATCCAGGACAGATTGTGTATAAAGAGCCAATTATAAGACCAAAAATTACGGAATAGGTATAATTTGGAAAATTTCTTAAAAGAAACTTTAGTAGATTTGAGCCGGCAACAAGTCCTGTAAGGATTCCTAAAACACTAGGCAAAAGAAGAATAAATGCATGAATTGTTGTTTCTGGAACAAAAAGGGCTGAAATAGCAGCAAGAATGATTGTATAAACTCCTAAAATGAGCATTAAAAGTGCTCCTGAAATACCAGGAATAATCATTGCAATTGCTCCAAAAAATCCTGCAATAAAAATTCTAAGCATTAAAGGAAAGGTAATCGGCGGAAGTTCTGCCGATACGGCATTTTCAGTTCCGAATTTTTTTTGTAAACAGGTAAATAAAATAATAATTGCGATACCGGCAAGTGTCCCAAGTATTAGTGAAATAATTTTTAATGCAGAAAAATCTTTTTCCTGATTATTCTTAAATACGTACTTAAACAACAAAGGAATGCTTCCTAAAATCAATCCTGTAAAAAAATAATAGGTTTGAGTTGGAAAGATTTCAAATAAAACTGTAATTAATTTACTGAATCCTAAAATTCCTAGTCCCATACCTAAAATAAAAGGAATTGTAAACTTTCTGTTTTGGATTATTTTTTTTAAGTTTAAGGAAGTTATATCCATAAAGTCGTCATAAATATTAAAGATAACGACAAGAGTTCCACCTGAAACGCCCGGAATTACGTTACAGATTCCAATCATTATACCTTTTAATAAAGTAATAAGGTAACTCATAAAATTCTCCATTTTTATTCGGAATAATATCCTTCAAGTTTTGATTTATTTTTATTGTATGTAAAGAAAGAATAACCGTCATTATTAATTTTTATATAATTTTTAATGAATTCGCTGTCTTTTTCAATTTCTAGTGCTTTGTTTAAATATACGGCAGCTTTTTCCTTTTGGTTTTTATCAAATAAGAACTGTGATAAATAAAATAAAGCATAAAATTCTTCTGCAGACGACTTTTTTTCTTTTAGCGCTTTTTCGCATAATTCTATTGACTTGTTTAGACTTCCACCTGCAATTGCAGGAGCCCAGTAATACCATTGGGCTAAATGTGTTAAAGCTGTAGAACTGTCCGGATTAATTTCCAGAGCAGTATTATAATATTTTTTTAATTTAGTTCCATATTTTACTGTTCCTGCAACTATTGAATAATACATATAGCAACTGAAACAGTCTGCAGTAAGTGTGTAAATCCAGCTTGATAATTCTTCTGATGAATGCAGCTGGATAAATTGCTCATTTTTTTCTGCCTGTGTATATAGTTTATCTTTTATATATTTTATCTTTGATTTATCGTTTAGAAGGTAATTGTATTCTTCAGAAACATAGAAACTGTCATAGACGAGTTGTTCTTCATATGTCCAGTCTGCTTTTGCTTCTGTTATTAAAGTGTCATATTCTTGTAATCTGTTATAAGCAGTTTTTTCATCTTTGTAAGTTGTAAGCTCAACTCTTAATGTCATAAAATCAGAGGTGATTTTGTCCATATTTGAGGTGGCATAAAAAAAAGAACCTGAACAGCAAAAGATGCAGAACAGAAAGATTTTTATATATGATTTATTCATTTTTATAATATAAAGAAAAAATTAATTTGAATAAAGAGCGGTTTTTTTATTATTTTTTGCAACCATAATTTATAATTTGTGTCTAAAACCTAGAGAGAAATTTTATTTTAAGGGAATATTATGGCTAAATTAAGAGAAAACGAAATTCCTATCTTTTTTGCGACAGACGAAAACTATGCACCTTTCTTAACAGTGTGCCTTAAATCACTACTTGATAATGCATCTAAGGATTATTTTTATAAGATTTACGTTCTTACAACAAATCTGGATGAACGCGTACAAGGAAGAATTAAACAAGTTTTAACTCCAAATTCTACCCTTGAGTTTATTTCATTAAAAAATGAACTTGATAAGATTTCTGACTTGTTCCATCTCAGAGATTATTACTCAAAAGAAACTTATTATCGTTTCTTTATTCCTGATTTATTTCCAGATTACGAAAAAGTTTTATATTTGGACTGTGATACAATTATTCTTGGTGATATTTCAGAATTATACAATGAGAATGTCAAAGATTATTTTGTTGCTGCCAGTGTAGAAGAAGTTATGCAGACAGTTCCTGTTTTTGGAGAATATACAAGAAAGGTATTGGGTGTCCCAACAGAACAATATTTTAATGCCGGCGTTCTACTGATAAACAACAAGAGATTCTTAAAGTTTAAAATTGCAGAAAAATTTGTTGAGTTGTCTAAACAGTATGTTTTCCGTGTTACTCAGGATGAAGATTATCTTAATGTCTTGTGTAAGAATCGTGTTAAACTTGTTGATTTGGGCTGGAACAAAACCGCATACAAAAATCCAGATTTTGATGATAAAAATTTAAAATTAATTCACTATAAAATTAACTGGAAACCATGGCATTACGAAAATGTTTTGTATGAAGACTATTTCTGGAAATATGCAAAACAGACTGATTATTACGAACAGATTTTAAAAATGCGCGATGACTATGGTTCTGATAAAAAAGAACGGGATAAAATGCAGTATGAGCGACTTTGTAAAATGGCAGAAGAAGACTGCAATGATCCAAATAATTACAATAACACCGTAGTTGCATTTGAAAAGCAGAAGGCTAAAGGTCTTGCTCGTATAAATTATCTTCAGCTTTTAAAGAAATTAATTGGCTTAAAGGAAATTGACTAATATGGCAAATAAAGCTTCTGAAAATTGTGTAAACAACGAAGTTCAAAAATCTCCTGAAAGATTAAAGGTTCTTGCAAAAATTGATGAATATGAAAAAAATCAATGGTGGTCTAAGGACCTTGAAGAAGATCCTCCTACAATTCCTTTAGAAGCTGATAAGATTGATTACACTCGCAAAAAATTGAAGAGTAAAATCAGCACTTATATTGCTAATAAAATTGGCTGGAAGTTTATTCAAGGTCTTATTAAAAATAAACAGATGATTTTGTCTGAACCTGAAGGGCTTGAAAATTTTGAAGCGGTAAAAGACAAGGGGATTATTATGACCTGTAATCATTTTAATCCCTTTGATAATTTTGCAGTTCTGGTCACAATTGATAAATTCTTAAAAAAACATATTATCTGGAAGGTAATTAGAGAAGGAAACTATACTTCCTTTCCTGGCTTTTATGGATACTTATTCAGACAGTGTAATACTTTACCATTGAGTTCAAATTTTAGCTGCCAGAAAAAATTTATGGCTGCAATAAAAGAATTGCTTGAAAAGAAACAGAAAATTTTGATTTACGCAGAACAGGGAATGTGGTGGAATTATAAAAAACCAAGACCTGTAACTACTGGTGCATACCGTTTTGCTGTAAATAACAATGTTCCTGTTCTTCCTTTCTTTATTACAATGAAAGATACAGAATTAATCGATGCAGATGGATTTCCGGTTCAGGAGTACAAGGTTCATATTCTGCCTGCTATATATCCAGATTTAGATAAATCTGTAAAAGATAATATTAAATATATGGCAGATAAAAACTATGAGCTTTGGAAAGAGGTATACGAAAAAGAATACGGAATACCTCTTACCTATCTACAAAAGGACAGTGAATAGTCTAGTTTTCTTCTTTGCGCTTTTCATAAAGCGCAATTTTTTTATTTAAAATATCAAGTCTTCGTTCCAATCGTGGTACGTTGTATCTTAAAATCATAGTAGGAAGAATACTAAGTACAGCGTTTACGATATATGCCGGAAGTATAAATGTTAAGTGATACTTCTGATTAAAAAAAACAAAAAGTAACAGACTAAAAACGATACCGGCCAGATGTCCCCATACTCCGTAATTGCATTCCATTATAAATCGTTCTAAATATTCTGGAGAATTGGGAGAAGCGATATTTTTTTTACTAAATGAAGTAAACATTCCTAATTCAAGAATGTGATCTTTCCAGTATTTAATACCGATTTTTTCGTAAAAAAGGCATTCTTTTTTTGATGCTATATGAAATTTAACTTTGTAATCAAACATTTTCTTAGGAAAACAATATCTAACAAGGCCTGCGGCTATTCCATCAATAGCAATTAATAAAATTGGAATGATAAGAGAAACAATTATTATCCATGGAGTAGAAATATTCTGATTGTTAAAAAATAAGTTTAAAAACAAAATCAATAAATCTGCAATTACAATAGTTATTAAGTATAGAATCATATGTTCAGTCTCCTCATTAAATTATTAGACAAATATTATAAAAATATGTTGCATTTATGATTTAGAGATTTTTGCAGACAAAATCACAAAAGGCACAGATGTCTGTTGTTTTTCCAGGAATTCTTATTTTATTCTTTTTGCATATTTTTATAGCCTTTGATAAACCGTTTGTATAGCATAATTCCACCATTTTGTTGCTACAGGCATTTTTTAGTACAGTTTGCAGATTATCAGTGATAGAACCAATTACAAGTTTCTCGTTTTCATTTGCAAAACCGCAGCATGGGACTATATTTCCGTTGGAATGAACAAATAAGATTTGTCCTGGTCCCTCACAAAAATCGTCTTTGAACCATTTTTTAGAGTTCCATGCTCTTTTGTCTTCTGAAGAAAAACTTTGTTCAGTTCTGTAAATTGGTAAAAAAATCTGATCGTTCTGTAAAACAATAATTCCCTTGCCAGTCTTATCAAGATTTAAGCTAACTTCTGTATTCAGGTCTTCTGATAATTTTTCAAAATTTTCTAAATCCTGGATTTTATCGTTAGGATTGTCAGAAATTACCGATTGTATCTCAATCATAGAAGTATTATTCCAGATTGAATATACTGTTTTTATGAATGCTAAAATTTTAGAGTAGGGCTGATTATGAAAACTGTCGTAACTAAGTCCGATTTTTCCGTCGTAACCGCTGTTATAAACTCTGGTAAGGATTTCTACCAGCTGATTTTGTGTATTCCACCATACTCCGTTGGTCATAATACGGTCAAAAAGAAAATCGTTTTTACAGGCGTATTCAGAAACTTTGCATATAAAATCAGAAGCTAAAAATGGTTCACCACCGCTAAAACCAACTGTATTAATGCATGAGTCTTTGCAACTTTCCAGGAACTTTATTGCGTCCTCGTAATCAAGTTTTGCCGGTGTCTGGCTTACAAAACAGTGTGAACAGTGAAGGTTACAGGCTTCTGTTGCTGCAAAAATGATTTGTGAAGGGACAAAGCCTTTTTTATTTTTCATATTTTTACTTCCATAAATCTTTTATTGCAAAAAAAAGACCTTCGGAAAACCGAAGGTCTTAAACTGTGAGCTATGATGGACTCGAACCATCGACAGCCGCCTTAAAAGGGCGGTGCTCTACCACCTGAGCTAATAGCCCGCTCATTCATTTCGTGAATGTGATAGTACTATATGCTTTTAACAAAAAAGTGTCAATAAGTAAATCATAAAAATTTTGATTTTTTTTTATTTTTTTTTATTTAGGGTTTATTACAAACCTAAAAACGGCGAAGTCAAGGCTTTAAGCGTACGCGTGCCTTGACTCGACGTATTGTAATTAAAAAAAGTTAAGAAAGTCATTTTACAGCCGTACATACATTTTCTTGTTTATTGAAATTATATAGTAAAGTCATTATATTTAAAATGAAAATCATTTATAGGAGTTTCTAATGATTAAGACAGTAAAAGATGTAGATCTTAAAGGAAAACGCATTATCATGCGCGTTGATTTTAACGTACCAATGAAGGACGGAGTTGTTCAGGATGACACTCGTATTATGGCAGCTCTTCCTACAATTAAATACATTCTTGAACAGAACCCTCGCTCTCTCGTTCTTATGAGCCACCTCGGCGATCCTAAAAAGGACGTAAAAAAGGCTCAGGAAAAAGCAGAAAAGGCTGGAAAAACTTGGACTGATGCAGATGCAGAAAAGTTTATCAACGGTAAAAACCGCATGAAGCCAGTTGTAGAATACTTTGCTTCAAAGCTCGGAAAGCCAGTTACTTTCCTTCCAGATGCACTTGGACAGAAGGCTGCAATCGACGCTCTTCCAGAAGGAGCTGTTGCAATGCTC
>CADBSK010000075.1 GCA_902797305.1 uncultured Spirochaetaceae bacterium | reverse complement strand
TTGCCTGCTTTTCTTCTTCTGTAAGCTGAGTTGCTGAAAGAAGATCCGGATCAATTGCAAGGAAACCTGCATCATAAATCATAGCAGCACAGAAGTTGAGCATTGCCATTCCCTGTGGAAGACCAAGCTGCATAGAAAGTTTATATACAAGTTCCGAAACGTTCTTTGAGTTATTCTTACGGCCTGTAGCATAATCAATCTGCTGACCAATTTCTTCACACTTTACAGCGAGCTGCTTAAGTTCTTCTTCATCTTCTTCTGAGAAAGTTACATCAGGAAGTGCCTGTGCCGGAGCCCATGTAGAAGAACCTGCAATTCTCATTGTAGGATTTCCGTTGTAAAGGTCTGTAATGCCACCAAGCATAAGGCGGTTTGTCTGACTCTGGTTCTGTGCAAGAAGTCTGAATGCCTGGGCATACTGTTCCTGCTGAACCTGATTTGCCTTTGCCGCTCTTTTGATAATTACCATAATCAAAAGAACAAGGAAAACAATAATAACTGCAATTCCTACAATTGAGAATGCAATTACACGTGTATTTCGATTCTGTACATTTGTACTATCTTGCATTGTAGAATTCAAACTATCAAGAGTATCTTTCATCTCTTTGCTATTCAACTCTTGAATTTCAATTAATTGTTTTGAAGTCTTGCTCTGTTCTTTAGATGCATTTGCTAAATCCTGCATGGCCTTTGCCTGAGCATCCATAGATTCCTGCTGAGCTTCAAAACGCTCCTGTTCTACTTTACGCTGAGCAGCAGTCTCGGCCTTCTGAGCTGCTTTTTCTTTATTTTCCTGGTCCTGTTCAATCTGCTTTACAAGCTTTTTGATAGTGGTATTCTCGATATTAGGATACTTTTCAAGGTTCATCTTGATATCAATGAGAGCCATATCATCATACTTCTTTTGAAGTTCCTGCAACTTTACTTTATAAACGGTTTGAGCAAAGTAAAGTACATTCGTCTGCGAATCTTCATCTTTTGCTACAGCTAATGCCTGATTCACATACTTGTAAGCATCTTCAATGTTACCGTCTTCATAAGCTTCGTTTGCCTTATCAAGAAAACGAACTGCCAGGTCTGTTGTTGCTGCAAAAACAGTCGCCATGAAGAACACAATTAATAAAGTCGAAATAATTCTTTTAAACTTACCTAACAACATTTTCCACTCCAATTGCAAGTAATAAACTAGCCCGGTTTTCCATACCAGTATCTTTCATAAAGAGTTTGTCTCTTACGCCAATATTAAAATTTAATTTTACTTTTTCCAATTCAGCGAATGGTATCTCAACATTTAGAGCGCCACCTGCTGCAAGTTTAACGTCTTTATTAAATAGGTGCCCTGCAAGCCAATCTGCTCCAAGATCAACTTTAAGTTTTCCGAGCGGAATGCCTTCCAATTTTATCCCCACATATGGTGAATAAAAATTGTCAACAACATAGATTGTATCTGTTGCAGTTTTTGATTTACCTGTTATTATAGCATCAAATCCTGCTCTAATAAATAGGTATTTTGTAAACTGCATAAATGCCGCTTTTACTGCAGCATCAAAATCACCAAGCAATGGAACTATTTTTTCTTTATCTGCCATTCCTAGAAAGTGAACACCGCCAAAAATATCTGTTCCAATTATACATTTTTTTTCGATAGTTCGCTCAAATCTAAAATCACCGGCAACTCCATAATGTAAAGAATTGATTTCTCCTTTGGGTTCCATAAGGTAACCAAGATTTACAAGGCCAAAAGCAATCTTCCAGTTATTACTGGTAAGCTTTGTTTCTTTACCAGAAACATAAACCGAACCGGAACTTGTTTTTGTTGCCGACACATATTCTTTTTCAACGCTACCACGCTGCTTTTCTTTTGCCGCCTGAAGTCTTTTTTCTTCCTGTTGCTTCTGGAATTCAACTTCGGCCTCATGCTTTTGCTGAATATCATATGCATCAGAAATCACTGTATACATTTCAACAGCTTCTTCGTTATCAAGATTATTCTCAATAAGTGCAAGCGTTGCTTCCATCGCAAAATCGTACTCGTTATTTACGATAAGGCGGCGGATTTTTTTCTGTGTATAATTTTCAATCAGATAATAATATTTATCTTTTGTGTTCTTTGCCAGAACAGTATTTAACTTAGCTTCA
>CADBSK010000074.1 GCA_902797305.1 uncultured Spirochaetaceae bacterium | reverse complement strand
TAATTTCCATTGGGATAAGAACAATAAGAGCAAGAACTAAAATGCCCCAAATAATACCCCAAGTAATCATTCAATATCCTCCACCTTACAACGAGTAAGAACAGTCTGCTGAGTATTACGAAAACTAGTATGATCTTTTACTGTGCCACGAATATGATAGCGGGCACCTTCGTCCAAAGAACGAGCCGAAGTTCCCCAGGTAAAAATATTTCCTTCGTCTGACTGAAATACAAAAAAGTAGGAAATACCAAACTGACCCTGATTGATAGTAGCACGAGTGCAAGTGCCATCGAACTCAACACGGTCGCCAATATTACCAACGTGGCGAGACTCGCCAGCATCATACAGCATACCATCAACGACCTTAACAATCTGATCTTCGGGAATCAGCTGGTCATCCAGGGACACATCAGCCCAATCCAACTTAATAGGCTCAACATTGGAAGGAATAGGATCGGGCATTTCAATATCAGAAGGCAGATACCAGCCCCACACGCGAGTATAACGACAAGGAGATGCACGGAACCAATTTAAATTTTCATAAGTTTCACCCTTAAAAATCCAGATGAATCCCTTCTCACCGAAACCAAGAACATCACGCCGAGACTTAGCGGGCTTAACAATCTTTACTTCGGGATTATACTTAGCATATTCTTTTTCGCTATAACTTCTAACTTGCTTTAAATTCCCTGATTTGAGTTTAACCTTTACATATTGACGCCCATTGATTTCATAAGGATCACATACAATAGGAAGCCCCTGATAAGATTTAGCAACAAGGATTTTTCTTTCATCCATAATTTATCAATCCCTTTCCTTATTTTCTATATATATTATATAATATTTTTTTAAAAAAATCAATAAAAACTGCGCGGACAATGATTCTGTATCCGTATTAATTAATACGGGCTCGTTAACACTGTTCGCGCAGTTTTCTATTAATACCATTTACATACCAGAAAATAACCTGGCTCTTCGTCAATTCTATCTGGGAAATCTGCTTTCCAATCGGCAAGACATCTCTCCCACTGATTTACATCATATCCATTGATTTTACTGATAGGCTCAAAGTAATCGGTGCCTTCTACTGTGACTCCATAAACCACATCACTATCAGCCATATAACTATTTATATAGGAACAAAAATCAGAAGTTTCCATACCTTGTGCATCCATTCGGTCACAATACTCTGCATATTCATCATGGCTCAACACAAAACCATAGACGAGACGAGCAGAAACATCAACACTCATTTTTGTTAATTCCTCTCTTTATTTCCTATTAGGGGAACAATTAATCATTGTTTCCCTTTATTTCTACTTTATCAGGTATGATAACGACTTCTACATTTAAGCCACAACCACTATACCAATTCTAAATCGTTTCTACTCCACCGCATTTATCTACTACATATTGAGTTAAGAAAATATATTTTTTGTTATCAGTTATCATTCAACTACTGGGCTTTCTACAATATCAAGATAGGTGTTATAGAAATCAAGCACGCCATACCAATTTTCATCGGCAATATAGGCAAGTGTTTTCTTTGTAGGAGGGCTTTTCTTTTGATAACATTCCCAATTACAGTCATTAGCATAATCTTCCATGAAAAAATCGCACATACATTCTTCAAGGAGAGATTTATCAGTAGATGCCATAATAGGTTCATCAACATCGTAATTCCAAAGAATATAAATAGTTTTCATATTTTAATCCTCCAATTCAGGCACCCAAGCGATGCCATAATCATTCATGCGAGAAATACAATATTCATAAAGAGTATCATAATTAGTATAATCCTTTCGTTCAGCCCATTCAATTTCCTTTTGGTACATCTCTTGGAAAATAGAAAGAATAATCTCTTCAAGAGGGGCACGGTCTTTACAACTATAAAACAAAAGGGTATCTGTGGTTTCTGCTCGTTTTTCGGTTTTATAAAGAATATACATTAATCAATGACCTCCGCTTCAATAATATAGGCAACATCATTAATATATCCTTCAAATTCACTAAAAATGCCATATCTTATTCCTCAACATTAATAACATAAAACATAGGACATGCATTTACTTGTTCAGGGAAAAATCTTCTAAATTCTAAAATAATTTGCTGTTTCTTACTCTCTTCAAAATCAGCAATTTCTCCTTCATAGAGAACACCAAAAAAATGTAAAATATCACCATTATCTCTATTATATGTTTCTATTAGATTATGATGATATTCATGAGTTAGGAATTCTTTATCTCTAATTCTATCCTAATTCACTAAAAATCCAAAACCACCAGTAATCATACCTGCCACTCCTTTCTCCATTTTTCACGGACTTTGGGATTATTAAAATCATAATCTGGGTCTTCTTTACGCTTATAGAGGTCATCTTCTTTCCTCCATACATCAAACTTTTCTACAATAGCATCATTCATAAAACGCCAAAGGTTACTACCACCAAAATGGCACCATCCATTTCCACTATTCCATCTATGAACCTGAGTACCAGTTTTAAGATCAGTAATAACAAGATGAACATTTTGAAGTTCTGCTCCGCTCTTATCTTCATAGATATAAAAATGTGGAGTACCAACTTGTTTTACTACAAATCTACCTCTCCAAAGGTCATCATTTGCGATATTTTTATTGATAGCACGCACATATTTATTTATACGACGCTGATGCTTTTTACGATTAAAACTATACATCCATCCCATAAGGAAAACTCCTTTTTACTTTTTCTATATATATTATATAATATTTTTTCAAAAAAATCAATAAAAAAAACGGACACTCATAATTGAGTGTCCGTATTAATTAAGAATTAGATTCTTTTGCTTGCTGAGGATTATAGCTATCTCCTTTAACTACATCATAATCGAACCAATTTTCTGTCCCTTCTTCTCCAGTACTTACAAAATCAATAGTAAATTCATACCCGGCGTCTCCACTTTTAAAAGTCTGAGGAGTATTTTTTGCAAGAGAAATAGCTGTATCACTTGTATTTTTTATAGTAACTTTTAAAGCGGTATTTAACATCTTTTTAAATTCTTTCTTAAATTCAGCAATTTGAGTTTCTCGTGAAATATTTGTACCAACAATTATAAAACTTCCGTCTGTTCCGAGAGTCCAACGCGCAGTTCCTACATAGGTGCTTTCATCTTTGGCTCCATTTTCTTTAAAGTCAGCAGCTCTATTTTCATTTACGTTACCAAACATAGCTAAAACATTTTTTTTATTAGTACCTGTTCCTTCTTCTCTTAATACTTCAAAAAATTTTCCTGGGTAAAAAGAAGTGCATTCATCCCAAATACTATATATTTTAGTCCAACTTATTTGTTTAGCAGTAAATAAAACAGTGGGAAGAGATTCTTTATAAGTATAAGAAATACTTTGATTTTCACCTGTTGTAACAGTATTGTAAACGTCAGAAAATGAGTCTGTATCATAAATATTTAAAGTTAAAATATTAACATTTGTTTCAGCCATAATATAGAAATCTCCTTTCTATCTTTTTCATATTTGAATCAATATTGATTCTATCTCTTTATTAATGTGAAAAATGTTTCTAATGAATTATTTTAATTTGTCCTATAATAAAAACTGCGCGAACAGTGGTGATGTAGTCCGTACTATTTAATACGGGCGTTTAACCATTGTTCGCGCAGTTTTTATTATACAAGAAACTATGATGTTTCAGGTAATGACTTGGGGCTTCTCCAATAACAGTCCATTTTCCAAATTTTTGTCCTAATATATTTATTTTTCCCATTCTTTTTTCTCCTTTTAATATAAAAAATTGTACTCTCTAATTTATATAGAAAATTAGAGAGTACAGATTAAACAGTTTTGATGGTTTACTGGACGTAATAACCAACCTTATTAGAAACCTTACCATCAGCACCAGTTACCTTAATGGTAGT
>CADBSK010000073.1 GCA_902797305.1 uncultured Spirochaetaceae bacterium | reverse complement strand
GTAACAACTGCAGCTCCATCAGAGGTAACACCAACTGCTGAATAAGCACTGTTTTCATTTGCACCTGCAATTGCAGTGTATCCCTGTGAGTATGTTTCATTAGTATTTACTGCGCCTTCAACATACTGAGTTGCTGTGCTTCCGTTGCGATAAGAAGCCAAATTACTTGCAACTGTATTTGTAGTTGATGTGAAGTATCTGAATTTTATCAACTTTTGAGTTGAGTCATAGTAAGAAATATAACCTTTAGTTGCAGCATTTGTTCCTGTTACAGTAATTGCCGGCCACTTAAAGCGGTCAAGGTTGTTAAGATCTGCTCCATTCCAGTTTGAATCGAGAACGAGTAGCGAAGTATTATTTGAGATTCTATTATATTCCCATGCAGGGCCATTCGTACCTTTTGTTAGAGCAAATTGAGATGGTCCATTTCCCCATTCTTTTACAGGGGTTCCATATGTATCACCACAAGCAGAAACGGTAAATGGTGTTCCACTTTCATTCACCGCAATTGCATTGTCAAAGTAACGGGTATAAGAGTTTCGCAAATTGCTGATTGTACCAACAGAGGTTCCGTTCGCACCCATCATAACAGAGAAGTATGCATCTTTATACCCTGCACTAAAGTTAATCGTGTTACCGCTTATTGCCATATCAAGCATACGCTTATCTTCTTTATCTGTAGTAGTATAAACATCCACAACCTTTACTCTGCGTTCATCTGTGAGAAGAGCGTTATTCTGGTCGTTCGGTTCTGTGTTATATTCAATAATGCGTGTACCGCTATCACTTGTTACAGATTTTGCAGACATATTATTTAAAGATTGTATGTCACCAATTTTTACAACAATATCACCTGTCATGAATGTTGTTTCACTGTCTACTGTAACTACAAGACTATTTTCCGTGCTTGTATCCTCTGGAGTCAAATCAGTACTTGTACCAATATCAACTTTTGAAGAAGTTCCGTTCAGGTTGAAACCATTGATAGTAAGAGAACTTCCTCGTCGAACAGGATAATATCCCAGTGCAGAACGATTTATAACGCTAGGACGTTTCTTATTTCCATCGGAAAGCTCAGTTTTAATAGTACCTATATATGGTACCACGTCCATCTGGTATGATGGGCGGTGCTTTTCGGAATCCAGGGTGGATTCGCTTGCGGCACGAGAGGTTGATGTTAAAGAAGCGTTATCTGTTGCAGTAACAGTGAAGGTTACATTTTCCTTAGCAACAGAAGCAATTCTTGCTGTATCGATTGCAACAGCCCAATTAACCTTATGTCCATCCTGACTAAAGTATTCGTCTTCTACAGAAAGTACCTCGTAATATGGAGAAGCTGAAATTGTATTGGTTGACAATGTCCAGGTTCCATTACTATAAGTAGCAATTGTATTTGATGCAGCACTGTTAAAGTCTGTCATTGTAAATGCAAGGCTATTTAAGAAGGAATCATCGTATGCAGAGCCTCTAATTACAATCTTTCCGGAAACTTTAGGATCATCACCATACAACTCTTTAATTTCGTCTGTCAGGTCTCCTTCGAGTTCTATATGACCATTGTCTTTGCTTCCCTGATACAAGCTGTTATTACCATCACCTGTACCATTCCAGAAGAACTTATCAACAACAGCATTTGGATTTACTGTATCAGTAGTCTTAACCAAGAAGTCACGAACACTTAAGAAACACTTTTGAGAAGTTGAACCGGCTACAAGACCATCTGTAGAATCCCAGAATGTAAACGACATTTTCTTGTAATCAGTATCATTTGTAGAAGCAGTTCCTAATTGATTAGAGTTAATCTGATAATAAGAACCAAGGCCACTAACAGTACCTTGAGTACTATTCAATGTTCCTGCAGTAGTTGTTCCCGCTGTTGTAGAAGAAGTATATCCTGCAGTCTCAATATAACCTTCTGTATCAAGAGTTGTTGTTGTATCGGCATTATTGAATACAAGATAGATTTCTCCGTTTCCACCAGTAAATTCTGGAATAACGGCAAGCTTATCCTTAATCTTAAATGCATCTCGAGTAGAGGCTGTTGATTCGCCACCAATAACTTCGTTATAAGACTTAGTTGTTAAAGCAAATGCATCCTGATAAGCACCTTCTACAGTAAGGAAGTTATAAGTTTCAAATTCATTATCAGTAAAGCCTTCGTTTTTATTTAAGTCAGTACCAAAATGAATCTTTGCTAGACGAGGTGCAGATGTTTCAAGTTTACAAGTGATAGTTTTTGAAGTTACATTTTCAGCACCATCAAATGCAAACATAACAAATGTAATTGGACCATCAGGCATCCAGTTTGCATGTAACTGTGCTGTCCAAGTGCGAGAAGTTGCCAATCCACCAATAGATTCCGGCATACCATCGCCATCATCGTTAGTGATTGTCTGAGTCTCTGTAGTAAACTTCTTAACCGTTTCACGATTAAAGTTATCTACAGACATTGCATATGGGAAGAACGCAGTAGTTTCTGTAGTTGTACAAGATGGTGAAATAGTTAATGTCATTACACCAGCTGTAGTTGTAGCACTAGTAATCTTATGGTAAGAGTTACCAATGTAAACTACACTACCCGTTCGGATATGTATATTTTCAGGAACACCAGAAATTGAAGTTTCGCTGGCTCGAGTTAAACCTGTTGCTCTATATCCATACAGATTATTTCCATTTACTTCCATATATGAAGTTCCAGTTTCTTCTGTACCTGTAAGAGCATCGACATTTAGACCAGGATAAGTCTTTCCGCCACTAGTAAAGGTTTCTATGTAATTTCCATCAGAATCTTTACAGTTCATACCAACATCAAAGATTCGCTTACCTTTACCATCACCATCTCGATAGAAGTAGAACAATACTCTGTTCAATCCAGAAGTTCCGTCTTCTACTGTAGAACCAATTACAAGCGCACTATTGTCATTCTTAAGAACAGAGTCTTCTGTCCAGTCTTCGTCATTCTGATTTAGAGAAGAAATTGTTGGTGCAGCATTATCATAATTTACTGAATAAGTTGCATTGTTATTCTTACCCTGTCCTGCCTCTGTAGCATAGATAGTGAGATTAGAAACTCCTTCTCCAGAATCTCCTGTAATAGGAATCGTAAGCTGATATCCATTTGTAATTGAACTTACTTTTCCAGTGTCCTTAATAACACTATTCTCAACGATAGAAACTGTAGAGCCATTATTTAACGAATATGAAACTTCTTTAATACCTGAAGAATGTTCTACAGAAGTTACTAAAGACCAAACTCCATTTACATAGGTAGTTCCCAAAGAAGAATAATCCTTACTATTTTCTCCGTCTGTTATGTATGGAGGGACTGCAGAACCAAAGGTTGGTGCATTAGGATTAATCTTAAAGCTTACTTTATCTGTCCAAGAACCTAATACACCAGTATCATCAATTGCTGCTGCACGAACAGAAAGCGGATAAACTGTATCTGTTCCAGAAGTTTCTTGAATATCATCGAGCTGCAAATTTTGACTTGAGTTTATAGAAGCATACCAGCTGGTTGAACCACTACATACGATACCCCAGAAAGAACTATCTGCTTCTGTATTTGTTGCTCTAGTCTCAAGCAAATTAATATCTTTGTATGTACTGTAAGAACCATCTGTATAAATGCCATTTACAGCATGAATTGTATAACCAAGGTCAAGCAATTTTGCCAAATCTGTTTCATCAAATTCATTATCTTTATTTATATCAATCTGAATGTATACAGAATCTATAGAACCAACTGTTCCTCCATTTGTATCTTCTGCAGAACCACTAACACGAATTGTACCAGACAATTCTTCTCCTTCACCTGGAGTATACAATACAACAGTAGGACGATCGCTATATGGATTGTAGTAAACTGTATAATCCTTTTTAAGATATTCATTACCAAATGCATCTATAGCTAAGAAATATACTGGAATATTGTAGTAATCTGTATCTCCAATCTTATAGTCTGAGTATTTAGTTAGCGCAGATGCTGTAGAAGGGAATGCAGGATTATCAGTTCCGTCAAAGTTATATGAGAACTGTTTTGGAGTTGCATTTTCTTCCATTGTTTGAGTTGCAGCTTTCATCGCAGTTATCAGCTGAGCATCTGTATATGAACTATAGTCAGAATTAATTACCCAATATTTGAGAGTTGAAACATCCCCACTTACACCAGTATCAGTTGTAGTACCACTAATTGAGAATGTACCTGTCTTCATTGTTGTAGAAGAAGGATTTAGATTTTCTACAGTTGGAGCATTATTATCAATTGCCACCGTTCTAGTTAAGTTTGAAGTTAACTGAGAAACATCAGTTGCTGTAATCATCAAACTGTAAGAAGAATTTGTAGTCCATCCAGAATACTCTGTTACATCTGTATAACGACCTACAAAGACAGGATCAGAAATCCAAACTCCATCATCGTCATTATCATTAAATGTCAAAGATTCAGTCTGCAACTGACCAGAAACAGAACTGATTCCAAGAGCATCTGTCGGTGTTACCCTAAACTGAATGTATGCATATTCTGAACCACCAACATTGATAATTGAAGGCAAAGAATCTGAGTAATCACTCCAAATGATAGTTCCTGTTTTTGTAGATTTACCAGTTCTGTATGCTGGAGATTCTATAGCTGGAGGATTAGAATCTGTCTGGTAAGTAACTACCGAGGTGTTATCGGTATTGATTGTCGCACCCTTATAGAGAATATAAGGTCTGTAAACATCTGCACCAGAAGCAGCAGTTTTTCCTGTAAAGAAGATATTATTATTACTGTCTTTTACATAGAAGTACAAATAATGATTGCCATCATCACTATTTAAAGGTGTGTATGTAAATGAACCATTACTTGTCCACTCAAGAATCTTGCCATTTTCTGCACCAAGATCAGTCTTGTATACAACGCCAGCATTTGTTGTCGTCAAAGTTGCAATATAAGCATCCCATTCAGACTGTGTAGTTATTGCATCTGGAGAAATATAGAACTCTGTAATACCGTCATCATCGGTAATCATACCTGTAATACTTGTTGTGTACTTACGGATTGTTGTAGAACCGTCTGTAAGGTCGTTCATCTTAACTACAGGTCTGTCTCCGTTCATATCAACAGTAAAGGCAACAGAGAAGCTAGCAAGCGCCGTAAAGTCTTGTGTTGTACCGGTTCCGTGAACACTACAGTTACCTGCCTGGTCGTATACAACTGGCAGGATGTACAGAGTACTCTGACCATTTGTATTGTTTTTAGCGCCAGATACGGTATCAAAATCAAGAAGTTTACTGTAAGTTGTGCCATCGGCATTATCTGTCGTAAAGTTATATATTTCTGCAGCATCTGAAGTTTGATAGAATTTTACCCAACCTTTTGTTGTTAATTCATCTGTTGAAGCGGTTGTAGGTGTATTAGCAGTGTTATACCACAATTCAAGAGATGCAGGATTTGATTCAGTTACTTTACCAGAAACTTCCTTAGAGCCGTTAATACTACTTGCATATGCAGTAATAGATTCACTTAATGCTACTGTTGGAACGGTTATATCAACGTTGATAGAACCGACTGCAACCGAAGTTTTATTTCCTGCATTATCAATTGCGGTTGCATAGATATTACCAGTTTCACACTCATCAGCTGGAATTGTTACACTCCAGTTAGAACCATTTACAGTTACAGTTTCAGCAATTGAAGTTGAACCAATCTTAATTGTTACCCCACTAATTCCAGATTGTGTATCTGAACAAGTACCATTTATAGTTAATGGGCTAACTTTATTTGTTAAGTATGTTGAAGTATTACCGCCGGCAATATCAGGAGCCTGAGTATCTACTTTTACGTTGTAAGAATAGAACGCTTTGTTACCAGCTTTATCTACAGCAATCAAATAAAGAACTGCGTAAGATGCTTCATTATTATTATTTACATCATTTGTAATGTAATCTTCCAGGCCATCAATAGCAGCCTTATAAGTTGCTACTCCATCGGCATTAGATGCTGCAAATGAACCTGTTGCTCCGCTTACATCACTAGAGATTGTTATTGCATCATTGTAATTTCGTTTTACCCAGTAATAAATTGTCTCAACACCACTACCAGATTCTGTTAATTTACCAGAAATTGTAAGAGCCTCAGACTTATACCATGCAGCATTTACAGTGGTTTGAGTTTTGTTATCGCCTATTCCACTATTAGCATCCTGCCACAAAGGAGCAGTATTATCGTAGTAGAATTGAACAGACTTAGTACTTGTTCTACCCCACTTATCTGTTGCTGTATAGACAACTGTGTATCCAGTATTTGTATTATCTTGTGTACAAGCGATTGTATCAGTAAATGTTCCTTCTGTAGCAGCTACTGTCCATGCTGAACTTGAATGTGTAGAAGTTACATTTGCAGGTACTGTTGTTGCTGTTACAGAAATTGAGCCACTTCCGTCTGTTACAGTAGCCGAAACTGGAATTGAAGAATTGTAATATCCATTGTTGTCAGGAGTAAAGTTTGTCCATACAGGAGATCCGCTATCTACAGCGATACAGAAAGACTTGCTTAGAACTCCGTATGTTACGTTTCCTACAATATCTGTAACTTGAATTGTTACGTTATAAATACCTTCAGTTTCTGGAAGTGTATGATTTAATGAGTATGAAGTAGGTTTTGTGCTGGAAAGATCAATTGTTGTTTCATCATCTCCAACTGTTACAACAACACTTGAAATACCATCATCATCCTGAATCAATCCTGTTAACTTAGCACCCTTATCAAATACATTTGATTTTGGCTCTGCTGTATCAGCAATAATCAAAGCTTCTGAAGTAATATCCAGACTACCAGAAGTTAATGAAAGAGTTGGTCTGTCTGTTTCCTGAGAAATTATCAGGTTTACAGAAGCTGTATTTGTGTTTGTTGCAGCATCTTTTGCAGTTACTTTAAAGGTATATGTACCATCAGAGAATTTTGTTGTATCAACCTCTGTTGACCATGAAGCATAAACACCACCATCTACAGTTGAAATAAATCCACTGTCAACAACTGAAGAACTTGAGTTGATTAATTCCCATTTTACAGGACCGGCTGTATAGCTTGGGTTTGTTCCTTCAAGAGAAGCAAGTTTAGCATCATCAGTTACAACACCAGAAACTGTAATTGTTCCATTTACAGTATTGTTTGACGAATTATAAACAGGTTTAATACCACTTACAGAAACTTCTGGAGGATTTGTATCTGTAGAAAGTGTAACTGTAGTTGTTCCGATATTACCTGCCATATCAGTTACATTAAAGTTAAATGCATGCTGACCTGTTTCAATTGCAGCTTTTGTAAATTTAATTGTATAAGTTTGTCCAGCATCTCCTGTTATTGTGTTTTCTGCAACAGCAGGACTGATTGTATAACCTGCAACATCAGAAGTAATGTCATCAACTTTTGTAAGAAGGGTTTTATTGTCATCTATAGTGATTGACTTGATACCAGAAAGTTTTTCGATTACAGGGAGAGTTACTGTAAAGATATTATCCCCTGCATAAGAATTGTATTGTGTTGCTGTTATACCATCGTGATTCTTTACAACAGTACCAAATGTAGGAGCGCCTGAGTCAATCTTGTAAATTCGTTCACCAGATGTATAAACATTTCCTGCAGCATCGGTAACTATAATCTTAACAGTTGTAGAGCCACCGTCTTCAAGAATCTGTGTAGTTGTATATGTAAAATATGTACCTTCACAGTAAGATTCCTGATTTCCAGCTGCTCCTTGATATACAGAACCAAGAGAAGCAGGAGATCGTACACCGTTTACATCAAGTTCTACTGTAGCTATTCCAGAAGCTCCGCTTATTTTTTGACTTGAAGATTTATCCCATTCATCACTTACAGGTATCTTAAATGGATATGTTGTTGTATTTGACCATGCTGAAGATACTGAGTCCCATGTAAAATCAGGAGCCAGTGTTGGAGCAACTTTATCAATTTTGTAATTAAATACAAGGCTTGTTGTATTACCATATGCATCTTCTGCAATGTAGTAATAATCTCCTCCAGAGCCATTTATCTGATCTGTTGCTACAGTATCTGTCCAGTCCTGTTCTCCAGAACTTGTATCAAATTCCTGACTCCATTTTACATTAGTTGAATTAGTGTAATCATTAGAAGAATTATATCTTTTTACAGTTACCTTACCACTAGAATCGCTTACTTTACCAGTGATTACCATTGGAACAGTATCAGTCTTATAAGCCCCGGAAACTGTTACAAATGAGAAGCCTGGGTTACCACCGTCTACTGCTACATTGTAAACAGCTTCTGTATTTGTGTGATAAGAAGAATAAGTCTCTGTCCATTCTGCATCCTTTACTGTAATTACAACTTTGTATTTACCTTCGGCTTCTGGCAAAGTGTAAGTAGTATTTGCAGAGGCTTTTTGAGAGATTGTTAAAGTCTTTTCATCCGCTACAGAACCAACAGTACCATCAGAATTATATGCATATGTTGTTACTGTTATTGAAGAACTAAGTTTTTTGTCATCAGTAACGGTGATTGCAAGTTTATTATTTGTTGTTGTACCAAACAAGTTGTTTTCTGCAGAAATCTGTTCATACGTAATTTGAGAATCTGCATTTGTTACTGTTACAACAGGTTTATCTGTGCCATGATCAACTTTAAATTCGTATTCTGTTGCTGGATTTGTAACGTTTCCACTAGAGTCTTCTGCTGTAACAAGCAATATATATGTACCATTTGCAAGAGCTTCTGTAGAGATATTAGAAGTTTTCCATGTTGAGTAGGTATTTGTTGTTAAATCTACAGTACCAGAAAGAGTTGTTCCCTGAACCTGCCATGCGAGTTTTGCACTTCCGCCAAGAGCAGTTTCGTCCGTAGCATTACCTTCGACAATCATGTAGCTGTTTACAAAGATATCTCCATCTTTATCTACAACAGGAGAAATACTTGTAACCTCAACTACAGGAGCATCGCGATCTACTGTAACATTAACCGAAGCAGTAGAGTTCTCATTTGTAGCATTGTCAGTTGCTTTTACAGCAAAACTGTGCTTACCTGTTGTTAAAGCTGCTTCTTTTATAGTAATTACATAGGTACCATCATTTGATGTAACTGTGTAATTTGCAGAATCAACCAGTACGCTGTTATCGTATAATTCCACCTTATTAATTCCACTTGTCGCATCAGAAATTGTAGTTGTTAATGTAAATGGAACCGTTGCAAGACTATTAATGTCCGCACCAGAAAGAGATGATTTTTCTGTTTCTCCCAATTTTGCAGTAACAGAACCAACAACAGGAGCTGTAGCATCAATTTTGAATGTTGGATATTCGATAATCGTTCCTGTATTACCGGCATAATCGCTGGCTTTTACAACAAGAGAATAAATACCGTCTCCAAATATCTTGGTCAAAGTATAATATGTATATTTGTTTTCATATTTCGCGCTGTTATACATCTGTCCAAGAGCAAGGTTTTCTGTTGCACTAGTTTCGCTATTTGTAATTTCTACAGAAACTTGTTTTACCATAGAAGCATCTGTATAAACAGTACCAGTATTAACATTATATTCATCACTTACTGGAATACGGAATAAATATGTACCACTCTTAAGCCAGCCTGTCTGTTCGTCTGTAAAATCAGGAGCCTTAGTTGGTGGATTTGAGTCTACTTTGTATGTAAATTCGTTAGAAGTATAGTTACCATATTTATCTCGGGCAATTATGTATAAAGTTTCTCCACTTGAGCCGATATCTTCAAGTATTTTTTGCCAGACCTGCTCTGTAGACGCATTTTCAAGAGACGCAAAAACATCTTGTGTTGCTTCGTCAGGATCGTAAGTTGATTTAGAACTTGTATATAATGTTACAATTCCAGAAGAATCCTGTACCTTACCACTGATTGTAAATGACTGACCTTCTGACGCATAAGAATTATTATCTGTTGTTATAGAAAGTTTTGGTGCACCAGCATCAATAGCAATTACAAATTCATATGTATTAGAGCAACTTGGTGCATTTGTATCTGCAACTTCAATCTTTATTGTATAAACACCTTCGTCAAAGGCTGTATTACTCTTAACCAAAGGAATAGAAACAGTATAAGAAGAAGAATCTATCGAAGATTTTGAGAAGAACGGTGTAGTGCTGTAGGCTGCGTCTCCCTGTTTTTTGTAATAAGCACAAATACTAAAGATTTTATCATCATCTGTTGCGACTCCAAGTAATTTGTTATTACTTGTCTGGTCAAAGAGGTTATTGTTAATCTGAATTTCGTCTACATCTGACAAGTTCTTATCAAGGTTACTGAACTTAATAATTGGTTTATCAGTTTCCTGATTTACAAGATAAACATCATCTGTTTTTGTACTTGTAGTGTTACCAGAAAGGTCTGTAGAAACAAACTCAAACTGAACATATTTATTGTTAATTCTTTCGTCCGTTGTTTTAATTGTATAAAGAGGACGGTTTTCTGTATTTGTAGTTCCTGCAACAACAAGGGATGAATCCAATTCATCTATTAAACCAAGATTATCCTCTGTATCACCTGCATAGATATGTAATACTGTAGAAGCAATACCATTATCATCCGATGCAACACCAGAAACTTTAATTTCACTATTTAAATATTTTGTTCCCGGAACAAATCCATCATCTGTATTTTCGTATTCTACAATTGGAGAAACTGTAATATCTACATCTGGTGGGGTAACATCATAGTAAACATATTTATCTACCGAAGTAGAGTTACTGTCTTCGTTTGCTGATTCTCTTGCAAATATCTTAATCTGATACTGTACTGAGTTATACTGATCAAAACTAGAAGCCGGAATTGTAAGAGTCCATGTATCATCATCACTTATAACTTCGGTAGTAGAGTTATCTCCGATAGCATAAATTCGCTTAGATGTATCAACTTCTGTTCCTTCTTTATCGTCAAGACCGTCAATGTCGTTGCCACTAGAGTCTTTTCCACTCTTAACTATATATGCATATACCCAGCTTAAACCTGTAGTAGGATTTGTTACAGTTCCTTTGAATACAGCATCTTGGCCGCCCTTAAGGTTAATTGTAGAACCACTAGGAACGGTTACTTTTAGAGTTGGAGCTTCATTGCTTGATTTTACAAGTACGCAGTACTGTTTTGTCTGAGAGAAGTCTACGCCGTCTTCGTCTTTACCTTCCAATACAATCTGATAATGCTGATTTGTATCAAGATAATCTGCAAAATTGGCAAACTGGATTGTAATCTGAAGGTTATCTTCATCAAGCATCTGAGAACGAAGTGTAAGAGCATCCTGGTCTGTTGTATTTTCTTTTGTATCAAAAAGCAAAACATAAGCAGCTTCTGACATATTTGTTGTGGTAGTACCATCTTCTTTGAGATACTTACCATATTTGTCCATCTTATAAAGTTTAGAGCTGAATGTATCTGGATCGAGAGGAGACTCACTAAGACCCATGTAAGCATTGATTGTAATGATGTGGCTCTTAGAAACTTCTGTAAAGTTATAGCTTTGTGTTGAGAATTCCTTAATTCCGGAAACTGTGTAATATGGATTATTTGAAGGGTTTAATGAAAAAGTTCCCAGAGGGGCATCTGTTTCAGAACTTTCTCCTTCTACATAGCCGACAGAACGAATTGCGTAAGTTTGAAGTGCTTCAATGTATTCCTCGTTTGTTATCGAGTTTCCTCTTGATGGAGTAATCTCATCTGTATAGATTCCTGCTAAGATTTTATAAATCTGCTTTGTGTTTAAGCCATAGGTTTTAATCATGGATGTGGCAATATCTTTGTAAAGATAGTAGCAATCTGTTGTATTACCACGTTCATTAGGATCTGATGTCGAATTGGTACCTTTGTACACACGGGCTTCGTCACTAATTGTTACCTTAAATCGGTATTGTTTTTCACCATCCAATTCATGACCATAGATAACAGAATAAATACCATCATCAGACTCATCTTCGGAATATGTTCCGATGGTATTTTCCATGTTCTGAGCAACATTTGTATCTGTTACAGAATCTATGTATTCGCCATTTTCATCGTAAACGTCAAATTTGAGCATATCGATGTCGTTATCATCTGCTACACGACCTACAACTTTTAATGTCTGGCCAAATTTGTTCGGAGAGCTAGACGAGATAGTTGTAGATGGGTTTTCGAGAATTAAGAGAGGGGCGGTATTATCAATAATATAAGAAATAGATTTATCGTTAGTTGTTCCAGCTTTATCATAAGCAACAATCTTTACGTTATAAAGACCATCGCGCAAAGGATATTTGCCATTTTCGTCAGGGGTGTTAATTGTACAACGCCAGGCAGTTGCAGAAGTATTAAGTTCTGCTTCAAACTCATATTCATCGCCTGAATTATCTGATTGATAAGAAAAAGTTAAGACAACCTTATCCATAGAGGTTTCATCTTTACAAGTTCCCTCTACTACAAAGGATTCACGTATAACGCTATCAGCCTTAGGATAGGTAACGGCAAGTTCTGGCGGGCGGGTATCAACGGCTTCTCCTAAGCCAACTTCACAACCAGTAAAAGGTAAAACTAAAAATACTGCTAATGAGCACCATAATGAAAATCCGAACTTTTTCATACGCAACCCCTTTTTTTATTAATAAACCCTTAGTCTCTTGTTGCCCCCATAGCCACCAACTTATAAGATAAAACAGTTTTTGTTTGTGGTCAAATTTATAACCTATAATTTTTTATTTTATTCATTATATTTATAAATTTAGAGAGCCTTATTGTCTTTTTCGGCAAATTATTAGCAAAACTTGAATTTTGTAAGCAAACAGTCTTTAATATGAAAGTATGGAAATGCAAAAACTGGATATTACTTTACTTTGTAAGGTCGTAGATAACTATGGAGACATTGGAGTTGTATTTAGACTTGCTAAGCGACTGTGTTTTTTTAGGAAAAACGGCCTTAATCTTAGACTTGTTGTGGATGATCTTAAAGCCTTTAATCTTTTATGTCCGCAAATTAAGACAGATAAAGCAATTCAAAATTATAACAGCTGGACAATCTACGATTGGAACAAAGACAAAGAATGTCTTGAGGCTTTTACCGAAAATAATCCTCAGATAATTATAGAATGCTTTGAATGCGGACGACCAGAATGGCTTGAAAAACTCCTCTTTGAAATAAAAATACCTCGGACTACTCATATAATTATGCTGGATTACCTGACCGCAGAAGATTATGCAGAAACTTTTCACTGCTTAAAAAGCCTTACCCGCAGTGCAAAAGTTCAAAAAGTAAACTTTATGCCGGGCTTTACTCCTAAAACAGGAGGTCTGTTATTAGATGCACACTGTCAGGACGCTAAAACAATAATGGAAAAGAGTTTTAACTCCGACGCAAGTAACGGTTTTGCCTCAAAAGCAGTCTTTTTTAGCTATCCGCGGAAAAATGAACAGTTTTCTTCTATATATAATGCATTTAATCGCTATTGCGCGACAGAGGGCATTGCGGATTTTAACATTAAGCTTGCTAAGGGCGCGGGGTTTGACTCTTTTATTTCTTCTTTTAATGAATACAAAAACAACTGCAATGATTTACATATATCTGTAACACCTTTAAGTTTTTTAAGCCAGGAAGAATGGGACGCACTTTTAAACGATACGCCCTTACTTTTTATTCGCGGAGAAGAAAGTCTTAGCAGAGCATGCCTCTACGGGGGCCCTTTTGTGTGGCATGCGTATCCACAATCAGAAGAGTACCAGCTGGTGAAGGTGCAGGCACTATTAAATAGAATGAAAATGCATTTTTCGCCAGAAGATTATACTGTCTTAGAAAAGTGCTGGATTAGTTATAACTCTACAGAGACAGAGCCTAAAGAGCTCGAAAACAACCTTTACGATTTTTTGTGTTCATATAAAAAATTACAAAAAGGGTTTAAGGAATTTTCTTTAGAATTAATCGAAAATGGGGATTTAGCTTTTCATTTGTTGTCTTTTATTAATAAAACTTGTATAATGGAATAAATTTACACATAAAACTTTATTTTTGAGGTTATATATTATGTTAATGACATCACAGTTGAAAGTAGGAACTGCTTTTATGTATGAAGGCAACCCTCTTATCGTTCAGAAGATGCTCGGTCAGCGTTCAGGTCGTGCCGGAATGGTTACAAACTTACGCGTTCAGAATCTTGTAACAAAATCTACAATGGATCTTGGTATTGATGCCGGTGAAAAGTTTGACGAAGTTGACCTTGAAGCTCACCTTACAAAGCTTTCTTACATCGATGGCGACACATATGTATTCATGGATCAGGAAACTTACGAACAGTTTGAACTTCCTAAGGACAACCTTGGTGACTATGCTGGATACATTACTCCAGAAGATGATCTTGAAGTTAAGCTTACATTCTACGAAGGCAAGCCTGTTGGTATCGATATGCCTGTTCAGGTTACACGTACAATTACTTACACAGAACCTGGTGTAAAAGGAGATACTTCTGGTAAGTCTCTTAAGCCTGCTACTTTGGATACAGGTATCGAAGTTCGTGTTCCTTTGTTCATCAACGATGGCGAAAGAATCGTAATCGATACTCGGGATGGTTCATTTGTTGAACGTGCTAAGAACTAAGTCTTAATTTAGTTTATATAAAACAAAAACCGTTTTAGATTTGAAGTTAACTTCTTTCTAAAACGGTTTTTTTATTTTTAACACGCTTCTATTTCTTTTATGTTCATCTGCGTTCCGGTTAGAAGCACCGTATCCTCGCTTTTGCAATGGGGACAGATACGACCATGTTCCACTGTCCCATAAGTTTTACCACATGCATTACACAAAGTAACTGCAGGAAGTTTTTCTATTTTTAATTCTGCAGTTTTAAGTAATTCATGTTTTTTTACGGCCCAGTTCCATCCGTCAATTAAATAATCGTCCAACACACCAGAAACCTCTCCCAGTTCAAGAGTTACTCCACTTATGGCAGTAAGTTTTTGCTCCTGAGCCAATTCTTCAAGGCGATTTATAATGTGATAGACGATTCCTAATTCATGCATGTACTATTCTTTATCCTTGTTCTTACTCTTATTTTTATTGAGTTTGATTTTGATTTCACGCTTAATAAGATAAGGTAGAATTGCCTTGAGTTTATCTTCACTCTTAACCATCTTACTACAGCCAGGATTTTCACGATAAAGATGAATTGCATCAAATCCACATTTTGTAGTACATACACCGCAACCAATACAGTGGTTTGTATCAACTACACTTGCACCACAACTCAAACAACGGGCTGTTTCTTTTTTTATCTGCTCTTCAGTAAAGCAGAGTTTTGTTTCTGTAAAGCCTTTATCGTTTGCTTTTGCGAAAGGCACCTGACGAGGAGTATTATCATATCCATCAAGAACGATATTCTGCTTATCAAGTTCAATAAACTGTCTCTTATCACGGCCGATGGTCATCGTTGAATGAGGCTGAACATAGCGGTGCAAACTGACAGCGGCTAATTTTCCTGCTGCAATTGCATCTATGGCAAATTTAGGACCAGTATAAACATCTCCTCCAACAAAGATATCAGGTTCATCAGTCTGATATGTAACAGGATCGGCAACTGGACCGTTTCCTCTGCCAAACTGAACTTTTGTTCCTTCAAGAAGAGAACCCCACTGGATACTCTGACCGATAGAAAGGAAGACGTTCTCACATTCAACGGTAATTGTCTGATTTTCATCGTATTGAGGATTAAAGCGTCCGGTCTCATCTTTTACAGCAATACACTTTTTAAGCACAATACCGGTAACTTTTCCATCTTTTGTAAGAATTTCTTTTGGACCCCATCCGCAGTTGATTTGAATTCCTTCTTCTAAGGCTTCTTGAATTTCTTCTTCTGTAGCTGGCATCTCTTTACGTTGTTCAAGACAGTACTGGTCTACTTGAGTTGCACCGATTCTGTCTGCAGTTCGACTCACATCTATTGCAACATTACCACCACCGATAACAACAGTTTTACCAGAAATTTTATAGTTATGGTCTGCACTTACTTTTGCAAGTAAATCAACGGCACTCATTACACCCTGAGCTTCTTCACCTGGAATTCCGGCTTTACGAGACCCCTGACAACCGATTGCAATATAAAAGGCCTGATACCCCTGCTGGCGAAGCTGTGCAATTGTTATATCTTTACCTACTTCGATACCAGTTTTAATCTCTACACCCATCTGAACAAGTACATCGATTTCTGCCTGAACAACATCTTTTTCAAGTTTAAAACTAGGAATTCCGTAAACAAGCATACCGCCTGCTACAGGATTTTTTTCGAAAACGGTAGGATTATAGCCTTTTTCAGCAAGATAGAAAGCACAAGAAAGCCCCGCAGGTCCACCACCGATAATTGCGATTTTCTGAGTAAAGCGTCCCCTGTTTGAAGGAATTACAGGAGATGGAATGTACCTGGTTTTACTATCCAAATCTTTTTGAGCAATAAACTTTTTAACTTCGTCAATTGCAACAGCCTGGTCTACAGTTCCTCGTGTACATGCGCTTTCGCATCGTTTATTACAGATACGGCCACATACTGCAGGGAACGGATTATCCTTTTTAATAAGAGCAAGAGCTTCTGTGTAACGGCCCTGGCTTGCCATTCGTAAATATCCCTGTACACTTACATGGGCAGGACAAGCTGTTTTACATGGAGCTGTACCTGTGTCGTAGCAATTGATTCTGTTATTATCGCGGTAATCTTTATCCCATTTTTCCGGACCCCATTTTACAGCATCAGGAAGTTCATGCATCGGATACTTAATCGGACCATCTTTTGTGCAGAGTTTTTGTCCAAGTTTTACTGCTCCTGCAGGACAGTATTCTACACACTTACCGCAAGCTACACAATTTTCTGGAGTTACCCTTGCAACATAGGCTGAACGGCTCAGATTTGGTGTATTAAATAAAAGAGAAGTTCTTAATGCATAGCAAACGTTAACATTACAGTTACAGATTGCAAAGATTTTATTTTCGCCATCGATATTTGTTATCTGGTGAACAAAACCGTTATCTTCTGCGCGTTTTAAAATCTGCATAACTTCGTCACGGGTGATATAATGGCCTCGCTTGGTTTCTACCAGATAGTCAGCCATATCTCCAACACCAATACACCAGTCCTGAGGGTCGTCGGCACAACCTTCATCATATGTGCGGCGACTTAAACGACAGGAACAAGGACTTGCTGCATATTTTCCATCGTATTTATCAAGCCAGTGGGAAATATGTTCTACGCTAACAGATTTGCTCTCTGATTCGATGGCTTTTTCTACAGGAATGACATGCATACCGATTCCGGCTCCGCCTTGAGGAACCATAGGAGTTACTTTTTCAAGGGGCTCAAAAGTCATTCGTTCAAAGAACTTGCCAAGTTTTGGATGTTCCTGGAGTTGTTTTTCGTTCATGTTTGTAAATTCCGCAGAACCTGGAACAAACATCGGAAGAATGTACTGTTTTTCGTGCTTTTTATTTTCCCAGTTATACTCGATGACTCCTGCAACGGCCATGTCGTACATGAGTTTTTCAAGATAGTCAGCTGGCTTTCCTGTAAGTTTTACAAGCTTTTGCAAGGTGTATGGAACGCGCACTTTCATTTTTAAGGCGACTTCGGCCATTTCGTCGGTTACGATTTCATTCAGACCCCAGTATTCCGGATCGTTTTCGTTAATTTTTCTTCCTAAACGGTCCGTAATTTTTTGACCCAGAGCCAGAATGTTCTGTCTTACTTCTTTCTTTGTCTCTTCCATACGCCTGCTCCTTTTATTCCCGCCTTTTAAGCTTTTTCTATTTATTCCAGTCGTCTACCTGAGCTTTTAGCCAGTCTGTCCATTCCTGCATTCCTTGTCCTGTTTTTGCAGAAATTGGAAAGATTTGTACTTTTTTATTCAAATGAGTTACATATTCTTTTAGCTTTGCCATGTCAAAATCAAAATATGGCATTACATCAATTTTATTAATAAGAAGTGCATCTACTGTTGAAAACATTAACGGATATTTAAGAGGTTTATCATGTCCTTCTGGAACGGAAAGAATCATTACATTTTTTACGGCCCCTGTATCAAACTCTGCAGGGCAGATTAGATTACCGACATTTTCGAGAACAACCAGATCTAAATCATCTACACCAAGTTCGTTCATTCCCTGCTCTGTCATTGCAGCGTCCAGATGGCACATTCCACCTGTATGAAGCTGTATCGATTTTACGCCGGTGGTTGCAATCGTTTCTGCATCTACAGAGGAGTCGATATCGGCTTCCATGACGCCGATTTTGTACTGATCTTTTAAAATAGAAATTGTCTTCATCAGAGTTGTGGTTTTACCACTCCCTGGAGAAGACATCAAATTCATGAGAAAAGTTTTTTTTGCGTGCAACTGTTCACGCAAACGAGAGGCTTCTTTATCGTTATTGTTTAGAATGTTCTCTTTTACTTCGATTATTCGTATCTTGTCCATACGAACATTCTAACACGGAATTTTTATTTGTAAAAAAACTATTTGCTATAAAATGTATGCAAGCTTAGCTACGTTCTCTTCTATTGAGTCTTTTGTTGGTTCAAAAACTAAATCTGAGAGTTTTTTGTAGGCTTCTACCCTTTCTGTCATTTTCTGGGTAAATATATCTTTAGCCTGTTTTTCGGTTTTTGGATTTTCATTTTGAATGTATGCCGGAAGTCCTTCCCAGGTTCCATCTTCGTATAATTTTGCTTTTGCAAACACTCTGTCGCATACGATTTTTAACGGAGCATTAATCATTACAAAGCGACCCATAGAAGAAAGCTTTAATATTGCCTCAGGATTGTCGCAAATTCCTCCGCCTGTAGCTATTACTACTGGTTTTCCGTGCAATTGTTCATAAATTTTTATGCAGGCATTAAGTTCTGCATCCATAAAACCTTTTGGACCTTTAAAAAGGTAAACATCCCGTGGAGAAGAACCTGTTATTTTAGTTATGACGGTATCTACATCGACAAAAGGACAATTAAGTTTGTTTGCCAAAAGTTTTCCGAGAGTTGATTTACCGCTGTGCTTGATTCCTACTAAAATAATTGCTGGATTTTTTTTCATATCCCTAGTATAAACTAGTTTTGTTGCAAAAGTCCACGCCAAATTGTATTCTATTAATATGAATGTTTACATCGGACTCATTATTTGCTTTTTACCTTTTATCCTTTTATTTACAGGTTGCGCGCTTTTTGCAAAATCAAAAGTTTTATACCTTGCAATTGCAAGTTTGCTGGGATTAATTGCAGTCCTACCAGTCAGTTTTATTCAGTTTTGGATGGAAGATGTTTTTTCTGGTTTTATTAATGGGAACGGCTTAATCAAAATGTTCTTAAAAGCCCTGATTATTAACGGACTTTTGGAAGAAGGGCTTAGACTAATATTTATGGCTTTTATTCCTGCCAAAAAGAACTCCCTTAAACAGTTTTTTCTTCTTAGTTTGATAAGCGGAATGTGTCTCGGCTGTTTTGAGTCTATGGTTTATCTGTTACAGAATTTACAGTCAAATCAGATGATGGGGGGACAATTTTTGTGGTCACTTATATTTGCACGCATTTTCACCGCTGATTTATTACATATGTTCTGCGCAGGCCTTTGCGGTTTATTTATCTGGAGTTGCAAAAATAAAAAAATAGACTTTGGCGCCCTTGTATTTGCAGTTTTGATTCACGGAATTTTCGACTTTTTCTCATATTTTAACAATGGAATGTACTGGTTCTGCATTGTCGCTCTTCTTTTGTGTATTATTGAGTGTCGTGTTCATTACACAAAACAAGATCCTCTTTTAAAATCCGCTTCTATCAATGCAAAAGAAGACCTTGCGGAAGAAGTTGTTGATCAGACTCTGGATGGAGTTCATCTGGAAGGTCGAGAATTAAAGAAAGATTAGTTTTTTCCTGATTTTTGGTTTAATATACTCACTTCTAAATAGAAAATCTTTTTGCGATGGGTAAAAAAAGCCCAGTTTTTCTCTTTTTAGTTTTACGGATGTGTAAAAAGCATCTGATTTTTTTTGTAAACATAAAGAATTCTTCTCTACGAAGCATTTCGGTGGTGAAAAACCATGGGCTAGCGTACTACACGTATCATCGTCCTGGTGATTTTTATGTAATGTATAGTTTTTTTGTCAGTTGGCACACTTTATGCATTATATAAGGTGTAACAAGAACAATGGTAGTTCCGAGTTACAAGGAAACCTTTAAAGCTTCCGACATATTCAAAATCTATGGAGGTTCTATATGAACGAATTAACACTTTTTAATGACTTGTTTGATGGATTTGGAGATGACGGATTTTTAATGCCATCATTCAATTACAAGAAGGCTTTTGCAGCTCCAAAAGTTGATGTAAAAGAAGAAAAAGATGCCTATGTAATGGAGATGGATCTTCCTGGAAAAACAGAAAAAGACATCAATATTGAGTTCAAAAATAATGTTTTGACTATTTCTTCTGAAACAAAATCTGAAAAAGAAGAAAAGAAGGAAGAAAAAGCTGAAGCAAAAGAAGCTCCAAAATATCTTATTAAAGAGCGAGGCTATTCAAAATTCTCAAGAAGCTTTACTTTGCCAGATGATGTAGAAGCTGACAACATTACTGCAAAAGTAGAAAATGGTGTATTGCATATCAACATGCCTCGTAAAGCTATCTCTGCTCCTCGAAGAATTGCGATTACAGCAGCTTAATTATAAGTCAACCAGAGGCCGTCTTATTTAGAGAAGTTCTTCTATCTTATCTAAAATAAGACGGTCTGCTGCAAGCCAGTCCACCGAGCGCAATGTATCCCAGTCAAGCCATTTAGCAGCTTCGTGCTCTAAAAGTTTTAGTTCACCAGAAACGATTGTGCACAAAATGCAGTGCATGGTCAGGTGAAAAGCCGGATAATCGTATTCTACTGTATCGATGATGCGCTCGGCTTGGATTTCTGTGGCGAGCTCCTCGCGAATTTCTCGAACGATGCATTCTTCTGGGGTTTCGTCAGGTTCAAGTTTACCACCTGGAATTTCCCATCCGTCTTTATATTCCCCATAACCTCTCTGTGTTGCAAATATTTCTTTTTTATTTGTCTGTGGATTTGTACGAAGAATTATAGCTCCGCTTACTGTGATATGTTTCATGAACTCTGCCTCAAATCTTGTTTTAGTTACATTAAGCTTAACAGGAATTTTTCTATTGAGCCAGAACTTATGCTGTTTGTAATATTAGAACTCTTAAAATCCCACTTTTCTTAATTCATTTACAGTTCTTCTAATTGAACTTTTCTTAATTAAAATATTAGAATAGCAGCAATCGAATCACAAAAAATGGAAGATTATAATGAAGCATATATTTCATGTTCATACAATAAGATGCGGCCATGCCTCTGAAGAAAGCGATGAAGAATACGTAAAAACAGCCATTGAACTGGGAGCTGCAAAAATCAGCTTTACTGACCACTCGCCTTTTCCGGGAGACACATTCGGAAACAGAATGAATATCGAAGATTTGCCTTCCTACATTGAAAGCTTAAACAGTCTCAAAAATAAATACGCTGGAAAAATCGATATCGAAATCGGACTTGAAATTGAATATCTTCCTTCTCATGATTCGTTTTATCGAGAATTACACGAGAAATACGGTCTTAACCTTTTGATAATTGGGCAACATTTTTACGAACACTCTGATGGGCACTACAGTTTTAATGATGATAAAGACTTTAATAGGGAAAATGAGTTTATCGGGTGCGGAAATGCCATTATTGAGGGGTGTAAAACAGGATTTTTTAACGTTGTGGCTCATCCAGACAGAATCTTTAGAAGATGCAAAACCTGGACTCCCCAAATGGAAGAAATTTCATTGAAAATAATAGATGTTGCAGCTAAAAATCATATCCTCCTTGAAAAAAATCTCTCTTCATATGAAAAATTTGTTAACAACTCAAGTTTTATTTACTGGCGAAAGGAATTCTGGGATTTAGTAGAAAAATACAATCTTGCTTCCACCATAAAAGTTAATACTATTGTGGGCTACGATGCTCATTCCACATTAGATATGAAACAGAAAGATATTTACGGTCTATGAGTTATGTTGGAAATAATGCCAATAAATAAAATGAATTTATTATCCTGATTTAGTCCAAGTTGTATTGTAAAAGGAATACTATCAAACAATGTTATAACCTAATCCTAAGCCCGATAAAAGTTTATTACCTGAGCATCAGTTTTCATGTATTTGTTCTTTTCAATTATGAACCAGGTTTTATGTAAGTCTTCTAAATTAATCACATTTTTCCTTAAAAAATTTTTGTATTATTCAGCGATAACACTCTTTTTTAGATAGTTATCGCCGAAGTATAAGTATGTTTTTTCAACTATAACTGAAACAAATCATCCATAGTTACTTTAGATTGAATCATTCCACTATATGTAACACAGCCCACACTTTTAATAAAAGCTCGTCAAAATATGTATCATTATAAAAATCTAATATTTCATAATTTGTATCCTCAGGTTTGTAAAAACGTATTTCGCTTTCCTCATATGGAAAATTTATTCCAATTCCCTTTGTCTTATCTACAAAAGTACCTATTGAGTTACTTTTAACTATTAATCTAGATAATGATTGCAAAAGTATATTTTGACCATCTATATTTTCAAAATTTGATATAAATCCGTATAAATCCGTAAATTCTGGATACACAGTGGCTACTTTTGTCATATTTATTCTTTTTTCTATTATTTCATTGTAGTTCGAATAATTCATCAACTCTTCACAAAAATTATTAAAGTAATATAAGAAAGTGTCAATTTGACTTGTATCAATTAAAGAATACGAATAATCAGTGGAGGATAAAGATGTTGCACTCAGAAAGAACTCTGCTAATTCTCTTATTGAAAAATCATTATTTATTAAAAAATTTGCTATCTTTTTATAGTTACTTCCAATTCCGGGTATAGATGTTTCTGCACCAATGATATAATCTGTTAAATCTTTTAATTGATAACAAATTTCTATCATCTGCATATAACATGCATCAAAAAATATTATATCTATTTTCTTTTTACTAATGTCTTCAAATTTTTTTATACAATTAGCTAAATCATTAATTGACATCATCATTGTTGAACCATATCCAGTTGTATAATCCTCTATAATGCTTCTCGAAATTATTCCATCAGGATAAACACCTCTTCCATGACTCCATAAATCCAATATAGTATGTTTAGCTGGAAAATATGTATTCACCAATTCTAAAAAGTTATACAAAGAATCAACAGATGTCATATCTAATTCTTCGAAATCATAAATACAGTCATCATTCATTGTTTTAGGATTTTTACTTATTAGAAACAACTTTGTATTTGTCCAATTTCCTTCTGTTCTATCATATCCCCCGGAGCGATCAAATAAAACTAAAATATTACATTTTTTCGAAGAGCCAATTTCTTGCAATGCTCTTATATTTTGAATTCCGAACCGCTCAAGATTATTATCACCTGCCATATAGATTAAAAAATTAATTTCAACTTCATTATGAATGGATAAAGAGTTTTTTTTCTGTTCAGGAATTTTATAAGAACATGAAAAAAAAATAAAAAGAAATGGTATTAATATCAAATTTTTATTACTATAGCAAATCAAAAATTGAAAACAAGAGTTCATCTATATTAGGGTTCCCATCAGATTTTGTATTAGAGGAAGATAAAATAACAATACATATATCTTTTTCTTTATTATAAAACATTAAGTTTTCACATCCAAAACTTCTTCCATAAGAACCAATCAATTCATATCCAGAGTGTTCTATTTTTCTAACCCCAAAACCATATGCATTTGATAATGATGTTCCACTGGAAAATTGTGCTACGGAATCCAATATATTTTTTCTTACAGAAAAATCTATTTTTCCATTTTCACTTAATAACTCATATCCCCAGATTACTGTATTTTCAGCATTACTAACTACACCTCCTGCTGCCCAAGAACATTTTATTGATAATTCATTTATGTCCTTGATTAAAGTAGAAAGATCTATAGGAGTTTTTCCATCTCCAGAAAGCCCCATAAAAGTATTTGGATAAACATGCGGCTTTACAATATTGTTTAAATTGATTGTTTCTTGTGGATAAAGCTGCATATTAATATTACAGTGGTGAAAAAAATTTTCTTGCAAATAATTACATAAAGGAACACTGGTAACCTTTTCAATTATCAACCCAAGTAATAAATAATTTGCTGACGAATAAATAAAACTCCCTCTGGCATCTGCAGGAATGGATATATAGTTTAGAATTTCTAAAGGATTCCAATTATCATTTCTTAAAAAGGGATTATCATAAATAAGAGCTGGATTTCCTGTGTAATCTTGTATTCCTGAACGATGTGTTAATAATTCTTCAATTGTCGCGTCATTGTTAATATATATAGGATCTAAATTATAAAAAAAATCCCCGACAGTGTCATTTAATGATAATTTTCCATTATTTACTAAATCTATAACTGCAGAAGCAGTCATAGATTTA
The DNA here is from genome assembly GCA_902797305.1 of uncultured Spirochaetaceae bacterium. Classification (GTDB taxonomy): domain Bacteria; phylum Spirochaetota; class Spirochaetia; order Treponematales; family Treponemataceae; genus Treponema_D. The sequence goes on along the minus strand of CADBSK010000073.1, from coordinate 4,607 downwards.
GTGATACTATAAAGTATAAAAAGACTGTCTTCATTCACTTTCGAATTATTTGAAAGTGAAAAATATCCACCTAGATAGTTATATATTAGGGTTCTTTTCTTCCCATATACAGAGACTTCTAAGGCTGGCTTATAATTCCATTTTGAAACATATCTTTCTATGCAAGTTTCAATATCATTAGAAAAATCTTGTTTCACATCATTTGTATTTTTGCAGGAAAATATAAAAAATATACTTAATACAATAAGGAAATTATTTCTCTTCATGCTAATATACTTTAGTTTCTCCAGTTTCTGAATTTAGTAACCATTCAGCTTTTAATTCAGGTTTCTCTAGTTTATTTTGAAGAATTGCCGTTTCATTTTCTATTTTATAAAAAAGAATTTTTACGTCTTCTTTTGAATTAACCTGAATCTCAAAATAATCTATATAATCACTTTGAGCAGAATCCAATAAATTAAATGAAATACTTGTTTTATCTTCATTTACTTCTCTAAAGGAAATACCTTCTGGACAGTATACGTATTTAAAAAGATCGTTAGGATGACATGCAATTTTTTTGTATGAACTAGAACCATCTGTAGGATAAAAATATAAGAATGATTCATCTCCTATGAAATAATCTACAGGAAAGTAATCGCAAAATTTTACTGGAACTTCAGTTGAAGTTGTATAGACATTTTTATCTGTATCAACACAATAATATGCCAGATTTTTAAATTCACAATTAATTATAACTTCATCAATTACGGTCTGTTTAAAATTAAATGTTTGTTCATCAATTTTTGTTATTTCAACTTTTGCTTTGTTAGACTCTGTATTGCTTTCTGACTTTTGTTTTTTACAGTAGCAATCATAAATAAATTTATTATCAGGATCCTCTTGTTCTACAAATACGACAGAATCATTCCAGCTAGTGACTTCTCCATACCAATTATACAATTTGATACAATCACCTTTTTGATTGTTAAATCCTATAATAATTTCTTGTCCGCTAAGACCTATTCTAAATTTACCTGCATATTCTTCAGAAATAACTGAATCATCTACCAAGCCATGAAGTCTTTTTCCATCTTCACTTTGCCAATCCATCCATTCAGAAAATGCATTACAAGATGTTGACCAACTAGGATAATTCTTAATTTCTTGACCATTTTCTATTAACCATTCAGGCAGATTATTTGAAGGACATGCTATAAAACTTAGAGAAAATATAGCCCCTAAAATAATTAAAATAGTTTTTTTCATCGATATAATTTCCTATTTTTTTTCAATATTCCAATTCATTAAATGATGAACAGGTATATAACTTTCCCATGTTCCCTTTTCTTTATCAGTACAATCTACCAAATCCAAAATTTTAAAAGATGGCCAAGAGAACGGTCCCCATCCATTGTTCTTGTATGCTATAACAGATCTATAATGCATTCCTCCACTACCAAATGTTCTTAAACTTATTCCAGGTAAATTATTTTCAATAGCTGTTTTTGGATAATTATAAACACTTAAAGAAGCTTTATAATCACTATATTCTGAAACCGCATTTCCAATATTATGAGGTAATGTTACAGATCCTCCATCTTGACCTACCAAATCAACAATATCAGCAATCCAATTATCGCCTGTTTCAAGAGATTTATATAATGCTGATGCTTTTTCATAATAAGATTTAGAAGACCATGTGCTTTTTACTGAAAAGTTATATTGTAAATAATCTAAAACAAAACCCTCTGCTGTTGGTCCACATGCTCCATAATTTGCAATTTGTTTACCATTCCTATCTGTTACTTTTTTTACATATTCCTTATCTAATTCTGTTCTTTTTGACGAACCTCTTACTGCAAAATCACAAATATGCCCTTTATTTGCAACAGCTAACTCCCAAAATTTTTCACCTTCTTTTTTATAATTAGCAATTAATTCTTCTATTTTTTCTCTTTCTAGTTCTTTGTCAAATAATTCTGGAAATAACTTTTTAAGTTCTTCATAATTTGCAATGGTATCTATTTCCTCAGCCAAAACATAATCTCCAGATTTAGGATTCATAAAATATTCAAAATTAATATTTTCTACATTATCTTCCTTAATGACACCAAAAACAATATTTGGATAACCATTATCAACTATTCTAGGAAGTTCGTTTTCATTTAATTTACCAGAATAGTATAAATCTGCAATATTATCTGCATATTCATCATTACAGAAAGACTGATACACAATAGGACTATTAAAATCTTTTGTTGCTGCTCCAACAATATATGCTATAACCTTATTATCCAAACTAACTCTAAATTCATAATATTTTATATTTTCATTACTATCATATATTGCTACAGGTATTTCCCATAAAGAACTTTTTTCTGGATATTCACCCGCATCTATAGATTCTTGTAACCATAATTCAGCAAATTCTCTAGACAATTGCCAATCAACTATATTATCATCACCCTTTGTAATCAATGCATCTAGTTCAGTTAGACTAGAAAGTTTAGACATTTCATAATTTAACTTTTCATTTGTAACATCGTTATTTACAGCACCATTACATGAAAAGAAAATTAATCCTAATACATAAAAAATTGTTAATTTTAAAAATATACGTTTTTTCATCGTATCACTCCTTTTTTTGGTTATTCAAACCGTAATTTTTTGTTATAACTTAATGTACTTTTTACAATGTCGTTTTGTAAACCTGTTTTGATACGAAGTAACCAAGTTACGAAAAAAATAACTTAGTTACTTTTCCATAACTTGGTTACTTTTTTGTTATTTTCTTGTAAAATGAAAATTGTTATGAAAGTAGATAAAAAAAAAATTTATGAACGATTAATGATTCTATTTGGTGCAATAGTTTCATTTGTTGGATTTGTTATCAGCATTACAATTGAAGATTTTTCTGAAGCTTTTCTTCCATATTTCAATGTTATTGTTCCAATCGTGAATATCACGACTGCAGTTATATGCCTTTTTTTATTTGTCTTTCCAAAATTTAGAATAATGCAATCCCTGGTAGCTTTTGGTCATGGAATGGTAATGGTTTTAAATAATCTTTTATTCCTTGGTATTTTTTTATATTTTCTGGGAGTAATGCTTTTATTTTGTAATGGTTTTCTAAGAAAAAGAGCTGTCCCAAAATTAATATGCTGTCTTGGTGTTTTATTTTTATCGTTCACTCCAATCCTTTTTAAGAGTCTTCATAAATATTTTATGGCGGTGTTTTTTCTGCTATTTGTAGCATTTTCTTACATATTTGTATATTGGAAAATTAGGCAAAATCTCTTTGAATTATTTCCTTTTCTTGCAAATAAAATTTCCGATAAGCAGATGCCAGAACCTGGAAGTAAATTAAACCTTCAGGATTTTGACTTGACTGATCGTCAGATAAAAATTCTGAAAGCCTATATAAGTGGTTCTAAAAACTACAAAGACATTGGCGAAAAATTTTATTTAAGTGAATCATTGGTTAAGAAGGAAATGGTTAATATTTGTAAATGCTTTGGAGTTCAATCAATAGAAGTGCTGTTGTTCCTGTTACAGCAATATGAAATAGATGAATAATTGAAAAAAAGAAACCTTAGAAAGGCCTGTTATAGCGCCGAAAGGAGAACTAATTTCGGGACGTTTACAAAAAGAGACCTGGCATCTTTTGTAATATTTTTTAGGAGTTCAATTTCGTCTTTACGACCAATTATCATAAAAACACCCTTATAATCTACTTAATCTGTATTATTTAACCACTTTAAGTAGGTTATAAAGGTATAAATAGTATTTTGCAAGATTATATCAAAAAGAATAATATGAAAATTTCTATATAAAAGTCGGTAGAGGGCAGCACTCCTCTGTCGCATAATTCCATTGATGACAATGAAAAAGCCGCAGCGGCTATCTCTGACGTAACCGACTATTTACAAAATTACGAAATGTTTTGTTTTAGTTTGAATATGAATTTGGATTCTTTTTCTCAATTATTCCTTTTGGTCGTTTAACTAATAATTGGGATCCTGTTGGTTGTCCTATAACTTCCCAACCGTTTTCACCAGCCTGATTAAGTGTTTTTTCATCTGTATCTACATATTTATATTCCCATTCTATTATCTGAAAATTCTCTGCCATAGTTTTTCCTCCATTTTCTTTTGCTTGTTTTAGATTATTTAATTCTTCTTGTAGTTTTACAAGATTTTGCCTTAGTTCTTTATTTTCTTCTGCAAGTATTGATTCTCCAACTACCTGTACACCTTCTTTTTCTATCTCGTTGAGTTTAGAATATAGTTCATTTAATTTTTCACTTTTACTCTGGCTCTCAAAAAGAATGCGCTCTGTTACAGTTTCTTTCCAAATACTGTAAAACAAATTCTCTAAATCATAGCCCTTTTTTAGTATGGCTTTCTCAAAGCCTTTTCTGTCATTAAGCTTTTCTAAAAAGAAATAAGTTTCATGCCAGCAGGTAAAATTATCTGTTATAGGAATATTGCCTTTTCCATAACGACAAATATCATACCATTGCCGCAAGCCATTAATAAATGAATCTTCACCTGGTATAGGTTGGCTTTTAATCTTTTTATACAATTCTTGATCAACAAAAGCCTTAAGTTTTTTTGACATATTTT
>CADBSK010000072.1 GCA_902797305.1 uncultured Spirochaetaceae bacterium | reverse complement strand
GGCCAAATTTTATAACAGCGAATCCAATAACCTATGATAATTGTATTGCAGAAGTAGATAGAATTAGAGATGAATGTGAAAAAAGAAAAGGAAAAGTTCCTGAGTGGATAAAAAAATTTGACTGGAGTACGTTTGATATAAATGAACCAATCGAAAATTATCCACTTGAGTTTATGCCCTTGAGACTTCATGAGGGACTATTTATAACTCCGATTTTTACTGTTTTATTATTGGATTGCAAATCATATCAAGAAAGTATATATAAATTATCATTAGGAACAAATCCTGGTCCAGATGATGGAGAGGATATTGAAGAATCTGATAATGATGAACCTTTAAAAATACGCTTGGTAGCATAATATGAAAATCTATAATTGTTTTGTTTGTTCAAGATTTAATAGTGATACTTTCTCTTGTCCTGCTTTTCCAGATGGAGTTCCACAACAAAAAATGCAGGAATCTGATCCAGATTGTAGAAAGAAAGAATGCGCAAGAGGTATTTATTATGAAGAACCTATTGTTATTCATATTGATAATAATGGAATCCAATCCGAAGAAGTGACAAAAGAAAAAATCAAAAAATGTGTAAGATTATTAAAATGTAAATTAAAATATCAAAATCTAACTGATATAGAAAAGGAGCTTACACAAAAAAGATTAGAATTACTTGAGAATATAGAATTCAAATAAAAAGGCTTGCAAAGCCCTACCTTTCAGAGCAAACCTCTGAGGAATCAGCTTAATGCAAGCCTTTTGAAGAAAACCAAAAGAATAATTAAATTGAAGGTATAGTAAAATGAAATATGATATTTTATACGAAGATCATGAATGGGTTCAACGTGATTTTAAAAATGATGCGGAAGCAATTGCACTGTTAAAATACAATAAAAATTTTGGTTCAATCCAGATTATAAAAATGATTAATTGTAGTAATGAAAAAGAAATTAAACTTTCAGAAATTCAAGAATCTGAAGAACTGTCTCTTGAAGAAATAGAAAGAGAATATAAAAAAATGGAAGATATGGTAAAAGAGAATATTAGAAGACATGGTGGTCGTATCCACAAAGTTTTCAAATAAAAGAGGCTTGCAAAGCCCTACCTTTCAGAGTAACTCTCTGGGAAATCAGCTTAATGCAAGCCTAAAATGCCTGACCAACGGTCACTTCTTTCCATGCAACGTCATGAAATATATACCTCTGCCAGACATTAATTACAAAACAAATCTTTTAATCCCAACAATAAATAGAATCTCTTTCCAATATTCCATTACATTCTTTACATATCATTTTCGGTAAAAAAGGATTTTTTTCAGGATTCTCAAGTTGTTTTTTTTGAGTTTTAGAATCCATATTTTCATATTTTGCCAGATTTTTATCGTAATCTAAAGTATCATAATAATCCATTTGAATTTTACATTCATCACATATAACTTTTTCATCTTCATAATTTTCAAATGATTTATGTATTTTAAGGAACTCTTCAGCAGTATGTACGTCTTTTAAAGCCTCTAATCTAAGACATTCTTTTATAGGAAGTCTTTTATGTTCCCAATTTCCACATTTTGGACAAATATATAATTTATATTGAAAATTCCATACACGGGACATCATTCCTTCACCTAGTTCAAAATTATATTCCTTATTACATTTGTTGCATTTAAATATAATTCCATATCCCATTTATAAGCCCCCTATTATAAAGAAGGTTCATAAGCAGCAGGACTCGAACCTACATACCAGCTTCTAAAAGAAACTGCCTATTCCTATCTAGGCATAACTTATGAACCGGAATTAGCATAAATTATTTTAACAATTTATCAATATCAATTTCTTCATCTGTATCAACTTCAACAATATGTGTAATAGGATTTTTCCGAGGTTTTCTTAAGAATTTCTTTATCTCATCTAAATCAGCAAAACGTTTATTCTTTATTTCTGTAGATTCACCCCAGTATTTATACCATTTTCCATATTTATGATATGAATCAAAAATATTGTCATAAACTACGAAAGTTAGTGTTCCCTGAATAAATGATAAATCTTTTGAGAACATTTCTGCTTTTTTTTCATCAAGAAAAGTTGCTTCATAAAATCTTGATTTATAGTTAGTAATTTCATCATCATAAAATGGAGCTTGTATAAAAAATCCATTTTCTTTTCCATTACTCAAATCCTCTTTATCAAAAATATAAGGTCTTAAAACTTGGGTTTGAAATTCATATAATCCATTTTTAATAATATTCTTGGTTTCATGATAATATCCATATCCTTTATTTTTATAAGTTCGAGCAAAACTAATCTTATCAATTTCAGCTACTAATCTTACTACACAGAGTTTTCCGATTTCATATTTTTCTTTATGTTTAGAATAATTAAGATCCTTAAAATATATTGGTGTATAATCGCCATTTGTAGCTTGTATTATTGCACTTTCATCAGATAATTCTTTAATATCTAAAACCAATAATTGTGAAGCTTTTACAACAGGAAAATCATCTTTCTCTTTCTCATATTTTGTCTGATATAAATAACCTGGCTCAAAATCATAAATATAACGTGAAGTAAGAACAAACTCATTTTTCCCCAACTCTTCATTATCAAGTACAGCAAGTTTTATATCTTTACCATATTCAAAATAAGTAAAGTCTTCTCCTTTATAATTACCAAAGAAAACTTTTATATTAGGATCTTCTTCTATGTATTTATCCCATTTAGGCTTCTTGTAATTGGACGTATTTTTGCCAGTAAT
>CADBSK010000071.1 GCA_902797305.1 uncultured Spirochaetaceae bacterium | reverse complement strand
TAGCAGTATAGCGGGGGCAGGACTCGAACCTGCGGCCTCCGGGTTATGAGCCCGACGAGCTGCCAACTGCTCTACCCCGCGTCGTATGTTTGAGTATAGTACTACATCAACGATTAAATGTCAAGAAAGGATTGATTAAATTTCATCAAAAAAAACAAAACTAAGCATAACAGGTCAAATGATTAATGCTCCGAACCAACAATATTCACATAAACAGTATCCGATCGACCTTTTTGATCTGTTACAACAAGTTCATAGTATCCCGGATTAGGGGCCCACTCTATGCTCTGCCCAGGCTTTGACCTTCCAATAAAAATTGAACTGCTAAACCACATTAGTTCAGAAGTATCTGCATCTGCGTTTGCGCACAACATAATCTTATTTTTGCTCTGATCCCGTAACCTAAAAACATAATCAGTTCCAGACATAGGAGAAATAATTTCTGGAGGATATCCCTGCTTTCTTAAGTCCATTCTTAGTTCTTCCGGAGGATAATCTGGAGGGGTCATTCGAGGAAGTCCTGCCTGTTCAAAAAGTTGCTGTAAGTCACTTGGCCAGAATTCCCTTACAATCGCTTTTACAAAAGGAGATTCCTCTTCTGTCAAATCAGTTCGATAACCAGTTCTTTTATCCACATTTATCTTTCTGTGAATTTTGCACTTTTCTATTGGAGAAACACCAGGTATAAACCATGCCAATTCCTTTGTTGAACAGTTTTCTGTTGGAAGACCTCCACTAACGGAACAAACCGCAATCTGAGTACAATTTTCCGGATTCATCTCTCTAGGAAGCCTTTTTTCAACCGGTATAGCTGATAAAATTGAATATGCGATATCAAATAAAAGAGGCGCCGCCATTTGTCGTCCGATAAAGGAATTATTTCCAGTTCCATTTGAATTACCAATCCAGACAGCACAGATATAACGGTCAAAAATTCCCACACTCCAGCAATCCTTAAACCCAATAGAAGTCCCTGTTTTGTAGGCTACAGGAATATCTTTGATTTCAAGAGGTTTAGACTGATATGGAGGAACATTTTCTTGCAGCATCTTTCTTACGATAAAGGCGCTTTCTTTTGTAAGTAGTCGTTTTGAATTGATTTTTCTAACCTGAGGAATGTAATTAATATCTGACTGAACACCATTATTTGCCAAAATTGCATACATTTTTACAAGTTCCAGCATTGTTACGTCGCAAGTACCCAAGACAATAGAAAGACCATAGTAATCTTTATTCTTCATTCCTTGAACACCGGATTCCTGCATAAAATCATATAAATCCCGTTCTTTTAAATCCCTGTTTAATGTAATTGCAGGAATATTTCTACTGTCAACAAGGGCATACCAGGACTGTACAGGACCTTTATAAACACTTCCATAATTATCAGGGGTATATTCGTTAAAAGCCTGAGGCGTATCTTTTAGCATTGTCCGATAATGAATCAATCCCTGCTCCAGCGCAAGTGCATAAATAAAAGGTTTTAAAGTTGAACCTGGAGAGCGCTTGGAATTTGTAACATTAACTTGCCCTTCGATATCATAATTGTAATAATCCGCAGAACCAATACATGCATTAAGATCCATTGTCTTCCAGTCTAAAAGAAGAACGGCTCCATTTTTTACACCAAAATTTCTATTCCGGTTTAAATATTTTTCAAATATTTCTTCGCATTTATGCTGTAAATCCAAATCTATTGTTGTTTTTACAGTTTTTCTGGAATTGCAAATTTCCTTAACATCAGAAATATTCAGCATTTCTGCAAAATGCCTGGTTTCATTGGGAAATTTACAAAAGGTAGACATTCTCATATCCATAAAAATTTCTTTATCCAAATCTTCTGGATGTTTTTCTACCCATGCCCCAAACAAAACCTTTCTTGCCTGTATAAGTTCTGAAGTTGTAATATTTTTTAATGGCGCTCGTTTTACGGGATTTTGAGGTAAAACACAGAGCATTATATTTTCAGAAAGATTCAAATTTTTTATGTTTTTATTAAAATAATACCACGAAGCCGTTTCAAACCCTTCAATGTTTCCACCACATGGAGCAAGATTTAAATATGCATCTAATATTTGATTTTTTGTAAAACATAGTTCAAGATATAATGCCTTACGAATCTGTTTAAGCTTTCCACGAATATTTTTTGTATATAATCCGTATTTAAGTTTGGCAACTTGCATTGTAATAGTAGAAGCACCGATTCTTCTGGAATGCTTTACGTAGGTTTCCCACCCGGCCTTTATTACAGAAATAATATTTACGCCATTATGAGAATAAAAAAACCGGTCTTCCTGAAGAAGAAGCGCCTCTATAAAATCAGCAGGATATTCTTCTATTGGCCGGTAAATGCGATACTTATCATCGCTAGTGAGAAAAACCTGTAACAGCTCACCGTTTTTATCCGAGTAGGATTTTGAAAATTCAATACCATCTAAAATATCTCCCCTATTGTGCATATAAATAACATGCACTATAGAAGAGACAATTAAAATAAACAGAAAACTGATTCCAATAAGAATCAGTTTTTTGCGATTGATTTTGATCATAAAGTCCTTAAACAGAACTTATTTAGAAGGAGAAATCGTTATTGCAGAACAAGGATAGAATGACTTTATATCACTATCATACATTCCTTCTGCAAACATTGGCGGAACAGTAAACTTTCCGGAACTAACTGCCTTTGCCTTATAAGTAAAGGTATTTACATTCTCTGTAACGGTTCCATAAACGATTACTCTATCCTCTCTAATATCAACATAATCTGGAGTCCACTTGCTACTTTCTCTATTTCGAATAGAAGGAATATCAGCTTCAAATCCGGCAGGCATCATATCAATCATGGCAACATTTGAAACAGAACCTTTTAATGCACGGAAAGAAATCTTTACAGTAACTGTATCTCCAACTTTAATATCATTAAGTTTTCCACCATTTTCGGAGAGGTATTCACGAGAAACTTCGATACCCTCTTTTACAAACTTTTCTGGAAGAGTGCGTTCAAAACCTGCCTGAACTGTCTGATAGAATAATGGCATGGTTCCATCTGTAACATATTTAATTTTTTCTGCATTATCCTTAAATGAACCTTCAAGCATCTTTGTTCCAGTAAGAGGAATTTCATTTTCTTCTTTTCCGATGACAGAATATGCCTTGTAAACACCTGTTTTGTCAGTATAAGAATAACTTTCAAGAGCTTTTACAGCTGCGGCTGCAGAATAACTAGTGTAATATCGATTTGTAAGGAAATTAGTTAATTCCTGAACTTCTGTACCACTTATATCAGAAAGTCTTGATGGGAAATAATTTGAAATGACATCGATATATGTTGCAATATAATGCAAACTATTATTGTATATCCATGAAGAATCAAATGTCTTTTTAATTTTAATTTTCTGTAAAATTGTGTTTGCTTTTTTATCCTGTTTTAACATTGCATAAGAAGCAGCCATGTACAAACCTTCATAATCGTAATTATCAAATTTAAAGAATCCTGTATCCTCTTCAAACTCTTCTATATATGAAGTTGTAACTATATCGTTCTTAGTCAGAACAAAAATTGCATAACTACGGACATAATTACCATAATATGTAGAATCATCCGCTCTTGCGATTGTTTTTACAGCACCTAAAACTTTTTCCATAAGAGATGACGGTACGTAAAATCCTTTCTTTTGTGCATCAGTAAGGAATTCAGCACAATAAACTGTAATTAACGGATCCCTATAACTATTACTTGTCCAATAACCGATGTTTCCATCACTTTTTTGTCTTGACTGAATAATAGCAATCGTATCGCTAATCATCTTTTGAGCATCTGCATGAGTTTTTCCACTTGCTTTTAGAATATCTTCATAGAGATAAGGATAAGCTTTACTTGTTATCTGTTCAGAACAGCCATATGGATATTTTGCCAGATAAAAATTAAGACCATCAACATAAGAAGCAGGAACATTTGATACAGAAACCTTTCTCTCAGCAAGTTCTTCATAAAGTCTGTGGTTTACATCTGTTTCTACAGAGTCTTTTTTACTTAAGCCCGCAGAAATCCATACCTGATATGGCATAGAAGGTCTAACACTTAAATATGAAGAAAGATTTATCGTTTCTGTCTGATCGCTTGCCACAAATTTAAGTTCTGCGCCTCCTAGAACTTCCTTCGCCTTAATTCTGAAAGAAACCGTTGAATCTTTTCCTTCTTCGATGTTCATAACAGCCGAAGAATCTCCAACAATCTCAAGATGTTTATCTGCAACGGCTTTAAGAGTAATCTTATTGTTTCCGGTTCCTTTATGATTATTGGTTACTGTAACAGACACATCCATTTCATCCCCTGGCGCAGCAACAAGAGGTACATTTGGAGAAATAATCAATGGATTTCTTGCGATAACCGAAGAACGGGCAACACCAATACGTTCTTTTGATACCGCAACAGCCATTACTCTAATACTTCCATTAAAGTAGTCTGGTACATGATAAGTTACTGTTCGTGTTTCAGGGCCAGTTTCTAACAAACCAGACCAGTAAGCAACAGATGCGTTTTGCTTTCTCTTAAACGGATTAAGATTTTTAGAAAGCATTTCCATGTCAGCACCACCACCAGTTGCCGACAATGTTCTAAGAATATTATATTCTGGCAAAATCAAATCAAGAATTTGCGAAGTACTGACTTCAAGTGCTCTTTTTCGGAAGAATTTTGCCAAAGGATTTGGAGTAGAATAATTTGCCACCTGAAGAATACCCTCATCAACGGCAAATACAACTATCTTTCCTGCATCCGAAGAAGAATAACTTATCTTTAAATCTGTTCCAGATTTAATTTCGTTCGGAACATTCAAATTAATTTTGTTAGTTCTTCTTTCCTGACCTACAGAGAATGGAATAGCCCCGTAACAGAATGGACTCATAAAGATTTCATCAGAATTAGCAGAGCGGGAGAACATTACGTTAATGTAACCGTTACCTTCCAGTTCCAGAGGAATTGTAATTGTCTGCACAGAAGAAAGGGAATTTGTTTTAAACCATTTATATGTATAAACATGGTCGCGTTCAATTGTAATAAGACCTGTTCCTTCATAAGGAGCTTTAATAAACAGCTGTGCAGTAGAACCTGGGTTTAAATCAGCATTCTGAAGTTTTAATTCCAGTTCAGCAGTGCGTGTAAGACTTCGAGAAATATTCTTTTCACCAACAATGGAGTAATTTACAGTATTAAAAGTAAGTCCTTCACTGTTAGTTAATGTAAGTTTATATTCTCCAGGAACATTAGACGGTAAAATAAAGTCTGTTCCATTCTTACTAATTTTGATTGTTTTTTCTTCTACAGGGTAAGCCTTCTTTACAGACTGATATTTGTATAATCCGTTTGACTGCTTTACAAGTGTAGAAATGTATCTTATATCTTCAATCTTAAGTTTTACATCTTCAACATCAATTCTATTAAGATTTTTGTCAATGGCTACAAAAGAAAGTTTTCTTACAGAATTAGAATTAATATAATCTAACGAACCATCTGCTTTATAACCTATTAAATACTTAAGAGGTGAAACATACAGCGATGACTGACTGGAAACACTTCTACCGCTACCCTTTTCAAAACCTTCTGCATAGAATTGTAATCTGTAAGAAGCCTTTTCATACTTTGTTAATTCAATCTCAAAAGAAGTTTCGCCTTTTTCGTCCGTTGTTTTTGTTCCAAGGTATTCTTCATAGTGGTTTCCTTTAAAGTATGGATCCGAAAAATTATAATCAGAATAACTATTAAGAATCGGGAATCCTGGGTTCAGTAAGATTTGGGCTTTTACTTCATTTCCTTCAGCAGGAGTTCCAAAAAGATTTTTTAAAGAAATGTTTCCAACCAGCTGTTCAGGATTAATCCATCCACTAGAAGGAAGCGGAACAAATGTGGTTGAAATCGAAAGTGTATCAGGAAGGAATTCTTCAACCTTGAATGTATCCGAATCAAGAAATTCTCTTTTTTGTTCTTTATCAGAATCTTTTACAAGATAAAGATTAAATTTGTAATAGCCTGTTGGAGAATATGGCTGTGTTGTAAATTCCACTTCTTCAAAACCAGAGGCCGAAAGCTGAAGTTTTTTTGTAAATGCAACAGATCCATTTGAATCTACAATTTCTGCTTCAAGAGGTGTACCTCTCAGATTTGTATTCCAGTCACCCGCCTTTGCAATAAAGGCAATATGAGCTGTTTCCCCAGGACGATACATTCCTCTATCACTAAAGATATATGCAGTAATTCTGTTAGGTTCTGAACGGCCATATTCGCCTCCTATATCAAAGTTTGAATAATCCAGAACACGACCATTTTCAGAATAAGGCATAAAGGCCAGATCAGAAGCTGTTTCTACAATAAATGCAGTAGGCCTATGTTCCCCCTTAAAATCAGAGATTACAGGAAGTTTTGCGTGTCCAGTTGAATCAGTCTGTGTAGAAACTAAAGTATTGCCGTTTAAGCCAACAACTCTTACCGTAGCATAAGCTTCCGGATTTCCGGAAGAAATTGATTGAACAAAAACATCTCTTGTGCCGTCAGTATTCTTTTTTACAATGAATCCTAAATCCGTAATAAGAATAAGACGTTTATCAGAAAGTCCTGAGTGGTATGAACCAGTTCCAAGGCTTTCTTGTTTATCTGCTACCTGAAAAATGAACAAACCGTTTTTTAGATTTTTTGAACTAACAGTTCGTATTTTATCTGTAAAATCATATGAAAAATAAGAAATATGTTCGGCAGAAGCATCAGGAATTCTATAACTAGATATTTCAGATTCTGCAATATTGTTTTCGTTAAAATTATAATTTGAAAACCTGAAGTTTTTCATATCTCCATTAGACATTGAAATCAGATGATTTACATCTTTTGGCATTATTCTTGAAAGACGATAAAAAACCTGGTCAACACCGCGGGAATACAAAGCCATTTTTTTACTGCCAGAAAGAGAAAGAATCGTTCCTTCTGACATTATAGAGAGTTCTCTTGGATAATATGGAATTTTTATACATCTTTCATACACTCCATCAGCAGCCTCAGAAAATCTAAGCTTATAACCACCAAAGAAATTAATTCCCCCGGTTAATTTTACATAAAGATAACGACCTGGGGTTGCCTTAAAAGAAAAGGAATTAAGACTAGCTGCAGGTTCTGCAGTTGGAATACCCTTAATTTCTAATTTTTTAGACATATTAAGAATTTCTTCTGTTACATATTGTGAGGTCCAGTAATAATCTTTAGAGCCTTTCCAGCCTTCCATTTCCGGTAAGTCTTTAGGAAGCTCATAAACAGAAATATGTTCCAGAATTTCTTCTACAGAAACCGAGCCTTTTGTCTCTATAACAAGCATCTGATCGTAGTTTTGTTCCTCATTTTTTACAAGAGAAGTTTCTATGTCATTAATTCTTACATAGTCACTCATTCCAGGAACAGAAACTTTTGCAGAATCCTCTTCAATAGATTTTCCACCTAATTGAGCTTCTACGCCTTTTTTGAGATTAATATTAACAAAAGATGTATACGGAGGAATTTCAAGAAAATCAGAAACAATAAAAGCCTTATCGCCCTCTTTACTAAAACTAACCTGATAATGAAGTGAGCTTTTTTTAGAAACTTTTCCTTTTGAATCCACATGAGAGAATTCAAGAGAGACGCAATTATTTAAAGATTCCTTAACTAAAGGATGAGAAGCAACAATTGTACAAGTAACAGCCTTTTGGGCAGGATTTTCTGGATTTATATAAAATTCTGCATCCGAAAGGCTTACTTCAAAAGGTTCAGTCTTAAATCCAAATTCGTTCTTTACAATCACTCTGTCAGAGAAAATCGAATTAGGCATTGTAATTTTATATTTTGTATTAAGTTGCCATGGTTCAGAAGGTGTAAAGCTCAATGTCATATCATCCAGCCACTTCCAGGAACCATTAATTGCAGGAACAATCTCAATTGATGAACTTGGCTTAGATCCAACATCTTCTAACTTAGAAACAGAACCATCAAAACTAACATATAGTTTTTGTGGTAATCCATCCACATCTAATCTGCTGGAAGGTTCCGATACACTATAACTAACATTTACTTTATCTTTGCCTCTACAAGAAGCAAGCACAATGGAAAGCGCAATAAAAAAGAAAACCTTTTTTACATTTGAAAAAAACTTCATATATAACTCCTGTTTCACATAATAATAAATTATATGAGATTTATAAAGTGACAGGAGAAAATTATCATGCGTAATTACTTAGTTCATTAACTTTCTTAAGCAATTCCATTGGATTTTCTAATTGAATGAAATTATCGTTGCGACTTAAAATTCCTTCTGTCCTCTTACAAAAGTACCAGCAGGCCTGAAAACAGTTCATCCCCAACGCAGAAGCTGCTTCAAGTTCAGAACTACCGCCGTCTCCGCAATAAACGCATTCCTGCGGAGTAAGGCTCAATTCTTCCAAACATTTAGAAAAAATCCCCTTCTCCGGTTTATGCATTCCCAGTTCGCAGGACAAACAAACCACATCAAAATATGGAGCAAGAACACTCTTTCTAATAACTGCAGCCTCTTCATCAAAACAATTAGAGATTAGTGCAATCTTTAATCCTCTCTCTTTAAGCCCTTTCAGCATCGGAATAATCTCCGGGTGGAGTTTTTCAAACAGTTTTTCTTTTGTTTGAGTACGCTTTTTTATTATGAGATCAAATTTTTCTTGATTCCAGGCGTTATTTTCTACCAGAATCTTACGAATGACTTCTCTAAAGGTCATTTTCCCAAGAGTGCGATCTGCATCTGTTCCTTTCCATATGCGGTAGAAATCCTGATAGTCCACCTGCGCATCTTTTGCCATATCTTCGCTAAAATATAGATCGGTTGTGTAATGCGTTATTAGAGTCTCGTACATATCGAAAATTACGGCTTTAATCATAAATCGTCTATATTATATAGAGGATAAACCCTCTGTCCAATAGTGAAGTGCACTTCAATAGTGGGACAGGGGCATTTTAATTGGTTTGGAATAACTGGCGGGAGGTCGGTAGCTAATTTTTTCGGTTCTTTTCAATCCATTCAACTGCAAAATCTACCAGCTCTTTCATATCCATAAAGCGAAGTATAGCATTTCCGAGAGTTGTTTTCTTAACCGAATGCTTTTCTTCAAAAGCCTTGCCGATTTCCACAAAATCTTCACCGTCTACAGCGAGAGTTTCGTATGCTTTCCATACCCGTTTCCCGTTTTCCATAAGGGCACTGTGTTCTATAGTGTTATGCTTTCCAGGGTATTCAGCACGAACATCTGCAAGATGAAGGGATGTATTCTTGTCGTAATCAACGCCAATTAAGAGAACCTTTCCCCCAAGCTTATAAAGTTTTGCAAGTGGTGAAGTTTCTCCAAAAATATCCGAAAGGTCATGATTTTCTGTAAGATAAATGGCATTTTTTCCGTTGGCAGCAACGCTTCGGGCAGGATGATTGCTTCTTTCTGTGCCCGGCCACTGTCGGAACATTTCAGAAACGGCTCCCATTGTGTTAGTTGGTGTAATACGCTTATCATAAGCAGGCCAGTTTTCCCGGATCTGATTCCACCATTCTTTTGGTTCAAGCCAGTGAACGCCGGTTTCGGGATCAAGATTCTTCCAGCTCTGTGTTGGCATCATGACAGTTCCTTCATTACCGCAAGCTTCAAGAAGACTTCTGATAATGATTTCTGGTCCTCCGCAAACAAATCCTATGCTTGAAAGGGAACAGTGAACCATTACATTGTCACCGTTTTTCAAGCCCAGGGCCTTCAATGCTTTGTCAACATCAATTTTGAGTACGATTTTTCTTTCTGTATTTTCCATATTGCACCGCCTTATTTTCTTTTCATTTTACAATTGCATTTTACTGTCACATAATGTTAAAATCTTGCATAAATATGCTGAAAAATAACACAATTCTGTCACATGAAAGCAAAGTGCATGGAAAGATCAATTTTCCATACGCGGTTTATTACAGCCGTATTCCACTTTTGTTAAAAAACTATCCTCTTCACTGGCATGAAGAATTTGAAATCATCTGTGTTATGGACGGTAAGCTTTCGGTTCAGGTTAATTCTGAAAAATACGAATGTTCCCAGGGAGACCTTGTACTAATTCCTCCGGGAGCCGTACATCAGATTCAACAGAGCGGTTCTGAAACATGCTTATATTTCAACATTCTTTTTAAGTTTTCTCTTCTAGAACCGGATGAAGAAAGTTATATGTACAAAAAATATTTTCTTCCACTTTTGAACGAAAATGGAATTGAACATTACATTACGGAAAACTCTGAACTTGGAAATGAACTTTTACCGGTGGTAAATCACCTTATTGTAGACCGGGAAAAAAACTACATTAATCAGGAGCTTGTAATTAAGGCAAAACTTTTCATCCTCATTGAAAAACTACAGGGAGCTATAAAAAATGATTTTCCTAACGTTAAGGATTCTTCAAGCATTTCACGCCTTAAACCCCTTATCCGGAAAATTGACGAAAATTACGGCGAAGATATTTCCATCGCAGACGCGGCAGACATTTGCGCAATGAGCGAAACTTATTTCATGAAATTCTTTAAAAAAATGACTGGAATGACCTTTGTGGAATATTTAAAAAACGTCCGGCTTGAAAAGGCCCTTATGATGCTGAAAAGTTCACCCATGTCCGTTTCCCAGATTGCAGAACAGTGCGGCTTTCATAACTTTTCATATTTCATCCGAAGTTTTAAAACCCATTTTGGAGTAACTCCAAAGCAGATACGAAAATAATAATGGAACTAAAGTAAAATGAATCAAAAACTCTACAAATTCTTTCATCCGGATTTAACTCATGACAATATATTCAAGGCTTTAATCTTTTTTGCCCTGCCTCTAATTTTCAGTCAGCTCTTTCAGCAGCTTTACAATACAGCAGACACTGTTATAATCGGGCACTTTCTGGGAGAAAAAAGCCTTGCAGCCATTTCCAGCTGCGTTGCAATTTATGAACTTTTAATCGGATTTGGAATGGGTTTTGGAAATGGTCTTGGAATTGTTTGTGCCAGAGCCTACGGAGCCTGCGATGTTACAAAACTTAAAAAGATTGTAGCTTCTTCATTGCTGATTACTCTGGGAGTAACTGCAGTTATTTCTATTTCTTCCCATTTTTTTCTAAAACCTCTTTTAGTTCTCTTAGGAACACCTCAGGAGATTATTGAAGAAGCCTATTCCTACATAAACCTTATAGCAATTTTTTCAGGTGTGATTTTTGCATACAATCTTTTAAGCGGAATGCTTAGGGCCATCGGAAACAGTTTTATGCCTCTGGTTTTTCTGATTATTTCTTCACTATTAAACATCAGCCTTGATATTCTTTTGATTACAAAACTGGGCCTTGGAATCAGAGGAACTGCAATCGCCACTGTTCTTGCCCAGGGAATAAGCGCAATCCTCTGTCTAATTTATATTCTTAAAAACACAACAATCCTTATTCCTGAAAAAAAACATTTTTTACCAGAGGCCCCTCTATACAGAAACTTAATCGGACAGGGACTTTCAATGGCTCTAATGAGTGCCCTTGTAAGTTCCGGTTCAGTAATCCTTCAATCTTCTATAAATGGCTTTGGAACCGCCGTCCTTGCAGGTCATATTTCTGCGAGAAAGATTTTTGATCTTACAATCATTCCTATGATTATGCTTGGCTCGGCAAGTGCAACTTTTGTTTCACAGAATCTTGGTGCAGAACGCATTGACCGCATAAAAAAAGGTATCATCGCTTCTGATGTTTTATGTATTGCATGGTCTGTTTTATGCCTTCTTACAATTCCTTTTAGTGCAGAATTTCTAATAAAAGCCGTAAGCGGAAGTTCAACGCCCGCAGCCCTGGAATACGGCTCAAAATACATCACTTTTATGCAGCCTTTTTATGCAGTGCTTGGAGTTCTTTTTGTAACCCGAAATTCCCTTCAAGGCCTTGGCAGTAAAATTCTCCCACTTATTTCCAGCGTAATTGAACTAGTAGGAAAGATTTTATTCACCCTGTTAATAATTCCAAAAACCGGCACTTGGGGAATCATCATGTGTGAACCTCTTATCTGGGTAGCAATGACAATTCAGCTATTATGGGTGATTATCCGTCACCCAGTTTTTAAAAAGAGACAAAAAAAGGGTTGTCCCAAAAGTACTAATTGCGGTGGTTGAGGTTCTCGAAACCACCAGATATAGTGAAAATGGTCATTTCGACAGGCTCAATGACCGCAGTCACTAAACTTATTGGACAGCCCCACTTATAATCCTAGTTACCACAACCACCGTTGCAGCCGCCATCACCACAGCCGCATCCGCCTTCGCCACAGTCTCCACCGCAGCCTCCGCATCCGCCGCCACAACCACAGCCGCAAGAAGCATTTAATTCTTCTTCTGTTGCATCGCGTACGCCTACAACTTCAACATCGAATGTTAACTGTTCACCAGCTAGTTCGTGATTTCCGTCAACTGTAATTCCGTCGTCTTCAATTTTTACTACGCGAACCAGCATGATTCCGCCATTCTGTGTCTGAGCTTGAAAAGCCATTCCTACTTCGACCGGAGTACCTTCATCAAAATTGCTTTTTGGCACCTTAATTACAAGTCGCTCGTCTTTTTCACCATATGCATCTTTTGGTTCAATAACTGCACGGAACTTATCACCCTCTGTTTTACCTTCAAGCTGAGCTTCAAGACCAGGAATCAACATCCCGTTTCCGTGTAAATATTCCAAAGGTGATTTACCTTCCGAAGAATCAAGAACCTTTCCATTTTTATCAGTAAGGTTGTAGTGAATTGCAACCATCTTGTCTTTTTCAATAACCATTAAAATCCTCCAAATCCGTCCATGCCATAATCCATAGATTCCTGACCTTCTGGTAAATCCTGAACTACTTCTGTTACTTCTGGAACAGCATCCTTGATGTATGTTTCAACTCCCATCTTAAGGGTCATTACTGCCATTGGGCAACTTCCACAGGCTCCGGTTAATATAAGATGAACTCGCATTTGCTCATCCAAGCCTTTATATTCCATATCTCCGCCATCAGCCTGCAGCTGAGGTCTAAACATTTCAAGGGCTTCCTTGATTCGTGCTTCAATTTCTTCTTTATTAGCCATTTTGGACTCCATTTGCCTAAAATTATGACTCTAATATACTATTTCACAATTTCTTTTACAACTTCACGAATGCTTTTATCATAATAAAGCCAGCCGTACATTACAGTTGCACCAACAAGTTTTCTTCCGTACTCTCTGGTTTCATCATAAGGAATAGTTTCCAGAAATAAATCCTGAGGCAGATAAGTACGATTATTGTAAACAACCTTAGAACTTTTTATCCAGCGACGAACTCTTGTAATTCCTGCATTATAAGAGAAAAAAGAATTCAGCCAGTCTTCTTCCAGACGGCGATGCAAATCAGAAAGATAAAAGGTCCCAAACTCGATATTTTGTTCTGCATTAATAAGATTAAAAGATGGAACTTTCAATTTTTTAGAAATATCACCAGCCGTTGATTCCATAAGCTGAGTCAAACCCACTGCTCCAGCAGAACTTTTTATGCCACTATCAAAAAAACTTTCGCTTCTTATGAGTGCATACATAATTTCTTCTGGTACCGAATACTTTTCACAAGAAGCAGAAACCAACTTACTAAAATCCCGGGGGAACAAAAGTTTTAAATCTTCCTTGCAAATTGTAAAATCAGTTTTCGCAATAACCTGTGCCGCAATTCGCAAACTTTGGGGATAAAATTCTTCTCTATCGTTACCGCATTCCATCAAAAATTGAGAAAGCTTTTTTCCGGCATCGTAAGAGAGCTTAATATTTCCTTTTGAATAAAATTTTTGCCATTCGGGATAAATTTTAGATGGCAAACCGTAAGTCGCATACCCAAGCAAAAGTTTTTCTACATCACTATCTGTTTCCGATTTGGAATCAATTTTGTTAAGACAAAGAACTTCTTCTGCCTGCTCTCCTTCCAGTCCCAACTGATAAGTAGCCATAACCTTATAATAAGTATCGGTTCCACTGGTTAGAGCTCTGGTAAAAGATGCATCTGCAGAACTATTGTGTGTATCTTCAATCGACTGCATTGCAAAGCCTTCCTGAACCAGTCTTCCATAAATGTAAGCAAACTTTGCAACTACTTCATTACTTGCATAACCGTCTACAGCTTCATAAACCTTAAGAAAATCATTCCATTTTCCTTCACTCAGCAAAATTGGAGACAGCATATTGAATAAATCATCAAAATATTCCGGGTTGTGCCATTTTTTGCAATATTCTTCTATATAATTAATAAATCGCGAAGATGATCTCTTCAAATTTAGATTTAAAAGATACCAGAGCGCATTGTCATACTTATCATCAGAAAAGGCACTTTCCATTGCCGCTATATAATAGTTCTCTGCAAGAGTAAAATAATCTCCGGCTTTTTCATATAATCTTGCGATGTAAAAGTTTACATAATATTCCTGTTCCTTTCCCTTTACAGAAGGAATCATCGTCTGAAGCTTCTGTGCATCCGCATAATAATTTGTTCCACCATACAGACAAGCCTTTCCGTAATCGCTGATAATCTGATTTTCTAACGGAAATGAATCAAGGGCAGGTGCAAGTTCTTCGTAAGCGTTCACAAAACTTCTTCTATAAACAGCCATTCTAAATGCAATTACTTTTGTTTTTTGAATAAATGCCTCAGGAATATTTTCCTGATTTATCAGTTTATAAATTTCATAATGACTTGAACTTAAAGGCCTTGAAATAAACCAGTCATACACTTCTGTAAAAAAGCGGGTATCATTAACTTCATATAATGTCTTAAATCTAAGAGCAGCCAGCTGGTTTGAGCAAGTTTTGTAGTCGAGATTACTTGTTAAGTTTAAAAGTTTAGTCTCTTCATTATTTGCCTTGTAATGTCTTGCTGCATACAAGTATGCTTCTTCGTCGTCATATTTTTTTATTAAATTTCCGCAGGCATCCAAACGATCATTTACATTTCCAAGATTTGTTAATTCTTCGTAACTGCGCCGAGAAACATATTTAGAACCATTTCGAGCCGATTGCCTAAATAACCGCATTGCTTCAGCTTCTCTACCAGACTGAAGACGCAATAAACCTGCATAATAATCTGCATCCGGGTCATGAGCACAACTAAAAAACACAAATGCACAACATAAAAGCAAAATCGAAGTAAAACCCTTTTTCATAAAACCCCAAAAAAAAACTGCCTAAAAGTACAGATTACTCTTAGACAGTTTATAATAACATATTTTTTAGTTATTGTGCAGGAATCGTAATAGTTGTACCGGAAATAATATAATCCGGATTTTTGATTCCGTTATAGCGGGCAATGTACTTATACTTCCATGGATTTTTGTAATATGCATCCGCAATATCCCAAAGTGTATCACCCCATTTGATTTTGTATGTGATATTCTTTGGCTTTACTTCTGGAGCTTTTGGAGGTTCTGGAATAACCTTTTCTGGCTCAGATACAACCACAATTTCATCTTCTTTTGCTTCTACAATCTCAGGTTCAGCAGGCTTTTCTTCTTCAACCACTACGGTTTCTTCTACTTTTTCTGTCTTGTTTTTAGACAAAATATTGTATTTAGACGGAATAAAGAACAAAACTGCTGCTGTCGCAAGAAGACAGATAATTGCACAAATTACACAAATTATTACAGGAACCTTGGTCTTTTTCTTAATTTCCTTATCCATCTCATCAGAATCAACTTGTGACTCACCACCGTTTTCGGTTTCGCTGTCGTATAAACCGTTAAAATTAATACCGTTAGAAGGTGTATTATCTTTTACAAGACTGTCACCAAAGATATCGTCATCTGTAATTGCCGAAGTTGTATCAGCATTACCAAAATCAGAAGTCTCTTCCATTGTTTCTGTTGCTTTCTGATAATCATCATCGCCTGTAATTGTATTAAAGAATTCTTCGTCGCTTAATGTATCCTGCCCACTAACCGTTGAATCCTCAACTGTCTGATTGTTATCATCAAAATCAGGTAAATCAAAATCACCAAACGAATCATCAGAAGAAACTGTTTCGTCATTATTATCTGCTACAGCGCTACCAATTGCAGCTCCTGCGATAGCACCTGCGGCTACCCCGGCTGCAACAGCCCCTGCATTTGAATCAGATTCGTCTGTTGTTTCTGGTTCTTGTATTTCAGTATCTGTTGTTTCAGGTTCTGGTTCCTGGGTATCAAATTCCTGAGTTTCAGAGTCCTGTGGTTCAACTATTGTGTCGGCATTAAAATCGTCTTCCTGGTTCTGAGCTTCTGTTGGCTCGCTGTCAAAAGAAGGCTGTTCAACAGGTTCATCCATTTCAACCGACTCATCTGTTTCAACCGATTCTGGCAGATTAAAATCCCCCGCATCGTCAAAACTAGAATCAGCTACAGTTTCACCCCTTACAGTCTCGTCCACTACTGTCTCATCATCTGCAACAGGAATTGATATTTCTTCATTTGGATCTGCTTCGGTTTCTTCTTTTTCTTCAGTGTCAAAACCCATTCCTGCAAATGGATCATCACCAGAGTCTCCAAAGCCATCACTAATACCGCCAAAGTCATCTGTAGTAGAAAAATCATCAACTACAGTTGCATCTTCAGAAGGGGATTCAAAATCATCCATAGTTTCAGTGCTTTCAGAGCTTTGGGTGTTTTCCGAAAAATCACTATTATCAAGAGTATCTGCACTTTCAGGAGTTTCTGTAAACGCTGTTGCATCAGTAGCAGTATTATCATCCATTACAGGAATTGATATTTCTTCATCAGGATTAATATTTTCAGTTTCCTCCGAAGAAGTCTCTTCAAACATCGATTCATCAAAAACCGAATCATCAGCATTAAAGTCGTCTGCCACAGGCTCTTCCGATGCGCCTTCCGCAGAATTTTCTTCTTTGTTTTCGTTTAATTTGTTTGCAGCATAAATACCGCCTGCAATACCTGCTGCCGCTCCAACTGCAACGCCTGCAGCTATTGCTCCAGCATTTGAATCTGAATCTTCTGCGGTTTCAGGTTCCTGAGTTTCAAAACTTATATCATCACCTGCTTCTACTTCCTGATTCTGATCATCTTGTACCTCAGAGTCAAAAGAAACCTGTTCATCTGATTCTGGTAAATTAAAATCCCCTAAATCATCGAGATTTATTCCTCCATCAACAGGTTCACCAGAAGTCAAAGCATCACCAAGTTCAGGTTCAGAGCCTTCTTCCTGCACCGGAGATGACACTTCATAATTTGTCGGTTCAAGGCGTTCTTCCAATGTTCTTGAAACTAGAGTTACATCTGCTCCACTGGCGTTTCCTGTTTCAGGGTCATTCATCTTTGCATGAAGTTTTCCGTTCTCGTCTAAACCAATATTAAGATTAATGTCCAAACTTCCATTAGGGTGAGCGTTCAAATTATCCAACTGAATAGAGTCAACATATTCTGCGTCTTCCATGGTACCTGTCTTTGAACGATATAAATCTACAACTACACGAGTCTGATTATCACTTACAGTTGTTAAACCTAAATTTTTTGCACAAGATTTTCCATCCTCCATGATTGGATAGAACGATCCGTCTGCTAATTTAATACCAATTTGTTTCATAAAGTACCCTCTTTTTTAGACGACTATACACTACTATTATCGGCAAAATTGACTATTTTTACTACACAAAAATTATAATATGGAAGTTTAAATACTGCAAAAAAAGAAATAAGTTCTGTAATAATTAAGATTACTACAGAATATCTCCTGGTCTAACTCTCATAGCGTTTTTTGTTGCACACTCGGTGCCTTTTTCTAAGGATTTTTTTACAGACTCAGATTCAAGGAATTCTTTGATAAAACCTGCGCTAAAACTATCCCCACAGGCAGTTGTGTTTATTACTTCTGCTTTTTGAACAGGACATTCATACATAAAACCGCATTTAGAAGCTAGAGTCGATTTTTCTCCGCGGGTAACAACAACAGTGTTTCCTAATTTTTCGCTTACATAGGATATCTTCTTTTCAAGAGATTCTGTTTTCCACTGCTCAGAAGAAAAATCCTCTGATAAAAAAGAAGGATTTTCAAAGGTCTGAATAAACTCTGTTTCGTTGATTTTAATAATCTCGGGTGTACAAACCTCAAGAGTTTTTATCAAATCTGCACCCCAGTAATCTGCCATAAAAACTTTACCTTCAAGGGCAACATTTCTTGCAATCTGAGCACACAAATCCTTGTTAAAATATCCTGGTCTGCTTCCCGCTAAAAGAACTGCATCACATTTTTTACATTCTTTGCTGATTATTTTAAGAAGTTTTTTCTCTGTTTTTGAATAATCAAAGTCCGTCCACCCTGGCTCTCCAACAACAAGTTCCGTTGTAGTTCTGTTAACTCTGTCTAAAAGCGTCCAGCATTCTCTGATTCGCCCCGGAATTTTAACAGTCTTGATTGTAAGTCCATCCTTTTTTGCAAGAACAGTAAATTGTTTTGCATCAATTTTTCCTACAGGACAAACCACTTTTACACAGCCAGAATCCAGCTGATTTAACACTCGGGCAGAATTAACAGCTTTTCCACTTGCATCAAGCACATAGTCTTTCGCCCTGTTTACATTTTCCAGCGAAAGATTTTCAAAATTGACCGTTCGCTGCAAAGTAGAACTAAGACAAACACAGAGAATTTTTTTCATTTTAACAATTACTCTACTGTAACCGACTTAGCAAGATTTCGTGGCTGATCTACATCAAGACCAAGCTCTTTTGCACAATAGAATGCAAACAACTGACATACTGCAACCATTGGTAAAGCATAGAACGATGGATTTTCGATTTTTGGAACAGGAATAAAATCATCTACGATTGACTCTAATTCCTTATCACCTTCTACACCAATAGCAATAACAGGGCCTTTACGAGCCTTAATTTCTTTAATACCAGAAATTACCTTTTCTCTCAAAAAGTCATCCGGTACAAGGAATACACTTGGAGTATTCTCGTCTACAAGAGCAATTGGTCCGTGTTTAATTTCACCAGCGGCAAAGGCTTCTGCGTGGATATAGCTTATTTCTTTTAACTTTAAAGCACCTTCCATAGCGATTGGATACATCAAGCCACGACCGAGATACAAGAACTCTTTTGCCTTGCAATATTTTTTTGCAATGGCATGAATTTTTTCTTTGTTTTCCAAAGCTGTTTTTACCAGTCTTGGCTGTTCCATAATTCTCTGGATGAACTTTGTTCCTTCTTCTTTGCTCATTCCTCTCTGTCGCGCAAACTTAAGGGCAAGCAGATAGTATACGATTAATGTATTACTAAAAGCCTTAGTAGAAGCAACCGCAATCTCTGGACCTGCATGAATAAAAGCTCCGCCATCGGTTTGTCTTGCGATTGTTGAACTTACAACATTACAAATACCAAATACTTTTCCACCTTTCTCGTGAATTTCTTTCATTGCTTCAATTGTATCTGCTGTTTCACCGCTCTGACTGATGGCAAAATATACATCGTCTTCGTTTACAATTGGATTCTTATATCTTAACTCGCTTGAAAACTCAGAGGAACTAGGAATGCGGGCATACTGTTCAAATAAGAGACCACCAAACACACTTGCATAGTAAGAAGTTCCTGCACTCATTGCAGTGATTTTCTTAGTACGCTTAAATACATCATCCTCAAACCCACTTAGTTTTGCAGTTGCATTTTCCATATCCAAACGACCTGCAAATGCCCGTTCAATACTTTCCGGCTGTTCATTAATCTCTTTTTCCATGTAAGTATCGTAGCCGCACTTTTCAGTTTCATTTGCGTTGATTGTAATTTCTTTTACGCGCTCAGCGTAGTCGTTATCCTGAATTGTCGGGAACTTCAATCCCTTTGGAGTAACTTCTACAATATCACCATCTTCAAGATAAATAACGCGACTTGTATTTCCTACAATTGCATTAACATCGCTGGCAATATAATAAGTTCCTTCTGAAATACCAATAACAAGAGGACCACCTCGTTTTGCAACAACAATTTTATTTGGTTCATCAATGCAAGTTATTGCAAGGGCATAAGCACCGATTACTTCTTTTAGTGCATCCTGTACAGCAGTAAGCAAATCGCCATTGTAATATTTTTGAACAAGGTTTGGAATTACTTCTGAATCGGTTTCACTTGTAAAAGTTACACCCTCATGCTGAAGATTAGCTCTAAGGCCCATGAAGTTTTCAATAATTCCGTTATGAACAACAGCGATTCGATGATTTTGAGAATAGAATGGATGGGCATTCTGATCTGTTACAAGTCCGTGAGTTGCCCAGCGAGTATGACCAATTCCCCAGGAACCACTTAACTCTTTTGGAAGAACACCTATGAGCTGAGAAAGCTTTCCTGCTTTTTTATAAAGATAGAATTTTGGTTCACCGTTTTCGATTTTTCCTACTACGACCCCACTGGAATCATAGCCACGGTATTCAAGTTTTTTAAGACCATTTACAAGATAAGGAACAGCGTTTTCGCTACCTACATAACCAACAATTCCACACATATATTCACCTAAAAAAAGTTCTACTGAGAGAGTAATCTCAGTCTCAAGTCTATCAGAAATACAACAAAAATACTATTGCAAACTTACAGTTTAACAGGGCAAACGCATTATATTTGACTTTGTATCAAAAATGGCGCGAAGGAGCAAACTGGCTTACAAAAACACTCGTTTTGTGC
>CADBSK010000070.1 GCA_902797305.1 uncultured Spirochaetaceae bacterium | reverse complement strand
CAGCACAAAACGAGTGTTTTTGTAAGCCAGTTTGCTCCTTCGCGCCATTTTTGATACAAAGTCAAATATAATGCGTTTGCCCTGTATCACTTTAATAGTCTTTAAGGTATTAGTTTAGTAAGCGTAAAATCGTGCTGACGCCAGTTTTTATCAACCTTTACCTGTAAATCCAGTTCAACCTTAAATGGAAAAACTTCTGAAATCTTTCTTAAAGATGCCATGCGGATTTGTTTTATCATAGCAGCACCTTTTCCGATTACCATTCCTTTCTGGCTTTCACGTTCTACACAGATAAATGCTCTAACCCATATTTTACCATTTGTTCCACGGCTTTCTAAATCTGCAATATCAACGTATAAACAATGAGGTAATTCCTGAGTTAATCTGGTAATTGCCTCTCCTCTGATTATTTCTGAAATGCGGAAAGCAATATTCTGGTCAGTATACATATCCTCGTTATAAAGAGGCGGCGCTACAGGAGCGATTTCGTAAAGTGCACGGAGAACTTCGTTAATTCCAGAATCGTTTTTTGCAGACATTTCAAGGATTCTTTCTTTTGGAAAATCCGGCATTCTGGCAAGAACAAATTTTAAGCAGCGTTCTGCAGAACTCTCTTTTAAGTCTGTTTTATTTAAGGCAATCACAAGCCGGTCTGCATATTTTGAAGCAAGTTCAATATTCATATCTTCTTCGCTTCCTGGTTCCCGGGTTGTATCTATTATATATAGAATACAGTCACTATCTTTTAATTGTTCTTCTGTTACAGTTTTTAGTCTTAAGTTTAATTTTTTGTCCGATTCATGATATCCGGGAGTATCAACAAAAACGAGCTGACCTAAAGATGTATTTACGATTCCACGGATTGCGTTACGAGTTGTCTGGGGAATTGGAGAAACAATGCTAACAGGTTCCTGACAGGCAGTATTCAAAAAAGTAGATTTGCCTGCTGACGGTCGCCCTAAAATTGCAACAAGGGCTGTTTTTTCACCAATATCAAGGTCATTCTGATTAATTGTTGTTTCTGTTTCGTTCATGGTTAGAAAATTAACAGAATATTTAGTTTTATGGAAGATAGCCGGGCGTTACGGGGCGGCGACTGAGCCCCGTTAGAGGGGGTAGACCGCAACGAAGTGCGGTCGAGGGGCAGGCGCCCCTCTGTGCAAAAAGATTAGTAATTTTCTGCGCTGATTTCAAAGTAGCTCTGTGGATGTGCACAAACAGGACATACTTTTGGTGCTTCTTTACCTACAACGATGTGACCACAGTTGCGGCACTGCCAGATTGCATCTCCATCTTTTGAGAATACTACTTTGTCTTCGATATTCTTTAAAAGTTTGCGATAGCGTTCTTCATGGTGCTTTTCGATTGCAGCAACACCTTCGAACATTTTGGCAATTGCTTCAAAACCTTCTTCTCGGGCAGTTTTTGCAAAACCGTCGTACATATCTGTCCATTCAAAGTTTTCGCCATCTGCAGCAGCTTTGAGGTTTTCTTCGGTTGTTCCGATTCCACCGTTCAAAAGTTTATACCACATCTTAGCATGCTCTTTTTCATTATTTGCAGTTTCTTCAAAAATAGCTGCAATCTGCTCATATCCATCTTTTTTTGCTTTGCTTGCATAGTATGTATACTTGTTGCGAGCCATAGATTCACCTGCAAATGCAGTCTGAAGATTTTTTTCAGTCTGAGTTCCCTTTAATTCCATTTTTTTGCTCCTATAATTATTTAGATTGTAGCAAATAACTGATATTTTACAAGGGAATTGATATCAAAATAAAAGCATTTTTTTTGTAAGCCAGTTTGCTCCTTCGCGCCATTTTTGATACAAAGTCAAATATAATGCGTTTGCCCTGGGCATTTTAAAGGTTAATAATGAAAAATATTCTATTTTACGATAGAATACTTTTATGCAAGAATTTGATAATAAAACAGTTTATATCCTTGATTCATACGGTTTAATTTTTAGATGTTATTTTGCCTTTATAAATCGTCCACTAACAAACAGTAAAGGACAGAACATAAGCGCACTTTTTGGATTTTTTAGAAACATACACTACATACTAAAGCATTACACTCCAGGCTACCTCGTTGCAGCTATGGACAGCAAAACAAAAACCTTCAGACATGATTTTTACCCGGAATACAAAGCTACCCGCAACAAAACCCCTGAAGATCTCCATGCACAAATCCCTATGATTTGCGATATCTTAAAAGCCATGGGTATTCCCATTCTTCAGTGCGACGGCTACGAAGCGGACGACATCATCGCAACCGTAGCAAACCTCTGTAAGGAACAAGGCCGTACATGCCGCATCTTAAGCGGAGATAAAGACCTTATGCAGCTGGTAAACTCTTCCACTCAAATTTTAAAACCTGATACAGCACAAGCATGGAAAATCACAGGACCTGAGGGTGTTTATGCAGAATGGGGTGTTAAACCAGAACAACTCTTAGACCTTTTAGCCTTATACGGTGACACCGCCGACAACATTCCGGGAGTACAGGGAGTTGGAATCAAAACCGCTTCTAAACTCCTAAACGAATACAATGACTTAGACGGAATATATTCCCACATAGAATCTATCAAAGGCTCTCTAAAACAAAAACTCCTCGATGGTAAAGACAACGCCTACTTTAGTCAGAAACTCGTTCGCCTTTGCTCACAAGTGCCTTGCCCAGAAATTGAAAAAATCCTTTATTCAGAACCTCTTTCTTACGATTTTGCCAGCGCCTCAAAACTCCTTCATTCATACGAAGCCTTAGCCGTTGCAAAACAGTACGCAGAACTGGCCGTAGAAAACGGACAGATGCAAAACCTTAATATACAAGTATCTCAAGAAGGGGAGAGCACTCCCCTAGGCTCAGCCTCTACCGAGTCTTCGCCTACCCCTTCAAGCGGGGTTCAAACGCCACCCCGCAACGCCCCGCTATCAAATACCTTGTGGGCGTCACAAGAGACTATACCCGAACCAGTTCAAAACAACGGAAATTACACTGCAATCACAACAAAAGCAGATTTAGACACCTTTATAGAGCAGGCAATCAACAGCAAAACCGTAGCCTTTGACCTTGAAACTGACAGTCTGGATACAATTACAGCAAATATTATTGGATTTAGCCTATGCTACCAGAAAGGCTCCGCTATTTATGTTCCAATTTCTCAAGGACAAAGCCTTTTTGAAAGCGAAGGTCTGGAACTTAAAACAGCATTGGATTCTCTTATCAAATTATTTAAAACAAAAAGCCTTACCGTAGTAATGCATAACGGCAAATTCGACTTAAAAGTTCTCGCTTCTAACGGACTTTTTTATAAAGACAAA
This sequence comes from uncultured Spirochaetaceae bacterium, assembly GCA_902797305.1. GTDB lineage: Bacteria > Spirochaetota > Spirochaetia > Treponematales > Treponemataceae > Treponema_D. Next base: position 5,528 of record CADBSK010000070.1, on the reverse strand, counting down.
GATGGCGCAAACCAAATCTCTTATGATTGCAGTCTTTTTGACACAATGATTGCAGCCTGGCTTTTAAATCCCGAACGCACAGGCAAAAATGGCTACGGTCTGGAATTTCTTACAGAAACTTTAATAGGACTAAAGGGCATCGAGTTTGACTCAATTGTAAGTAAAGGGCAGACTTTTAAGGATGTGCCATTAGAACAGGCGGTTTCTTACGCTGCAGAAGATGCAGATTTTACCTATCAGTTATACACTTACTTTGAACCTAAGATTTCTTCTAATTCCCAAATGCAGGAGTTATATCTAATGGAAGCTCAGGTTCTCCCAATCCTTGCAAACATGGAACTAAGGGGAATTCATTTAGACACCCAGGCAATGAACCAATACAATGTTGAGCTAACTCAGGGTATTAAAAATGCTGAACAGGAAATTTACAATCTGGTAGGACATACTTTTAACATTGCTTCTCCAAAACAGCTTCAGACAGTTTTATTTGATGAACGCAAATTAAAACCAGGAAAAAAGACAAAAACCGGATATTCTACAGATACTTCTGTTCTTGAAGAACTTGCGCTGTACGACCCGGTACCAAAAAAAATACTGGAATACCGCGAACTTGCAAAACTTCAGTCAACTTATGTAGAAACCTTACCGGCAATGACAGATAAAAACGGTCGCATTCACACTGATTTTATACAGACAGGAACAGCTACCGGCCGTCTTTCCTGCCGAGAACCAAATCTGCAAAACATTCCTGTAAGAAGCGAAGCCGGTCGCCGCATTCGCAGTGCCTTCACCGCCCCTCAGGGCAAAGTGCTTATTTCTGCCGACTACGCCCAGATTGAGCTGGTTGTATTGGCACATCTTTCCGGGGATAAAAACATGTGCGATGCCTTTATCAAAGGAACCGATGTACACAAATCAACTGCTGCCTTAATATATGGAACAACTCCCGATCAGGTAACTCCAGAAATGCGTCGAACGGCAAAAACAATTAACTTTGGCGTAATTTACGGTATGAGCGCATTCCGCCTTGCAAATGATTTAGGAATCAGCCGTACCCAGGCTTCTCAATTCATTCAAAACTACGACAGCCTTTATTCAGATATTACCCGATTCAAAACAGAGACTATCGCATTTGCAGAAGATAACGGTTATGTTCAAACAATTTTTGGCCGACGACGTCCGATTTTAAACATAAATACCCGCAATAAAGTCGAAAAGAGTGCAGCGGAACGAATCGCAATCAATACTCCTGTACAAGGCAGTGCCGCAGACATCGTAAAAAAAGCGATGATTCAAATCAGTAACGGACTCAAAGAGCTTAACAATGGTGCAAGACTTTTACTGCAGGTTCACGATGAATTAATTCTGGAATGCCCTGACGACCAGGAAACAATCACTCAAACTATAACCTTTGTAAAACAAACTATGGAAAACGCAGTACAGCTTAAAGTGCCTCTGCGCGTTAGTGTTGAATATGGCAAAAACTGGGGATTATTCCATTGATAATTTGTGTAACAGGCCCCATGGCTTCCGGTAAAAATTTTGTATGTTCTCTCTTTTGTAATCAAGGCTGGATTAGTCTTGATGCAGACAAATTAGTTCATGCCGCAATACAAAAAGCAGAGCCTCAGATTTTAGCTACTTTTTTGCCCTATGCACAAAACAAAGGAATTAAACTTACTAACGATGATGGCTCCCTAAACCGTCGCGAATTGGGAAGATTAATTTTTCCAGACCCTTCTCTTCTACAAATGCAAGAACAGATTGTATACCCCATTATTATAGAAGAAACTAAAGCATTTATTGCATCCAATGCTCAAAAGAATATAATTATCAATGCAACAGTGCTATATAAAACCCCGGAACTGCTCTCTTTATGTAAATGTATTGTTTATGTAACAGCACCCAGAATAATCCGTTTTTTTAGAGCACGAAAAAGAGACAATATGCCTTTTAAACAGATACTTTCCAGATTTAAAAGTCAAAAAAAATTGTTTCTTAAATACGAAGAATTTAATATTCCAGTATACAAACTAACAAACACTGGCAATAAAACAGAAAAAAAAGTCTTACAACTGATTAAGTTTTTAAAATAAATTCCTAAACTCTTTTTTTCATTTTCCGATAGTCAAGTAAGGGGTCGGGAATATCCGGCAAGGAACAGGATATGGAACAGAAAAGAACTTTATGGATTATTGCAGCAGTAGGACTTTTTTTGGTAGTAGTCCTCGGCGGAGCACTTATGGTAACAGCTCCGTTTACACATAAATCTCAAACCATTGCTAGTGTAAATCGAACAGAAAAAAATACAACTTCTAACGGTTGGATTCCTCTTGCAACCACAGATACCCCAGCTCAGATTCCTTCTGAAACAAATCAGACAGAAAATGATTATATCGATATGTCAGGTGTAGCCCAAACACCTTCTTCTGTTTCGGAAATGACAATTTACGCAGACAACGCAACAATCTACAGCGAAAATACAAAACTCAACGATGAATCTCTCGCTGCTTCTCAGAATACAAATCCAGGTCAGACAATCATCAACAACACTACAACAATCGACCTTAACTCTCTTGCAAATCAGATAGCATCTGCACAAACAGAATCTAAAAAACAGAATGGACAGTCAACAGTACAAGAACCTGTTAAAACAACAAATAAAGAAGAAGTTTCTGTTAAAAAGACAAATGCATCAAAGAATACAACACAGGTAGCATCTAATGTTACAAAGAAAGAAAACAAGTCGGTTTCAAAAGTTGTAAAAACAACAACTCCGGTAGCTTCTCCTAAGCCAGAAAAGACTGTTTACTGGATCCAGGTTACAGCCCTTACAAGCCGTAAGAGTGCTGATGCAGCTCGCGAAGTATTGGATCAAAACCAGATTACAGCTGATGTATTTACTTATAAAGATAAAAAAGACCAGCTTTTCTACCGTGTTCGCGTAGGCCCTTACACTACTAAGAGCGAAGCTGAATACTGGCAGACAAAGATTGCTAAGATCGACAACTTTAAGAACAATGCAGGCTACATCACAAGTACCCCTGTTGAAACTAATTAGTTTATAAAAATTATTAAACTATTTGCTGAAAAAGCACTATCTTGAGCGATTTATATCGTATGAGAAAGTGCTTTTTATTTTTTAAAATCTTTATACAATTCTTTTTATATTCTTCTGCTTTTTGTAATCCGTTTATCTTAAAATCAATAGAAACAAAAGTTTCATCAAATTTAAATCTTGATACTCAAGACATAAAAAACTCAAGTACAAGTCTTACATCTTCCATAAAGACAGATCTTAATGCTTTTAATTTTCTTGCAGAATACAAAATCCCCTCAACAACTTTTACTGATACCCCAGAATTATTATTTCCAAATTTCGTATTATCTATTCCTTTAAAAAACTTTTGTAATCTTCCAATAACGATAGCTGGCGGAGGACTTTCTGGCTCAGGCTCTATTGCAAAATTAAAATCCCCGACACTTTCCGCTCCTTCAACGGCGTTCAGTTCCAGTCTAAGCAGCATAACAAACCTAAATTACAAAAGTTCAACCCCTCAAAAAGATTTTTCTCCTTCTCTATTTCTAAATTTTTATCCTTCTTTTAAGAACAGAGAGTTTAATTTCAGTTTATTGATGCAAAAAGAGTCTTTTTCTTTTAGCGCTTATTCAAAATTTAAGATTAAAAAGAATGTTAACATGTTGCTTAATACGACAGGAGGATTTTTTACGGTCAAAAATCAAAACAGCCAGTGGTTCAGTGCAACAAAATATTTTACTGAGAGGCCCACCTGGGCACAAAACTTACAATTGATGATTGACTGTTCTTCTTTCAAATCCAAAAACATCCTGACCGCATATCAAAATCCTTATGATTATGTTCAATTTACTTTTTTGTCAGAAAATCTTTTTTCAATACAGAATTGCTCTGTAATCCTTTCATTTTTTTATAATCCATCACTAGAATGTTTTTGTATAAATGATTCACCCCTAAAAAACATTTTTCAACTAAAGATAAATCCCTCTTTCTGTTTTTATCCTCAAAAATATCCATGTAAAATTAAGACAGGCATTTCATGTTTTATACAGGAAAATCTGGACAAAGATTTAGAGTCAGACTTAATTTACAAATGTATCGCTAGTTTTTTACTTCAAACTACAGATTTTAAAGTGGAACTCACTCTCACCGCCCAGGACCTCAAACCTCTTTCCTACGGAAGTTACAAAATAAATATAAAACAAAACCGATTTTATAAAAACTTCCAGGCACAAAAAGCTTTTGCCTTTTCTTTTTCAGCAGATAATATCACCAGTACAACAAAGTTTTCTTATAGTTTATTTTTTAATAGAAAAATGAAAACGTCTATTAACTCTTCCATTGGATTTTCCACAAAAGAAACAGTTCTTTCTTCAATAAAAGCATCCATCTCCTCAACAATAAGGTTTACGATTTATAAATGCCCCACAACCATGTCCCTGGGACTTTCGGTTCCTGTGTTATAAGTACACAAACCATTAAGATAACTTGAATAACTCCTTATAATTAGGTATGATGTCAAAACTAATTTTGTAATTTATTTTTTAAAGAGGTAAAATATGGCTTGGGATATTTCAAAAGTAAGAAATATCGGTATCAGTGCTCACATTGACTCAGGAAAAACAACAACTTCAGAACGCATCTTGTTCTATTGTAACAAGATTCATGCTATTCACGAAGTTCGTGGTAAAGACGGTGTTGGTGCTGTTATGGACAACATGGAATTGGAACGTGAACGCGGAATCACAATTCAGTCAGCTGCAACACAGGTTCAGTGGAAAGACTACACAATCAACCTTATCGACACACCAGGTCACGTAGACTTTACAGTAGAAGTTGAACGCTCACTTCGCGTTCTTGACGGTGCTATCATGATTCTTTGTGCCGTTGCTGGTGTTCAGTCACAGTCAATTACTGTAGACCGTCAGCTTAAGAGATACCATGTACCTCGAGTTGCATTTGTTAACAAGTGTGACCGTCAGGGTGCTAATCCAATTCGCGTTTGTAATCAGGTTCGCGAAAAACTTGGTCTTAACTCACACATGATGGAACTCCCAATCGGTTTGGAAGACAAACTCGAAGGTGTAGTTGACCTTGTACAGATGAAAGCTATTTACTTCGACGGACCAAACGGCGAAGATATGCGCATTACAGACATCCCAGAAAACATGAAAGCAGATGCAGAAAAGTATCGTGAAGAACTTTTGGATGCAGCTTCTATGTTCGATGACACATTGATGGAAGACATCATGGAAAAGGGATACATGGACATCGATGTTGATAAAATCAAGGCAGCTATCCGTAAGGGTACTCTTGCAGAACAGTTCGTTGGTGTATTCTGTGGTTCAGCTCACGTAAACAAAGGTATTCAGCCTTTGCTCGATGCAGTTGTAAGCTATCTTCCAGCTCCAAACGAAGTAAAGAACGTTGCTCTTGACCTCGACAACAACGAAGCAGAAGTAGAACTTGAATCAGTTGATAACAAACCTTG
>CADBSK010000069.1 GCA_902797305.1 uncultured Spirochaetaceae bacterium | reverse complement strand
TTTGTGCTGTCGCGTGAGCGGCGAATGTATATAATTACAAGCACAAAACGCGTGTAGCAAACTAGTTTGCGGTTTTGATAAGCCGTTCTGCGACTGGGAGCCATTTTTGTAGGCAGAACAGTTTATAATGCGGTTGCCCTGACGATGGATTGATATTCTTTGCAATAAATACAATGGTGATTTATAATCAAAGTTGAATATATTAGGAGCAAATTAATGAAGAAAACTGTTTTACTTGTAGCTGGTTTTATTTCTATTATGGCTTTTGCTGGTTGTTCAAAAAATGAATCTCAGAAGACAGATTCAAAAATTGAATTAACCCTTAATTATTACAAACAGGAAAATCTTGACGGATTAAAAAATATTATCTCTGAATTTGAAAAAGAAAATCCAAATATTTTTATCCAACTCTGTCACAACGAAGGTGATGAACAAAACATGGCTCTGGCAGACGAAGGGCTTTTATACGATATTCTGCAGATGCAGTCCTATGCCCGTGTCTTTGAATATGCAAGCCGGGGACTTTTAATGGATTTAACAAACCGTCCATTTATGAACAAGGTTTTGCCATCATCTTTGAGTGCAGTTCACTGGAACGGAAAGAATTATGGTATTCCAATGGACTATGCAGGAATCGGAATTATTTATAATAAAGATATTTTTGCAAAATATGGCCTTACACCTCCTTCTACATATGCAGAAATGCAAACTGTTTGCAACCAGTTAAAAGCTCGGGGTGTTGTTCCTTTTTCTCCTTTGCTTGGTGAAAACTGGTCCATGGGGCATATTATTACAATGATTCATACAGCTCTCCTAAAAGAAAAAGGAATTTCGTCAGACGACTTTATTCTAAGAATGAATGCAGGTAAAGGCTCTTACGGCCAGGTGAATACTGCAAAACTTTTTGGTATTTTGGATTTTTATGGCAAAAATATTTCTCCAAATCCTGAAAAAATAAATGGCGCAGAGCAGCAAAAGATTTTTGCAAACGGTAAGGCCGCTATGATGATTCAGGGCTTATGGGCCTACATGGATTGCCTAAAGATAAATCCAAATTTGAATGCAGGTTTTATTCCGTTCCCGGTTTATAATGATTCAAAGTTAAATACATTTTATTCAGACGTAGATAGTGTGTTCTGTGTTTCCTCGCAATCTTCTAAGGCAAAACAGGAAGCTTGTGTTAAGTTTTTTGAATGGCTTTTAACAGAAAAAGGACAAAGACTCTGGATGTCACAGTATAAACTCATTCCTCCGGTAAAAGGTGTTGATGTAACATCTTTTGGTGGTCCTTATGTGGATTTGATGAAGTCTGTTGAAGAAAAAGGTTCTATGCCATGGGCATTCAGTCAGTATCCTTCTGCAGTTTTTGATGGACCTTGTAAGGATTCTTCCTGGAATTATATGATGAAAAACGTTACTGCTTCAGAAGTAATTAGAGCGATAGATAAAAAATGGTCAGAAGAAGTTACTAACTAGGAGCGATACACATGGAAAACAAAAGATCAGTTGTAAGAAAAATTTTAATTCTGTTAGTTGTTGGTATTGTTGTTTATAGTGGAACTCTCTTTACCACAATCTATATTTCTTTAAATCGCGGTTTTAAAAACTTTTTTAAGAATGAACTTGAACCTCAAAGTAAGGTAGTTTCTACAGAGTTTACTGATACCCTTGAAAAAATAGAAAGAACCGTAAACTGGGCAAAGAATACATACGAAGATAATTATGCACAGCACGGTAATAGTATCGAATATGTTGGCGGAATAGCTCGTGATGCCTGCGTTTATTTTGATGCCTTTTCTTTCTGTATTTTTGATACTAAAGGACAGCAGCAGACCCCTCTTAGTTACGGTATTATCCATAACAAGGATCTTGTAACCCGCGCTCTAAACGGTCAGCAAATCAGCGAGATTTATAAAGAGGGAAATAACCTTTTTGCTATTGTTGCAAAACCTTTGATTTACCGAAATAGACAGGTAGGGGCAGTTGTTGCAAATCAGCTTATAACAACAGACTCATTTATTGACTACATTGCAAATTACACTAGTTGCGATTTTACCGTATTTAACGGGGAACGATTTGGTCAGACAAGTATTGCTTCGATGAAGAGTAAATTGATTGCAGATACTAAACCAATTGAAAAAGCAAAAAATGGCGAAAAAACAATTGCAGTTTCTGATATCAACGGAAAAAAATATCTTTCGTATTATTTTCCATTAATTGATCCTAGAGGTCGCTTTGTAACAACATTGTATATGGGTAAACCTATGGACAATGTCAACGCAATTACTAAGGCGATTTTTGAGCCTTTGGTTTTGATTTCTGTTTTACTTACAATAATTCTTCTCGGATTATTCGTATTTATGATTGTAAAAAATGTTGTTGTTCCGTTGCATTCTGTTTGCAATGCAGTAGATAATCTTTCCAGTGGAGAGGCCGATTTAACGTTCCGCTTACAGGAAATAGGAGATAATGAATTTACTCATTTGAGTCGCGGAGTAAACAAGTTCATTGCGTTGTTACAGGAAATGATTGTTAATTTACACAGCACTCAGAAGGATCTGGTACAAATCGGTGAAAAACTTGGTATTAACAGCCAGAGTTCTGCATCGGCAACTGCGGAAATTCTTTCTAATATCGAATCGGTTCGTAAACAAAGTCAGGGACAGGCAAAAGCTGTAGAAAATACTTCTGTTGTTCTCGATAAATCTACGGAAAATGTAACTCAGCTTGGTGGAATGATTCAGATTCAAAACGATGGTATTGCAGATTCTTCTGCTGCTATTGAAGAAATGCTTAAAAATATTGAGGCTGTTATTACTTCTGTTAAAAAGATGAGCCAGAGTTTTACAATTTTAAGTCAGAACGTTCAGGTTGGCGACAGCAAGATGGAAAATGTTAATGATAAAGTATCCACAATGGAAGAACAGTCTAAGGCACTGCTTCAGGCAAATGAAGTAATCAGTGCCATTGCAGAACAAACCAATCTTCTTGCTATGAATGCAGCAATCGAAGCTGCCCATGCCGGTGAAAGCGGAAAAGGCTTTAGTGTTGTAGCAGACGAAATCCGTAAACTTGCAGAAACTTCTGGAGTTCAGTCGCAGAATATCGATACGGAATTAAAGAGTATTTCTGATTCAATTGTTGAAGTTGTAACTCTCACAAAGGATAGTCAGGAAGCCTTTAGTCATATCGTTGAGCAGCTTGAAAATACTGACAGAATCATACATCAGATAACGGATGCTATGGCGGAACAGGAAGAGGCTTCTAATCAGATTTTCCAGAGCCTTAGTACGATTAAAAATCAATCCGCAGATGTCGGAACCAAGAGCGTTGCTCTTAATACCGATGTACAAGAAGTTCTTAAGGATATGTCTGATGTTAGTCAGATGTCTGATTTAATTTTGGGCAGTATGGACGAAATGACTGCTGGAGCCAAAGATATTAATGAGGCGGCCCAGAGTGTAAGTCAGCTGGCACTTCAAACAAATTCTGCAATTGAAACAATGAATTCAATTCTTGATAAGTTTAAGGTATAAATACCATTGAATCCTTAAAAAATCTGGATTGACTTTTTTAGTATAGAACTGTATAAAATAAACATACGGCAAAGAGGTCGTAGATATTATTCTTGTTTTGCAAGGATATTGTCTACGACCTCTTTTTTTGTGTCCAGGGGGAATTATGTGTGGATTTGTTGGAGCGTTTGATTTATCTTGTGGTAGTGAGCCAATTGCTCAAGGCTTAAAAGAAGAACTTAGAACTCAGATTCTAAATATGAGTAAAAAAATCCGGCACAGGGGTCCGGACTGGAGCGGAGTTTACACGGGCAAAAATGCAATACTAAGTCACGAGAGACTTAGTATTGTAGATCCGTTGTCTGGAAAACAGCCTCTTGTAAGTGACGATAATACTATAATTCTTGCTGCAAATGGAGAAATTTATAATCACAAGGAACTCCGACAGGAATTTAAAGGTAAGTATCAGTTTAAAACTGGCAGCGATTGCGAAGTAATAATCCCTCTTTATAAAGAATATGGAGTTAATTTTATAGAGAAACTCTCAGGAATCTTTGCATTTGCCTTGTATGACAGCAAAAATGATACCTATTTAATTGCCCGTGATCAGATAGGTGTAATTCCTTTATATCAGGGTTGGGATAAAAGCGGTCGTTATTATGTTGCCAGCGAATTAAAAGCTCTGGAAGGGGAGTGTGTAACAATCCAGGAATTTCCTAACGGGTGCTATTTATATTCTGGCGATAAAGATCCAAAGCCTGTCCGATGGTATAGCCGTTCCTGGGAATCATACCAGAACGTAAAAGATAATCCTCGTGCCACAGACGAAAAAGGTGTAATTATAAATCCTGAGGTAATTCAGAAAGTAAAAACTGCTCTTGAGAATGCTGTTCGTTCCCAGCTTATGAGCGATGTTCCATACGGAGTTCTTTTAAGCGGAGGCTTGGATAGTTCAATCATTGCTGCAATAACACAGAAATTCTCCGGCAAGAGAGTTGAATCTGATAGTAAAGAAAATGCCTGGTGGCCAAGACTACACAGTTTTGCGGTGGGTCTTGAAGGTTCTCCTGACCTTTTGGCTGCTCAAAAAGCTGCGGATTATATTGGAACAGTTCACCATGAGGTACACTTTACAATTCAGGAGGCACTGGATGCTCTTCCTGATGTAATTTATCACATTGAAACTTATGATATTACAACAGTTAGAGCCAGTACCCCAATGTATCTTCTTGCACGAGTCATTAAATCCATGGGAATAAAGATGGTTTTAAGTGGAGAAGGAAGTGATGAACTCTTTGGCGGTTACCTGTACTTTCATAAAGCTCCAGATGCAAAAGAATTTCACGAAGAACTTGTAAGAAAAATGAGCAAACTTCATCTTTATGATTGTCTGCGTGCAAATAAATCATTGATGGCCTGGGGAGTAGAAGGTAGAGTTCCTTTCCTTGATAAAGAATTTATAGACATCGCCATGAACTTAAACCCTTCAGACAAAATGAACATTAAAGTTGGTGATTCTGTACTAGCTTCTGAAAAAAATGGCTTTGACCGTAACAGTCATCAAAGAATTGAAAAGTGGATTCTAAGAAAGGCATTTGAAGATATGCTTCCGGAAAGTATTGTATGGAGACAAAAGGAACAGTTTAGCGATGGGGTAGGGTATTCCTGGATTGATACTTTAAAAAAGGTGACAGAAGAAAAAATAAGCGACGCAGAATTTGCCCGCCGCGAAGACAGATTCCCAATCAATCCTCCCAAAACAAAGGAAGAATACTTTTACCGCGAAATCTACAGCCGTCTTTTTCCAAGCGACAGTGCCGCAAAAGTTGTCCCTCACGAAGCCGGTGTTGCCTGTAGCACAGCCAAAGCCCTGGAGTGGGATGCTGCCTGGAGCAAAATGGATGAACCTTCCGGTCGCGCAATTAGCGGTGTACACAACGACGCATACTAAAGGATTTTGACGGGCATAAAAGGATAAGGAGGGAGAAGGCTTTTCTAAAAGTCTTTCTTTCAATTAAATTTCCCCTAAGTTATATTCTCCTAACTTAAATTCGCTGTTGAAATATTTTCAATGTTTCCTAATTGTGGTATAGTTTTATCAAATCTTATTTTAGAGGTATAAAAATGGCATTAGTTTCTGCAGTAGAAATGGTTAAAAAGGCTCATGAAGGCCACTATGCAATTCCTGCATTCAACACAAACAACTTGGAATGGACAAAGGCAATTCTTGCTGGTATCCAGGAAGCAAAATCTCCTGCTATCATCCAGACATCTGAAGGTGCTGCAAAGTACATGGGTGGTTACAAGACTGTAGTTGATTTGATTAACGATCTTTACGTATCAATGGGTATCACAGTTCCTGTTGCTCTTCACCTTGATCACGGTACATACGAAGGTGCTAAGAAAGTTATCGAAGCTGGTTATACATCAGTAATGTTCGACGGTTCACACTTCCCATTCGATGAAAACGTTGCTAAGTCAAAGGAAATCATCGGTCTTGCTCACGCTAAGGGAATGTCTGTAGAATGTGAAGTAGGTGGCATCGGTGGTGAAGAAGACGGTGTTGCTTCTGAAGGTGAACTTGCAGATCCTGAAGAATGTAAGAATGTTGCTGGTCTTGGTGTAGACTTCCTTGCATGTGGTATTGGAAATATCCATGGTAAATATCCTGCTAACTGGAAAGGATTGAACTTTGCTCAGCTTGAAAAAATCAACACTGCTGTAGAAGGTAAGCCTCTTGTACTTCATGGTGGTTCTGGTATTCCTTTTGATCAGGTAAAGAAAGCTGTAGAAAATGGTGTTTCAAAGGTTAACATCAACACAGAACTTCAGCTTGAATTTGCTGCTGCTACTCGTAAATACATCGAAGAAGGCAAAGACCGCGAAGGAAAAGGTTACGATCCTCGCAAACTCTTAAAGCCAGGTTTTGATGCTATTACTGCTAAGGTTATTGACCTTTGCAAAGCATTTGGTTCTGCTAACAAGGCATAAGTTTTAGCTTAAAGTATTATATTTTTATACTAGACATTCCTTGAGAATTCTAGTATAAAATAAATGTACGGCAAAGAGGTCGTAGATATTATACTTGTATTGTTTACAGGTGTATTGTCTACGACCTCTTTTTTTGTGCAAATAATCGAAACTTTTTATCAAACCTCAAGGGCAAAGCAGTCAGTTTGGCTGCTTTGTTTTTTTTATGGGATTTTCTTTTTTTTTATTTACCTATTGACTTAGTAGTTATATAAGTGTATATTCTATATAAACCTAGTAGAAAGGTAGGAAAAGATGAGTTTTATTATATATTTTGAAAAACTGGTACGAGAAAATTTTAGAAATGGAGTCATGTGTCCTTGCCGTATTATGGAGAGATTTTACAAATAATTTTTTTTAAGAGGTATTAATATGGCAGATACAAAACTTCACTTTGAAACATTACAGTTACACGTAGGACAGGAACAGGCAGACCCAGCAACAGACAGTAGAGCAGTACCTATTTATCAGACAACTTCTTATGTTTTTCATAATTCAGAACACGCTGCAGACCGTTTTGGATTGCGGGATGCAGGAAATATCTATGGTCGTTTGACTAATTCTACACAGGATGTATTAGAAAAGAGAATTGCAGCCCTTGAAGGTGGTGTAGCAGCTCTTGCTGTTGCAAGTGGTGCGGCAGCTATAACATATGCAATTCAAGCTTTGGCCCAGGCTGGAGACCACATTGTAGCGCAAAAGACTATATATGGTGGAAGTTATAATCTTTTAGCACATACTTTAAGTCAGTTTGGAGTAACAACAACCTTTGTTGATGCTCATAACTTAAAAGAAGTAGAGGAAGCAATTCAGGAAAATACAAAGGCTATTTACCTTGAGACTTTGGGGAACCCTAATAGCGATATTCCAGATCTTGATTCTATCGTTAGTATTGCTCATAAGCACGGTTTACCTGTTGTTGTTGACAATACTTTTGGTACTCCATATTTGTTCCGTCCATTAGAACACGGAGCAGATATTGTCGTGCATTCAGCAACAAAGTTTATTGGCGGACACGGAACAAGTCTCGGCGGAATAATTGTTGATGGCGGCAAGTTCGATTGGAAAAAGAGCGGAAAGTATAAGCCGATTGCAGAGCCAAATCCAAGCTATCATGGAATTAGTTTTGTTGATGCTGTAGGACCTGCTGCTTTTGTAACGTATATTAGAGCAATACTTTTAAGAGACCAGGGAGCCGCAATAAGTCCGTTTAATGCATTCCTTTTATTACAGGGAACAGAAACTCTTAGCCTGAGAATTGAACGACATGTCGAAAACACTCGAAAGGTTGTTGAATTCCTTAAAAATCATCCAAAAGTACAGAAGGTAAATCATCCGTCACTACCAGAGCATCCGGATCACGCTTTATACCAGAAGTATTTCCCTAATGGTGGAGCAAGTATTTTTACCTTTGAGATTAAAGGTGGCAAAGAGGAAGCCTGGAAGTTTATAGATAATCTTAAAATCTTTAGTCTTTTGGCTAATGTTGCTGATGTTAAGTCCCTTGTTATTCATCCTGCCACAACTACACACAGCCAGCTAAGTGATGCAGAACTTAAGGATCAGGGAATCAGTCAAAGTACAATCCGTCTCTCTATTGGAACAGAACATATTGACGACATAATTGCAGATTTAGAAAGAGGATTTGCTGCGATTTAATATACAAAAGACTGCTTTTGTGATAAACATATAAACAGAATATTATATTTTTCAAAATTGTTATTAAGGAATAAAAAATGAAAAAGAGTTTATTGATTTCTGGATTTGTATGTTTATCACTTGCACTATTTAGCTGTAAGCCTGATACCGATACTTCGGATTTTCCTTCTAATCTTGCGCAATGGTCTGGTGACCAGGAGTACACAAGTCCTACAGAACTACCTGCACTTTCTAATCAAAGTGCAGGTCTGGATCAAAGCTGGTGGAAAAATTCTGCTTTCTATCATATCTGGATAAAGAGTTTTAAAGATAGCGATTTAGGAGACTGCTCAAAAAACTGCGGAGATTTTAAAGGAATTCAGGCTAGTCTTGATTATATTCAGAACGACTTGGGCTGTGATGCAATCTGGCTTAGTCCGTTCTGGGACTGCAGCTATAAGGGTAGTACAAATGAAGCTAGTGCCGGCATTAATATGCATGGCTACGATGTTGTAGATTTTTATAAAGTTAATTCATATTTTGGAACTGGGGATGCCACTCCAGAGTCTGCAGAAAAAGAACTGGATGATCTTATCAAAGCCTGCCATGATCGGGGAATGAAAATTATTTTTGATTTTATTCCAAATCATACCTCTGACCAGAATCAGTGGTTTAAAGATTCTGCTTCCAGAACTGACGATAAAACTGACTGGTATATGTGGAATTCAACTTCTCTTAATTGGAAGAATACCTGGAATGCAAATGCATGGCATAAAAATACAACCCGTAATCAGTACTATTATGCCGCTTTTGCTGATACTCAACCTGATTTGAACTACAGAAATTATGAAGTTCGTGAAGAAATGAAGAATGTTGTCCGTTACTGGCTTAACAAAGGTTTTGACGGTTTACGCATAGATGCAGTTCGCTATCTGGTTGAATCTTCTTCAAATGGTTCCGCAACTCTTACAGATACAGACGAAACTCACGAGTGGTTTAAGGAATTACGCAAGGTTATAGATGAATACGAGTCTCCAAAGTTTATGGTATGCGAAGCATGGATTGAAAATGATCGTTCTTCTTTAGACAAGTACTTTGGTACAGATACAAATCCTGAGTTTAATATGGTTCTTGATTTTGATCAGGGATGGAACTGTATTGATGATGTGAGAGACGGGTGGGATTATAATATTACTTCAAGATTGTTTTATCCTTCTTCGCAAGATTATGCTTATGGAACTTTTCTTGGTAATCACGATGAATATCATGCCCGTCTTGGTGACTGGTTTGATGAAGGAACTTCAAAAAAAGCAATTTTAACAACAGCACTTTCTTTACTTCGTCCAACAGTACCATTTATATATTATGGAAATGAAGTTGCTCAGAAATCTGGAGACAATAGTGGAGATTTTAGACTTAGACAGCCTTTTAAATGGAGCCTTGTTACCAGTCAAAAATCTAAGGCTTCTTCAATTTTAAATACAAATAAAACTCTCCTTAATCTTCGATCTTTGGATGATTATAAAGATTTGTTTGCCTATGGCTCTGTAACCCCTCTCAACGCTGATATGATTTATACAGATGATTCAGATACAACATATCCATGGTATGGGGCTTTGGCATATATTATTTCTTATGAATCAAAAAGATTAATGGTTGTTGCAAATCTTACAAGTCGTGCTCAGTCAACACTCTGGTTTATAAAACCAGATTTTACAATTTCAGACTACAGTATGATTGTAGGAAACGAACAGACATCAAATGGTATTTTTTACGAAACTTATACAAATGGAGTTACGGATTTAATTTTCCATAACTTTAACCCGAACGAAATTCGTGTTTATGATCTCTCTTCTGATTCAAAGGAATGCCTTCTTGACCTTTGGGATTACAATTTAAGTACTATGTATTTAAGCGGATCTTTTAACAATTGGACTATGAAAAAGATGTCATTTAATGGTGCAACAAATGAATTTTCTGCTAGTGTTGCACTAAATGCCGGAACAAAATACGAGTTTAAGTTTGACGAGCTTGGTGACTGGGCACATGCTTTTGGCGCAAAACCAGATTATGATACGATTTCTAGCCTTGATTCTGAATTCCCTACCGATGATACACCTGGTCTGGATAACAATTTTGGTTTTACTCCAGAATCCACCGGTACCTATACTTTTATTTTTAACAAAGAAACATACACAATAAAAGTAACTAATTAATTAGATCAAAATAAAATCTAATAGGGTAAATGTCGAGTTAATATCTAACCTTTAATAATTGTCTTCTAGTCCTTATAGCAATTATTGATACATTCATATTAACTCGACATTTACTACACTTTTGACCTGAATTTTTACTACTGTCCAGACCGTGAAGAAGCAACCTGTGAAGCAATCTCTTCTACTTTTGCATCAGTTAAAATGTAGCGTTTTTTGAACCAGCATAGAGCAAAGATGAGTCCTGCAATAGGAACAAGTGTCATAACCATTCTTAACCCCATTTTGCTTGCCTGTGATACTCCTTCTGAAAAATCAATTGCAGCATTTGAGGCTGTGTCTGCAACGTTCTTTAGATTTAAAAGCTGTAGTGCAATAGAAGCGATAAAGGCAGAAATTCCTGAAGAAAGTTTTACAACGAAAGTCTGCATAGAAAAGATTACACTTTCGTCTCTTCTGTTATTCTTTAATTCTCCATAATCAACTGTATTTGCAAGAAAAACAGTAATAATAACATTGTTTACTCCGGCAGATGCCATTATTAATACACCTGGAATTAGCATTGGTACGATGTTGTTAACCCCAGCGCTTGCCATTACTAAAAGTCCAAGATAACCAATAATGCTCATTGCAATACTTACATAAAAAATCTTAATATTGTTCAGTTTG
The DNA here is from genome assembly GCA_902797305.1 of uncultured Spirochaetaceae bacterium. GTDB lineage: Bacteria > Spirochaetota > Spirochaetia > Treponematales > Treponemataceae > Treponema_D. Next base: position 10,204 of record CADBSK010000069.1, on the reverse strand, counting down.
CAAACATTTCGTAAAAATGGATATAAAAGCATCATTGCAAGAATCTGGGTTCCGCCACCGACTGTGTTAAATAAAGCATATCCATTATTCCAGTCAGTACCGCCTAAATCGTACTTAAAAAAGTAAATAATCAGATTAGAAGTTATGTAAAGGGCAACATTTATTACAACAATAGTTATAACTACAGTCATTGCCTGATCATTTTGAACAAGGGCCTTAAACATATCTTTTATTGATGCGGTTTTCATATCTACATTTGATTTTTCTTTTACACCGATACAAGTAAGGATTGTAAAAAGAATAAACAGAACTGCTACAATCGCTGTAAAATACTTAAAACCGTTTAATTCAATCCATTGCTGCACAGGATATCGTGAGGTAAGCTCTGCCGGAACAGTTCCTCCAAACTTTTTTCCAAGAAGAGGAACAATAATCATTGTAAGAATGCTGATAATTGCAGAGCCTACGCCGGCACAACTTCTGGCCAGTGTTGTAAGGTTTTCTCTTTCTTTTCCACCATTTGTAAAGGCTGGTATCATTGACCAGTATGGAATATCCATCATCGTATAAGTTACGCCCCATAAAATGTATGTGGCAGCAGCATATGCTACAAGACCAGCTCCATTTAATGCGGGAGGAGCTGCAAATATAAGATACAGAATTACGGCGTTAGTAAGTGTACCGATTAAAAGCCATGGTCTGAATTTTCCCCATTTTGTTTTTGTTTTTGCAACGACAACTCCCATAATAGGATCGTTAAAAGCGTCAAAAATGCGTGCAATCAAGAGTATAACACCCATTGCAACTGCGCTTACGCCCAATATATCCTGAAAATAATATAAGATGTAACTGGCAGAAAGCATGTATACCATGTCTTTTCCGACTGCACCCAGACCGTAAGATATTTTTCCAGATAGTCCGAGTCTGCTTTGTGTTTCCATTTATTCCTCCTGGGGTGGGGGCGCATGTTAGAGCACCCGATTTTTTTAGATTTACTATTTCACAGCGGTTTATTTATCTATAAATAATTATATGCGTGGAATTTTTAATAAACAAACTAAATATATTCAAAAAGTGAAAAATCTACTAAATACTTCTATCAAACTGATAGTTTCACTTTTATTACTTTATTAAAATTATCTAAATAATTATTCATTTATATATGACCATACATTTACTAGATATAATATTTTTTTTATAATTAAGGCATGTGCAAACAAGATAAAATAAACATTAAATCTTTATTTGAAGCTTCGTTTGATGGGGATTCTCAGTTTGTCTCAAGACTTTCAAAAAAGCAGATTTGCTTTTTAAGTTGTGTTTTTGTTGTTCTCGTTTTTTTAGGTGGCATATTAGTTTTTCTATTTGCAGATAATAAAAAAAATGAATATCGTCTGGCTGCAGAAAATGTTTCCTTAAATATTTCAAATCAGGTTGATCAATTGTGTTTTAGAACATTTTCGATTAATTCTACGGTAGCAGATTTAATTTTACTAGATCAAAAGAATATTGAAAAATTTCAAAGTATATCCGAAAGAATTCTCCCTTCTTATGCGGCTGCTGATTGTATACAGATTGCTCCCAATGGTGTGGTTTCAGCTGTTTTTCCTTTAAAGGGAAACGAAAATGTTTTAGGTCACGATCTTTTTGCTGACTCTGCTCGTAGTTCAGAAGCGATTAAAACCAGAGAAAGTGGAATTATGACAATTGGTGGTCCATATAGTCTCAGACAGGGTGGCGAAGGCTTTATAGGCAGATACCCGGTGTTTCTAGATAAAGAAAAAAAGAACTTCTGGGGTTTTGTAATTGTCGTAGTTCGTATTTCAAAGTTCTTTGACAAAATAAATTTTACAATTGCCTCCTCTCATAATTTTTTGTATTCGGTATATAAAATAGAAGATGATTCAAATGAACGGAAAACCATTTATGGAGCCCCTATAGAATTATTAAAAAATCCCGTATGCCGAAAAATTGATTTTCCAAATTCAAACTGGGTTCTTGCAATTGCGCCAAAAACTTCCTGGTATAATAAACCTGAGATTATAGCAATAAGTATTATAGATTTTGTTTTTGTATTAATTTTTACTTTCTTAATTTATCTTTTGTTTGTTCTAAGACTTCGTAATTTAAAACTTCATCAGATTGCAAGTCTTGATCAGCTTACTGGTCTTTACTCACGACAGACTGCCTCTTTTATTTTGAATAAAGAAGTTGATTATGCACAGCGAAATGATTCACAAGTTGCCATCTGCTTTATAGATATGAACGACTTTAAGCACATAAACGATACCTATGGTCACGGAGCAGGGGACATTGCCCTCAAAAAAGTTGCCTCAAGATTATTAGAAGCTGTAAGACCAGAAGATATTGTTGCTCGCTTTGGTGGTGATGAGTTTATAGTTATCTTAAGAGGTAAAAAGACAGGAACAAATTATCAGTCTACACTTGAAAGAATTGAGTCTTTGTTAAAAGTTCCTGCAAAAATTTCTAATCACGTACAGGTAGATATTTCTGCTTCTGTAGGGCTTGCTGTTTATCCACAGGATGGTAAAACTGGCGAAGAACTATTAAAGTATGCTGATTTTTCTATGTATCAGAACAAATCACTTAAAAAAAGATAAAAAAAGAAAAAATAAAAATAAATTTGTTGACAAAATATATTTGATACAATACTATTTAATCAAACAGAAGTAATTCAGTTTTGGAGGTTATTTATGACACTATATGATTTAACAGTTACAAACAGAGCCGGAGAACAGGTTTCTATGGCTGATTTTAAGGGAAAAGTTCTTTTAATTGTTAATACTGCTACAGGATGTGGATTTACCCCTCAATACAAGGGATTAGAAGAATTGTATCAAAAATACCATGAAAAGGGATTTGAAGTTTTAGACTTTCCTTGTGATCAGTTTGGTCACCAGGCTCCAGGTGATGATCAGGAAATTCATGAATTTTGTACAGCACGCTATCATACAACATTTGACAGATTCAAAAAAATTGAAGTAAACGGTCCAAATGAAATTCCTTTGTTTAAATACCTCAAATCTCAAAAAGGTTTTGAAGGATTTAAGGGAATTAAAGGTGCAGTAATGAAGGCTGTTGCTGCTGCTAAGGATCCTGACTACAAAAACAATCCTGATATCAAGTGGAACTTTACAAAGTTCCTTGTAGACAGAGATGGTAATGTAGTTGAACGTTTTGAATCAACTGTTGAGCCAGAAAAAATCGATTCTTCAGTTGCTAAGTTGCTTTAGTCTGTTTACAATTCAAAAATAAAGCAGATCATTTTTTAATCAGATATGACGGAGGTATGGGAATGTTAGATGCAATCGTTATTGGTGCAGGACCTGCAGGGATTTCAAGTGCTCTTTATCTAAAAAGAGCAAACCTTGATGTTCTGGTTCTTTATCATGGAGAAAGCCAGCTGCAAAAAGCTCACAAAATCGATAATTATTACGGTTTTGCAGATGGAATTTCAGGTAAAGATCTTTATGAAGAAGGAATCAGCCAGGCAAAGAATCTTGGAATTGAAGTTCTTGACTCTGAGGTAACTAATATTCAGATTGCGTCAGAAACTTCCTATACCGTAACAACTTCTTCTGGCGAATATCAAGCTCATGCAGTAATAATTGCCACAGGAAACAAAAAATTAAAACCTAATGTACAAAACCTTGCTGAACTTGAAACAAAAGGAGTAAGTTATTGTGCTGTCTGTGATGGTTTCTTTTATCGTAAAAAAGATGTTTGCGTAATTGGTGATAAACTTTATGCTTTTCAAGAAGCAGTGCATCTAAAAAATATTGCTTCTTCTGTTACGATTTTAACAAACGGAAAAGATGACGCTGAGATAAAGGAGCTTTTAAAAAGTCAGAGTAATGAGCAGGGACTGGATAAAATCATTATTGAGACTAAGCCTCTAAAAAAGATTATTGGAACAGATTTTGTAGAGGGTGTTGAATTTACTGACGGAACATCAATTGAAGCAAAAGGAGTTTTTGTTGCACTAGGTGAAGCTGGTGGAGCAGATTTTGCTAAAAAACTGGGACTCACCTTAGAAGGCGACAGTATCAAGACTGACAGTAAAATGGCAACGAATGCAAAAGGTATATACAGTTGTGGAAATGTAAATGGAGGTCTTCTTCAAGTTTGTAAAGCCGTATACGAGGGAGGCCTCGCAGGGCTTTCGGCAGTGGAATATATTAGAAGTATAAAATAATTCTGTGTAATCACTATTGAGGAAAAAATGGACACAAATAATAAAAGAGAAAAAGCTATTGTAAAAACCGGACTTCTTGGAATTTTTGTTAATATTCTTCTTGCCAGCTGTAAAGCTATCGTCGGACTTGTATCTAATTCAATTGCAATTGTTCTGGATGCCGTTAATAATTTAAGCGATGCACTTTCTTCTGTTATTACAATAATAGGAACAAAACTTGCCTTAAAGCCTGCAAATAAAAAACATCCTTACGGATATGGAAGATATGAATATCTTTCGGCTCTGATAGTTTCTGTGATTATTTTGTATGCCGGTGTCACATCATTTATTGAGTCATGCAAAAAAATCTTAAATCCCGAGACTTCTTCTTACAGCCTTGTTTCTTTGATAATAATTGGCGTTGCAGTTTTATTTAAGATTTTTCTTGGATTATTTGTAAAAAAAGTCGGAAAAAAATACAATTCAGGATCCCTTGTAGCTTCTGGTCAGGATGCCCTTATGGATTCCATAATTTCTGCTTCAACTTTAGTTAGTGCTGTAATTGTATATTTTACCGGCAAGTCCTTTGAAGCTTTCCTTGGCCTTGTAATTTCTGCCTTTATTATTAAAAGTGGAATTGAATTAATTGCCGAGACAGTTAGTCAGATATTAGGTGAGCGTCTTGATGGAGAACTTGCAAAAAAAATTAAATCAACAATTACATCTACAGATCCAGAAATAAAAGGTGCATACGATTTAATTTTGAACAACTACGGACCTGATAAATATCTTGGCTCAGTACATATCGAAATTCCTCATTCCTGGAATGCAGAAAAAATCGATATGATGACACGCCTTATCCAAAGTAAAGTATTTGAAGAGCATCAGGTAATTCTTTCTGCAATTGGAATTTATTCCACTGATTCTCAAAATGCAGAAGCCGCAAGATTAAAACAGCATGTATTAGAAATAGCTCAGCAAAATCCGGATATTCTTCAGATTCATGGTTTTTTTGCAGATTTAAATACAAAACGAATTACTTTTGACGTTGTTGTTTCTTTTGATTCAAAAAATACAAAAAAAGTCTATGAAGATTTTTCAAGTCAGGTAAAAAAAGCCTATCCTGATTACGATTTTTACATTCAGCAGGATTCGGATTTTAGTGATTAACATTTTTTCACTAAATTGATTTTTTATTTTGTTTTTGTATAATGGAATTATGAATAGCACAGATAATCAACTGGAATTAGAAGAAAGATTAAAGCTTAAAAATCAATTGTGTTTTCCTTTATATGCTGCTTCTCGTGATATCTTAAAAAAATATACTCCATTTCTCGCGGATGTAGATTTAACATATACTCAATATCTTGTAATGCTTGTCCTATGGGAAGAAAAATCCCTTACAGTTGGTGATTTGTGCCAAAAACTATTTCTTGATACAGGAACTCTTTCTCCGCTTTTAAAATCAATGGAAAAAAAGAACCTTCTGGTGCGTACAAGAGATTCTTCTGATGAACGAATAGTAAGGGTTTCAATTACTGATGAGGGACAGGAACTAAAGCAAAAAGCATTGCAGATTCCTGCAAAAGTTGGTACCTGTATCAACCTCACCCAGGAAGAAGCTTCTTCTTTATATCGCATCCTCTATAAAATCTTATTAAGTAGTTCCAGCTCTTAAAAAATTTAAAAAAAATATAATTTTTTGTTTTGATTTTTGACCTTTGAATGTACAATATTTATATGAAGTTTTTAAAAAAGGTCAAAACTTTTTTAGGTTTAGAAAAATACTCTCCTTACGTTTCGTCGTATTATGAACGTTCAAATGTAAAGTCAGCAATTTATTTATCCTCAGTTGTAATTTCGCTGGAACTGTGGATGATTATCAGTACAATATTTAATCAGTTTTATAGTGAAACAAAGAGAAGCGCTGTATGGCTTTGGCATCATGTTCCTTGTTATATATGTTTGCTATGTGCCGGTGTATTAATGTTGGTTTATTCTCTGCTTTATTATGCAAATAAAAGACCAAACAGAATTGCAGGAAAAGTCATAAATATTGTTTTTTCTATTGTATCAATTTTATTTGGTATATATATTTCATGGCTCGATTATATAAAAGGTGAACAGTTTATAACTCTTATCACAATGACTCTGTTCGTCTTCTGTTTTTTACAGTGGCGACCAATTTATACACTTTTATTTTTAACTTCCTCTTTTGTATTTTTTTATTTTATTTGCAATAAAGTAAATCCTGCTACTTATGCAACAACAGTTAATTTAATAATTATCTGGATTGCGATTGTAATGGCTTCGATAAACTCTTTTCATCAAAAAATTAAAGAAGCAAAAAAAGATGAAAGGCTGGAACAGGCAAACAACATTCTTTTAAGGCTTTCTATCAGTGATGAAATAACCGGCATTTCTAATATGTCCTATTTTATAAGCCAGACTTTATCCAAGATTAATGATAAAGGATTTAATATCTCCGATAGTTTGTTTCTATTTTTAGATGTAGAACATTTTAAGAATTACAATGAAAAATACGGTTTTGTAGCAGGTAATGAATTCTTAAAAAATATCGGTCAGCTAATTGAAAAAGAGTTCCAGGGAGATGATGTAGCTCATTTTTCAAATGATAATTATGTTGTATTTACAAAAGATGTAGATATACAAAAAAAATTACAGTCCATTCGTAATGAAATTATAAGATATGACGAAGGAATTAAAATGGACTTAAAGACGGGAGCCTATCGTCTTAAAAACCGCGATTGTCTCCCGATTGTAGCTTGTGATCATGCTCGTTATGCATGTAATTCCATTAAAAAGAAGTATGAACAAAATTATTGCGAATATACAGATCAGATGGATCAGGATTTTTATCGTAAGCAGTACATAATTAACAATATTGATAAGGCAATTGAAAATGAATACATCAAAGTTTTTTATCAGCCGGTAATTAGTTCTAAAGATGGAAAATTAGTTGGTCTTGAGGCTCTCGCTCGCTGGGATGATCCTGAATACGGCTTTTTAATGCCAGGCTTATTTATTGAAACTCTTGAAGAATACCATCAGATCCATAAACTTGATATGTATGTTTTAAATCGTGTCTGTAAGGATATTAAGTCAAATATCGATTCTAATTTGGATTGTGTGCCTGTTTCTCTCAACTTTAGCCGTTCAGATTTTGATATTCTTGATTTATCAGAAGAAGTTCAAAAATCACTTGAGTTCTATAGTATTTCTAAAGATTTAATTCATGTAGAAATTACAGAAAGTGCTCTGACAGAAAATGATGGTAATTTGCAACATTCACTTAGTAAGTTTAGAGAAAGTGGTTACAAACTGTGGCTTGATGATTTTGGTTCTGGATACTCAGGATTAAACGTCTTAAAAGAATATGAATTTGATGTAATGAAAATCGATATGAAGTTTTTACAGCATTTTGGTGAAAACGAAAAAGCAAAGATTATTCTGAAAAACATTGTTTCTCTTGCAAAAGATATCGGTATGGGAACTCTGACCGAAGGGGTAGAAACAGAAGAAGCTTTTAACTTTCTTAAAGAGATAGGTTGTGAGCAGCTCCAGGGCTATCTGTTTGGAAAACCGATGCCTCGGGAGCAACTCTTAGAAAAAATAAATCAAGGAACTTATGTAATGGCTAAGACAAATGCCTAAGCGTTACCAGTTATTGGTTTAATCCTTCTTTTAATTTTGTAAGATTATCTTTCATTATTGAAAGATAATCTGCACCTTTTTTAATGTCATTTGCAGAAACTGATTGCATAGAGTTTAATGTAATAATTTTTGCATTCTTAGAATTACTGTTTTGAATTACAGTTTTTGCAAGTTTTCCTGTTGAATTTTCAATCTGAAATACAGAGTTTGTCTTTAATTCATCTAATTTGTTTGCAAGGAAAATAACTGTTTTAAAACTTGCTTCTGTTTCTGCAGAACAGCCGGCAAAGGCAGCAAAATAGTCAAGGTGATATTCATCTGTAAGATATCTAAATGGAAATCTGTCTCCAAAAATTACGGTTTTATGTTTGCTGTTTTTTAAGGTATTTTTATATTCTGTATCCAAATCGTCCAACTGTTTAAGATAGTTTTTAAGATTATTTTTGTATTTTACAGAATTTTCGATGTCAATTTTGCAAAGTTCATTACAAATTGTATTGCAGATGTTTTTAGTATTAGAGATAGAAAGCCAAACGTGTTCGTCTAATTCTTCTTCTTCTGATTCATCGTCATCATGGTCGTGGTCTTCGTCTTCATGATCGTGATCATGATGGGGAACGTGTTCTTCTAGCTGCATTCCTTCTTTTAATTCTTCTGATTTAACTTTTTCTCCAAGTAGTTCAAGCAAACTTATTGCAATTTGATTTTTGTTAACTGAGTTTTTAATTGCATTTGGAACCCAGCTATCGCTTTCTCCTCCAACATAAATAAATAAATCGGCGTTAGATATTTTTGTAATGTCCTGTACAGAAGGAAGATAACTGTGCATGTCAACTCCATTCTTTGTAAGGAGTGTTAATTCTACATCTTTATTGTTTGTACCTGTAATTTGTCGTACCCAGTCATATTCTGGGAAAATTGTAGTAACAATTTTTAATTTTTTTTGTGCACTTAAAAAAGAACACATTACAACTGAAATAAGTAAAAGACTAAAAACTTTTTTTGGATTCATATAATTCCTCTTTTTGTTGAAATTGATAACTATTATCAAATTAATGTTTTTGTGATTTTTTGTCAATAAAAATGATAACAATTATCAAATTAAATCAGAACAGAAATATAGATAGAACAAAATTTGTTAAAAGGTTGCGTTGTGAGCAATATAATGTACAATTATATATAGAGGTGCTTGATTTATGAATGATACAAAAATTAAATTTCCAAAAAGAACATTTGTAATGTTAATGCTTACTTACTTAATTCCTTCTTTGTTATATGGTTTTATTGCAAGAGGTATGGGGGCAATAACTCAGCAAGAGTTTAATATAACATTGGCAGATCCTGTAATTTATATTTTACTTCTATTTCAGGTAGCGACTCCAATTATTACATATAAAGTTTTTACAAAGAGAATGTATTCTTTTGATAATTCTCCAGAATCAATAAAAGCTGCAAACAAAATGGTAAATATTTTTGAAAAAGTTTCAATCTTTTTCCCTGTTTTATATTCTATCATTGCTCCATTTATGTATGGAATCCGATATGTACAGCGTGGTTTGGAATATGTAGCTTTTCAGGGACAGAATCCACTGTTATACGAAATAACTTTGATGATTGGTATATGTTTCTGCTTTTCATTATTTACTTATATAAATTTCCTAATAAGCATCGAAGGTAGCCTTGATAAACTTCCATATAGAAAAGAATATCAGACTATGGGATTGAATAGCAGAATTATCGTTACAGCAATTTTTGGCTTGATTGGACTAGCTTGTATCGTAGAAAGCATGCTATTTATTCCTGAAAACAGAGACCATTCTAATCTTGAGCTTATGCTTAGAATTCTGCCTTTTGCTTTAATGGCAATTGTAATGGATACAGTAGACTTTTATTTAACTATCAAAAGTGTAAAAGATAATATTGATCATGTAAGAAAGCTTACTAAAGCTCTTTCTGACAGAGATTATCAGATTGCTCATATTCCTTTAACTATGAGATGTGAATTAGGAGAACTTGTAAACGAATTAAACTCTTTCTCAAGTACAACAAATGAAGTTCTTGTAAGTTTTAGAGATGTTATTGGATCAACAAAAGAAACTGCAAATGTCCTTACTAAGAACCTTGAATCAGCTGCAAGAAGTGTAAACGACATTACAACAGGAATAGATGTTATAGATCAGGAAATTACTACCCAGGCAGCAGGTGTAGAGGAGGCTGATGCTTCTGCAAATCATATTATGGAAACTGTCAGACAGTTAAATCAGAGCGTTGAAAATCAGTCAGAAAGCGTTAATTCTTCTTCTGCAGCGGTAGACGAGATGGTAGCTAATATCC
>CADBSK010000068.1 GCA_902797305.1 uncultured Spirochaetaceae bacterium | reverse complement strand
TTTTGCTTCATTTAATTTTTCACGTAATTCAGAAACAGGTTTTGTGATTTTGTACATGTGTTCTTCAAATTCCATCAAATCACGGGAATGCTGTTCCTGAAAGTTCTGTTTGATATTTCGAATTTCTGTATCACTTGAATTTAAGGTTAGTGTGAGGCGCTCAAATTGTGCCTGGAACTTATTCTGTTCTTCCTGTTTTTTTAGGAGTTTATCTTTTTTACCGCTAACACTGGAATTGTTTTCAGCAATTTTTGCATCCAGTTCTTTTAATTCGTTTGCAAGCTTTGTTCCCTTGTATTCAAGTTCTGCAAGTTCCTGCTGAATTTCAATAATCTGTTCTGTCATTTCTTCGGATTTTTTGTTTTCGTTTTCAAGTTCTTCTTCCGAAGTTCTAAGATTATTTTGTTCAGATACCAGATTTCGTCGTAGTAAACTTGTCTGCTGCATAGAAGCCTGAATCTGGGTTTCCATTTTTGCTTTGTTTTCACGTAATTTAGAGCAAGTCTCTTTGTATTCATCGATTTTTTGCGCTAAGTCAGCGTTTGCATTGCGCAATTCATCTATTTCTTTGTTCAAAGAACTGATTGTGTCATGGTTATTCTGAATTTTCTGATCCAGTTCACGTTTTTTTGTCATTATTCCTTCTGGAGAAAGGAATTCTGTAATGAATGCAGGAGAAGCGTCTTCGTACTTCTGTAATGCAAGTTCGATTTGAGAAATTAATTCCTGGGCCTGTGCAAAATCTTCTTTTGCTTCATTAATTTTTTTACTGTAATCTTCTATTGAGTGATTTGCCTTAGAAAAATCTTCGTAAATATTTATTCTTCCAGAAGTGAAAATTTTAAACTTTTCAAAATTTGTAGTCAGTTCTTTTTTTGCTTCTGAAAGTGCTTTTTCTGAAAATCCTGCATCTTTTAATTTAGAATCCAGCATTCCAACTATGTCTTCTGTAATAGAAGTTAATTCATTTTGAAGACTCTTTCTTTCTTCATCAAGTTGAGTAATTCGTGTGCGGTTTTCATCAGCTTTATTATTATTGCTTACAATCTGAGTACTTGCAGTAGAAATGTTTGTTTCAAAATCAGAAATATTTTTATCAAACTCTGCAATCTGTTTTTCTTTTCTGTGAAGATCGGCTTCCTGTTCGTCAATTTCATCCTGCAGATTGTCAATATTTTCCTGAATTGAAGAAACTCGGACTTCAAGAGTAGCTATTTTTTGCTTAATTTCTCGTGCCTGAGAATTAAGGTTGTTAGCCATATCCTGTTTACCGTTACGTTCTTTTGCAATACCAACAATTTCTGCCTGCATTGTGTAAACTTTTTCCTGCATTTCGCGGACTTTGTCCATATTTTCAGAAATTGTGTTATTTATTTCTTCTATTTCCTGACGAACTTTATTTCTTTTTTCTTCTACTTCTTTTAATTCTTGTTCATGACGGGTTTTATCAGTAACAAAATTGCGCAATTTTAAAAGAGTAATATCAAGTTCATAATTAAAAACATCATCTTTAACTTTTCTATATCTTGCTGTTTTTTCTGCCTGAACCTTTAGAGTATCGTAGGATCTTTTTATTTCCGCCATTGCAATTTCAATCTGCTGCATATTACGGCGAGTCTGTTCAAGTTCACGTTCAGCAATTGCACATTCAGCTTTACTTCTGCTGATACCTGCTGCTTCTTCAAAAATATAGCGTCTGTCTTCTGGTTTTGATGAAAGAATCTGGCTTACTTGCCCCTGTTCCATTATTGAGTAAGAAGACTTACCAACACCTGTGTCCATAAAGAGTTTAACAATATCTCTTGAAGAAACAGGTCTGTTGTTAATAAAGTATTCCTGCTCCCCAGAACGATACAAACGTCGTTTAATTGCGATTTCTGATTCTTCCATTGGAAGCAAGCCGTTTTCGTTACTCATAGTCAAAGTAACTTCTGCAACATTTAATGCAGGACGACGTTCTGTTCCGTTAAAAATTACATCAGTTTTTTCAGTTGCACGGAGATTTTTTGCTTTGTTTTCTGCAAGAACCCATTTAATGGCATCAACAACATTACTTTTTCCACATCCATTTGGTCCTAAAAGGGCAGTGATACCATCAGAAAAATCAATGTGAGTTCTATCTGCAAAGGATTTAAATCCAAATATGTCTAAACTTTTAAGAAACACAAAAACCTCTTTTTAATTGACTATGTAACTTACAATTATACTGATTTATATATTCTCTTTCAATTATCGTTATCAGATTGTTAATCAGATTGTTGGTCAGTCTATAATTGCGGTGAAACAACTTTTCCTGCTATGACTTCTTTAGGGTAAACTGTTATACCAAGTTTTTTTTCTAATAATGCATAGTTACGCATTTCAAATTCGTCACCGATAACAATGTTTATACCTTTTTTTCCTGCACGGGCTGTTCTTCCTGCTCTGTGTACAAAAAAATCATTATCCGATGGTAAATCCATTTGAATTACATGGGTGATTCCCTGGATATCCAGTCCCCGTGCTGATAAATCACTTGTTACAAGGAGTTTAATTTTTCCGCTTTTAAATCGATCGATTGTTGCTTTTCTTATTTGTTTATCAGTTTTTGCGTGCAAAGCTCCACAGTCTATGTGCTTGTATGTTAATTTTGAATGTATATTTTCTACTTGATCTGCACGACTTGTAAAAATTAAGGCTTTTGCAGGATTTTCTGCGATAATTAGTTTTCTAAGAGTATCGATTTTATCTCTTGTTTCTGCGTAAATTGCCCAGTGGGTAATATTTTTTGTAAGTATATCTTCTTGTGGAAGAATTATTTTTTCTGCCATGTCAAAGAACTTACTTGTGCCCTTGTCCACTGTTGCCGTACAAGCAATTATTTGAACATTTTCTGAAAGAGAATCCATGATACCTTTGCTTTGATCATATAATTCTTTTTTTACAAGTCGATCAGCTTCGTCGTAAACTATTGCAAAAACGTCCTTTGTTTTTATCTTTTTGAGATTGATTAATTCCAGAATACGTGCTGGATTTCCAACAACAATTTCGGGACGTTCTTTAAGACTTTCTATCTGGCGTTTAAGAGGACTTCCACCGATAAAAAGAGTGGATTTCACATTGCAAACTGATTTACAAGTTTGATTGATTTGAGAAGCAAGTTCAAAAGTTGGAGAAAGTACAATAACTTTAATTCCACTGTTATTTTTGTCCTCTTTGTTTATGATTCTATTTATAAGTGGTAAAAGATAAGCAAATGTTTTTCCTGTTCCTGTTTCAGATTGAAAAATTAAATTTTTATTTTCTAAAATTGCTGGAATTACTTGATTTTGAACTTTTGTAGGTTCTTTTATTCCGATTTTTTCAAGATTATCTAAAAGGCTTTTATCTAAGGAATTGAATACAGTGTTTTCAAACATTCAAAAATTATAGCATAGGCGGATTATTTATGCTATAATGCATGTCTATGAAAGTGGGAATTGATACATTTGGTTGTGATCATGCTCGTTCTGGGTTAGGAACTTACATGCTTTCTTTTGTTTCAAATATACAACCATCTCAAGATTTAACAGTTGAATTATTTGGCGCAGAAATTGATCATTATACATATACCTCTGGAAAAGACATTTCATATAAGTCTGTTAAAGTTTCTGGATCTTTAAATGCAGAACGATTATGGCATTTTTCTTCCTGTCCCAAATTTGTTAAAAATCAAAATTATGATGTTGTTTTATATCCTGCTCCTGAGAGAGTTTTGCCTGTTTCTTTTAAAACTCCTGGAATTGCAATTGTAAATACTGTTCTTTCATCTAATGTTGAAGGAAACAGAGATTGGACACAGAAAATTCAGATTAAACGGGGTTTATATTGTTGTCAAAAAATTATTGCAGCAAGTAATTTTATTAAGCAAGATTTGGTAAAACACGGAATTGACAGTAATAAAATAGAAGTTGTATATAACGGAATTGAACATAAACTGTTTTTCCCAGCAATTGATTTGCAGGACGATATTGTAAATGTAAAACCTTTTGCAATTAAAAGACCTTATTTTATTTATGGTTCCAGATTGTCAGGACCAGAAAAAAAACATATTGAATTAATTAAGGCTTTTTCAATGTTTAAGGAAAAAACAGGGCTTCCTCATAGACTTGTAATTTCTGGTAGTGACGGTCCGTTTTCTGCTGAAATTCATAAGGCTGCTTTTGAATCTCCTTATGCTTCTGACATTTTTTTGACAGGATATTTTCCTCATGAAAGTTTTCCTCAGCTTTATGCTGGTGCAGAAGCCTTAATTTTTCCATCAGTAAACGAAGGGGTAGGTTTACCGGTTTTAGAAGCTATGGCTACAGGAATTCCAGTTGCATGTTCTGATGCCGGCGCTCTTCCGGAAATCAGCGGTAATAATGCTTTGTATTTTAATTCTGATGATATCCTGCAGATTTGCGATACAATGATTAAAATCGTAAATAATCAGACATTAAGAAATGAAATGGTAAAAAAAGGTGTTGCCTGGGCAAACAATTTTTCATGGGAAAAAACTGTTCAGCAAACCTTTGAAATTGCAAAAACTTTATCAGATAAATAAAAAAATCGGATTAAAAATTCTTTTAAATGAATTTTTAATCCGATTAATCTATTTAAAATCAGAATTTTATAAATTACTTACTTCCAGATTATTATTCTTGTCATCAGAAACCTGAATAAACTTTGAAAGCTCGATATTTTTGTTAGATTCAACAAATTCTTTTGTAATTGTAAGTTTTTTATGTCCTTCGATACTAGGAACTTCATACATACAATTTAATAGAAGGGATTCTACAATGGCTCTTAAACCTCTTGCACCGGTTTTGCGTACGATTGACTCGTTTGCAATTGCTTCAATAGCTTCCGGTGTAAATCCAAGGTCTGTATCATCCATTTTGAAACTTTCCTTAAATTGTTTTGTGATTACATTTTTAGGTTCTGTCATGATTGATACTAAATCTTCTTTTGTGAGTTCCTTCAATGCAACGTTCATCGGCATACGACCAATTAATTCAGGAATCAATCCAAATTTAACTAAATCATCTGGAGTACATAAACTTAAAAGTTCGCGCTGCTGTTCTGGAGTCATCTGACCTATGTTTGAACCAAATCCCATTGAATGTTCTGCGGTTCTTTGTTCTATGATTTTATCAAGACCAACAAAAGCTCCTCCTAAAATAAAGAGAATATTTGTTGTATCGATTTGAATCATTTCCTGGTTTGGATGCTTACGACCACCCTGAGGAGGTACGCTGGCAGTGGTTCCTTCGATTATTTTTAAGAGTGCCTGTTGAACACCTTCGCCACTTACATCACGAGTAATTGAAGTGTTTTCACCTTTTCTTGCAATTTTATCAATTTCATCGATAAAAATAATTCCTCTTTCTGCAGCTGCAACATTACCATCTGCGGCATTGATCAGTTTTAAAAGAACATTTTCTACGTCTTCACCAACATAACCTGCTTCTGTGAGGGTTGTTGCATCAGCGATTGCAAAAGGAACTTTAAGGCGTTCAGCAAGTGTTTTTGCAAGCAGGGTTTTTCCAGAACCTGTTGGACCAATCAAAAGAATGTTTGATTTTTCAATCTTAACATCGCTGTTTCTGAGAGCCATGCTTGAGATTGACATTCGTTTATAGTGATTGTATACAGCAACTGAAAGAACTTTTTTTGCTTCGTCCTGTCCAATTACATACTGATCCAAATATTCCTTAAATTCTTTTGGAGTAGGGACATCTGCAAGTTCAATAGGAACAATATTGTCTTCCTGCTGTGCAAGTATATCTTCGCAAATTGCAACACAATTGTTACAAATATGAATGTTTCCTGAAGGTGCTGAAACTAAATGTCTGTTCTGGTCTGCTGGTTTACCACAGAATGAACAGCACAACGCATCAGGATTTGAACCAAATCGCTTCATTATTTAATTCTCCTGTCCATAACATGGTCTACAATTCCGTATTCTAATGCATCTTGTGCACTCATAAAGAAATCTCGTTCCATATCATTTGCGATTGTTTCAATGCTTTTTCCAGTGTGTTCTGCAAAATGATTAATTGTGAGTTTTTTTAATCTTAAGATTTCTTTTGCCTGAATTGAAATGTCAGTTTCCTGACCTTCAACGCCACCCCATGGCTGATGAATCATTACTCTTGAAGAAGGAAGGGCGTATCGTTTGCCCTTTGAGCCACCAGCTAAAAGAAAAGCTCCCATTGAAGCTGCCTGTCCTAAACAGATGGTCTGAATCGGACAATTTACATACTGCATTGTATCATAGATAGCAAGGCCTGCTGTTACAGAACCTCCTGGTGAATTAATGTAAATGCTAATATCTTTGTCCTGATTTTCCGATTCTAGATATAGAATTTGTGCTACAACTAAATCTGCTGTAACATCATTGATTTCACCGTCAACAAAAATAATTCGTTCTTTTAAAAGTCTAGAATAAATGTCATAAGAGCGTTCACCATTACCGCTGCGTTCAACAACGTAAGGAACCAAAGTATTCATTTTTTCGATCATAATATTTCCTTAAAATTAACTATACCTTAAATATACTAATTTGTCATAGAAATCGTCAAAAAAAAGGGCCATCTAATTTAAATAGACAGCCCTTTTTTTTGATTAAATTAAAGGTTTATTTGTTTGCAAACAAGTCTGCAAAAGAAACTTTGTCGCCCTTTGTAACCTTTACTTCTTTATACAATTCGTTGTAAAGTTTCTGTTCTTTTGTGTCGTCGATAAGCCATTCTTTTGAACGTGGATCTTCGTAGTGTTTCTTAACTTCTTCAACAGTCATTCCACCTTCATCAGCAATTTCTTTGTATTTAGCTTCGATTTCTTCTGGAGTAACAGAAATATTGCGAGCTTTGAGCAATGCATCTACAATAATGCGGCTCTTAAGCATCTTTTCGCTATCGCCTGTCCACTGTTCAAGCATTGCTTCTTTTGTCTGACCAGAAGCTGTAATCATTTTTTCTAACTGTTCAGGACTTGTCTGGAACTGCTGTGCCATCATTCTCCAGCGACCATCCAATTCTGCTGCAAGCATTGATGCAGGAATGTCAAATGGATTTTTTTCTACAAGCTGTTCTAACAAAGACTGACTCTTGATTTCTGCAATCTTACGATTCTTTGCAACTTCCATATTGCGAGTAATATCAGCTTTTAAATCATCCAAAGTCTTGAATTTTTCACTTACATCCTGTGCTAAATCATCATCGATCTTTGGTAAATCACGTGTTTTAATTGCTTTAACAGTTACTTTGATTTTCTTAGAATCTTTTGTGATGTCTTTAGATTCATCTTTTTTCATTCCAATAACATCATCATCGATTCCATATACATCATCACCTGAGCCTACAGTGAATACATAACCGTTACGGTTTTCTCCGTTTTCTTCTGCGTAGTCAATTGTAACGATATCGTTTTTAGCAACAGCTTCGTCTGATTTTTTATCCATAACGATGGCATTGCGTTCCTGAATTGCTTTTAATTCATCCTGCAATTCTTTATCACCGATTGTTACCTGTGGTTCTTTGATTGTAATTCCACCAAAGTCTTTAACTTCAACTTTTGGGAATATATCGAATGTAACTGTATAAGTGAAGTCTTTTTCTGTGTCAAATTCAGGCATCTTGTCCATTACTGGCTGCTGATAAGGAAGTGGACGGTTTTCTGTTTCTTTTTCAAAGATTTCATTTAATGATTTATCGATAATTTCGCTCATTGCATCAGCTTTAAGAGCATCGCCATATTTGCGTTCAAGAACATTTGCTGGAACATGGCCTTTGCGGAATCCTGGAATCTGTGCGTTCTTAACATACTTTCCAAGCATTTCATTGTATGTTTCCTGAACATCTTTTTTTCCGACAGTTACTGTTAATTTTACAGCTGATTTTTCAAGATTAGTGAATTCTTTGGTGAGTTTCACTTTGAGCTCCTTAAAACAAAATTAAAAAAGCGATTAAGTTGCCTTAATCGCTTTAGGTTAGAGCGGAAAACGGGAGTCGGACCCGCGACATCCACCTTGGCAAGGTGGCGCTCTACCACTGAGCTATTTCCGCAAAAT
>CADBSK010000067.1 GCA_902797305.1 uncultured Spirochaetaceae bacterium | reverse complement strand
TGTAATTATATACATTCGCCGCTCACGCGGCAGCACAAAACGAGTGTTTTTGTAAGCCAGTTTGCTCCTTCGCGCCATTTTTGATATAAAGTCAAATATAATGCGTTTGCCCTGACGAAAATCAAAACTTTCTTAAAATTCTAAGCCAGCAGCCAGGGATTTCTAGCGATAAGGTTCCGTTTGAGTTGTATTCTCCGCCGTTTAGTTGGTCGTGCCAAAGGGCGGGTTCTAAGTTTTGAATGTTAATAGAGGAAGGCTTTTCTTCGAGATTTACCGCTACGATTACCTTTTGACCGTAGAACTCGCGCATAAAAGCAAATTGTTTATTGGTGACTGCAAGCTGGGTATATGTTCCTTTTTTTAGAGGATCGCTTGAATTGCGTATTGCAGCAAACTTTTGAATTGATTGCCTTAAGTTTTTTGCGAGCTCTCCCATTTCCTCAAAGGTTTTATTTCTTGCATCCCAGGGTTTTCTTAGTTCTTTGTCACCGTCTCGATTTCGTTTGCCTGTAAGAGCCACTTCGCTACCATAGTATATAGAAGGAATCCCAGGAATAGTGAACAAAAGTCCGTAAAGTGGGAAAAGCCATACCTTGTTTGTAAGTATGCTTGCGACTCTGTCAACATCGTGATTGTCTGCAAAGTTATAAAGAGGTGCGTAACGGTAAATTCCTGATGGTCCAAACTGTCTGTTAAGGCTGTATGCAATTTCGAAAAAGTTTTGACTATTAAAACTGGACCATAAACCTTTGTAAACTTCGTAATTAGTAACGGAGTCCAGGCGACCAGGGCGTGCCCAATTGTTATAATCGCCGTGGACTACTTCTCCCATGAGCCAAAGGTCTGGATTTATTGAATTGCAAAAGTTTCGCAAGGCGTCCATAAAGGATGGCGTAAGAACATCTGCAGCATCCAGTCTTAATCCATCGATACCAAATTCTTCAATCCAGAATTTGACAGCCCCAAACAAATGATCCCGCACTTCATAATTGTCAACATTGAGTTTTACAAGATTTTTACATCCTGCCCATCCGTCGTAATCAAAGTTATCTCCGTAAACACTTTTTCGGTCAAAATGAAGGTTTAAGTACCAGTCTCTGTATCGACTGTTCCATCCGTTTTGCTGGATATCCTTAAAGGCAAAAAAATCTCTTCCGGTGTGATTAAAAACTGCATCCAAAACAATCTTAAATCCCTTGCTTTTTGCAGCCTGGCAAAAAGTTTTGAATTTTTGATTGTTACCTAATCTTCGGTCTACATGGTAGTAATCTACGGTATCGTAACCGTGGCTTGTGCTTTCAAAAAGCGGGCCTATATAAAGCGCATTACATCCTAAATCTTTAATTGCATCCAATTGTTCCTGTAATAATTCAAAAGAAGAACCTGCTGCACAACTAAAATCATTGTTTGGCTGGCAGCCTGTCATTCCTAATGGATAGATATGATAAAATATTGATTGTTCAATGGTTTGTTTCATATTGCCCTCTTATATACCATTCGGTATATAAATAATATACCGTTCGGTATAGAGGCTGTCAATATATTGTTAAAAGAACTTTTTTTATTCGTGTAATTTAAAATCGGTATCTTCGTTGATGATGGAAATCATAATATCTGCGATTTCTGGATCAAACTGAACACCTTTGCCCTTAAGAATTTCATTGCGGACTACATCTTGTGGTAATAAATTACGGTAACTACGGTTACTTGTCATAGCATCGTAGGCATCGGCAACTCCGATGATTCTTGCTTCCTCTGGAATATCATAACCTTTTAGTCCGTCTGGATAACCGCTTCCATCAAAACGCTCGTGATGCCAGCGGGCACCTTTATAGATTTCTTTGATAGTTGTAATTCCAGAAAGAATTTCACTACCAATTGTAGCGTGCTGTTTAATTATCTTGTATTCTTCGTCAGTAAGCTTTCCAGGTTTGTTGATAATTGAATCAGGAATACCGATTTTACCGATGTCATGAAGAATTGCAGTCATATAAATCTGTTCCTGTTCTTCTTCTGTTTTTCCCATTCTTTGTGCAATCATCTTAGAATACTGCGCAACACGATTAGAGTGACCTCGGGTATATTTATCCTTTGCATCGATTGTACTTGTAAAAGCCTGGGTGATTTCTGAATAAAGAATTTTTAACTTTTCTTTTTCACGATTGAGAATATTGATTTTGTATCGAACGAAAAGATAAATTATGCCACCAACAAAAGCTATTATCAAAAGCCAGAACCAGAACTGTTGCCAGATGGCAGGTTTTTTGATAACAAGAAGACTTTCTGTTGGCTCGCTTTGAACTTCATCGCTGTTCTGTGCCAATACGGTAAATTTGTAAGAACCAGGCTTAAGGTTTGTATAAGAAACGCTTCTGTCAAAAGTCCAGTCAGAATAATCTTTGTCAAAGCCTTCAAGTTTGTATTTAAACTGTACTTGTTCAGAAGAAATAAAGCTTAATCCTGTATATTTGATTCTTAGACGTTTGCCTTGAGGAGAAATATAAATTGTTTCTCCTTTTGGAACAATACTGGAGCTGTCTACGTTTACTTCCTGAATATGAATAATAGGTGGTTTTGTGTTTGAAGCATACTTTACAGGATCGTACATTGCAATTCCATCAATGAGAGTAAACCAGATTCGTCCTAAATCATCCCTTGTAGACACAGAAGTGGAAGTTACACCTCCAGAGATAATTCCATCGGAACTACCATAATATTTTGCGTGAACTTTTTCTGCTTTTCCGTCGGCTACGTCTTCCAGTTCCTGTAATTTCACGCTAAATACACCTTTGTTACTTGTACACCAGACTTTTTGTGTATAATCCAAAATCATCTGGAAAACACTGTCTGTTCCCATTCCTTTACTTGTATTAAAGTTTGCAAAAGAATTGTTCTTTATACGGGTAACGCCGGTTCCTGTACATACCCAGATTTCCCCTTCTTTTAAACTTGTAATCTTAAATACTACGTTTCCGGCAAGTCCGTCTTCATGGTTTATTGTGCGAATAATTTCACCGTCTTTCAGAATGAATATTCCGCCACCGTCTGTACCGCACCAGATATTTTCCTGGTCGTCTTCGTAAAGACACATAATATAATCATTGGTGATGCCGCTTTCTTTTGTGTAAATAACGGTTTCTTGTGTATCGTGTTTGATGCGGGTTAAGCCGTTTGTGGTTCCTATATAAAGGTCTCCGTTTTTAGCTTCCAGAGCAACACGGACTCTGTTTCCGGAAAGTTCTCCTGTTTCTTTTTTCCAGGCTTTTAGGTTTCCGTTTAAGTCAATCTTGAGTTGTCCGAGTTTATCGTATGAGCTTATCAAAAGTGAGCCATCTTTGGTAAGTCCTACATGTCTGAGGCGGATGTTTTTACAAATTGAAGTAATCTCATTTGTAATAAACTCTCCGTTCTTGTAGCAGTAAAGTCCGTTATCTCCTGCAAGCCAGAAAACATCTCGGTATTTATCTGAACAAATTGCATTTATTGTTGTGTTGATTGGTATTGTCTTGAATTTAGTCTGACTAAGCTTTTGTACACCGCCACGGTCGGTACTGATCCAGATATTTCCTTCTCGATCTTCAATAATTTTGGAGATTTTTTCATCGCAAAGGCCGTCTTTCTGGTCATAATATGTAATTTTTTGACCGTGTAAAATTGTTATACCGCAGTCGGTACTAATCCAAACATTCTGATGCGAGTCCTGAAAGATACAAGTTACTAAAGTTCCCTTTTGTTCTCCAAAGCCAATGTCATAGAGAGTCTCAATTTCTCCTTCTTTTTTGATGGCGTAGTGAGGAGAAATCCCGAACCAGAAATCACCTTTAGAATCCTGAGTAATATAGGTAATGTTTGGATTATTGATTTTTTTTATCTGAGTAAATTTTGTAAATTTATTTTCTGCATAAATAAAGGTTCCGTTTCCGTCTGCAGAATTAATCCATACTCGTCCGGCTGTATCGCAATACATGCTTTGAACTAAAAAGTGATTATTGTTAGGAAGGTTTTCAGAAGCTTCAGGTGCAAAAATGAGGTCATCTTTGTAGCAGGCAATTCCGCTGGAGGTTCCGATCCAGATACAACCGTTTTTGTCTTCTACAATTGCTCTTATGGAACTGTTAGGAAGTCCATCCTCAATGTTAAAACATTTAACTGTTCCGTCCGCCTTTCTGAGTGTAATTCCTTCGTCATTAGCTCCAATCCAAAAGTTATGCTGTGAATCTTCAAAGAGAGTTCTTGCAGAAATAAATGAAAAATCAGGATTTGAGTTTTTATTTATCGTTATAAAATCTACTCCGTCAAAACGAACCAGTCCGTCGTAGCTACCAAAATACAAATATCCGTCATTAGTTTGAATTAAATCAGTAATTGAATTTCCTGGAAGTCCATCGGCAGCGGTCCAGTTTTTTGAGACAAAATCATTAATAAAGGGGTCATTAGAAAAAGACCGTGCATAGGAAAAAACAGAAAATAAAAGTGTAAAAATAACAGAAAAGCGATGTATTTTCATTTAACAACTCCAATTTAAATTATAACATGGATTAATAATCCTGTAACTAAAGAGATATTTAATTATTTATTATTTACAAGAACGATTTGATGGAGTATGCAAATGAAAAAAATAAAAAAATCTTTATTAATTATTTCTCTGGTGGGTGCCGGCCTGGCTTTGTTTTCATGTCAGAAAAAAGACTTTGATTCAAATGTAAGCTTTGCTTCGAATTATGATTCCGAAGGTTCTGTAAATGCACCAATGGCTTCTAAAAAAATGATGGCTCGTTCTATGGCGTCTAACGATATGGATCTTGAAGAAGCTGTTCCGGAGGCAGATACAGTTATTTCTGGCGACGGTGGAACGGTTCGTACAGAGCGAAAATTAATTAAAAACGGAAACATTACCCTTCAGGTTGAAGATTTGCTTGATGGAGAAAATTCTGTTACAGAGTGGGCAAAGAGCTTTAATGGTTATGTAGAAAATTCTTCTACAAATGAAAGAAATGCCTGGTTTACGGTAAAAGTGCCTTCTCAAAGATTTGATGAAGCGATGCAAAGCCTTGGTAATCTTGGAATTGTAAAAAGCCATGGAATTTCAATGCAGGATGTAAGTGAGCAATACTACGATTTGGAAACCAGACTCTCTACAAAAAAGGTAATGCAGGCAAATCTAAAAAAATACCTTGCACAGGCTACAAATCTAAATGATATCTTAAAAATCGAACGTGAATTAAACAATGTTACATCTGAGGTAGAATCAATGGAAGGCAGAATGCGCCGTCTTACAAATCAGATTGATTATGCAACAATCAGCGTCACATTGACTTTGCCAAATGGAAAGACTGCTCCTGTAATTCATAAACCAGGAATTGCAGAAGGCTTAAAGGAATTCTTTAGTCGGGTAGGAAGTTTCTTTGTAATCGTATTCAAAGTAATTGCATATGCAATTTTGTGTGGAATTCCGCTCCTTGCTGTTATTTCTCTTCTGTTCTGGCTCTTATTTGGAAAAGTAGGGCTCATAAAAAAATTATTTAAAAAGTTAAAATAAAATTTGTGAATTTGGCTCTCCTCGGTTTATAATCAATAAAAAAGTTGTTGGTGGTTTGAGTTAAGAAAAATTCTGAAACGAGTGGGGGCCAACTATGGAAGCAAAAATTACACTAGATCGATTGTACAACAACCGATTTTGCCAGTATGTTCACGACCATAATCGTTTTTATGATGTTGTGTTTAACGACCTTATCGCAAAAATCCGACAGGCAGGATCAGAAGAAAACCTGATTCACGCAAAAGGGGCCGGACATATTTTTTACGATGATGAACCTCTCTATGATTACGATATTGTAACAATGAGCCTTTATGGAATCCGCTACAGCGAATGTCTGTCCTATCTAAAAGGCTGTGATGAAAAAATAATTGAAGAATACCTTAAAAAGCTTAGAAAAGAAGCTCTTGAAGCAATTTCTTATGTGGAATTAGAGTTTTATACAAAAAATAATATAAAATATGAATGCGAAGTCTTTTATTACATGAGACCAAAGCAGACTAGTTACTCAGATGATGACATAGCAGAATTGCAGAAATGGGGTTTTGTTACTTCCGACAGAATTAAGGCGGTTGTTTAGAATTTAGAGTTTAGTGTTATTTTATTGCAACAATGATCATGGTTCTTGCATTTTGGTCATATGGAGAAAAATCAAAATCTCCATATGCTTCTGCTTTTGAAAAACCTGCTTTTTTTATGATTTTGCAAAGCTCGGCGGCTGAATAAAGTCTTTGCACAAATTGGTGGACAATCTTTTTTCCGTCTTTATCGATTAATGTCCACTTAGAAACCAGGCCTTGCCATGCTCCTTGTACGCTAAATTCTGTTACTACAGTAAAACCTGCGCGTTCAAAAGTTTCTCCTGGAGTAAAGTACATTATTGCAGTTTCACGGCTTGTGCATTCAAGAATAAATGTTCCGCCTTTTTTAAGACTTTTGGCAATGTTTTTTAAGATTACAAAATCTTCTTCTTCTGTATCGCAATAACCAAACGAGGTGTAAAGATTAATTGCGCAGTCAAATTTTTTTGAACTTTTAAATTTGCGTAAATCTGCATTAATAAGCTTCAGCGGAACGCCTTCTGCTTCTGCACTATCTTTTGCAGCGTCTAATTCCGACTGAATTATATCCACACCTGTAACATCAAGATTTAATGATGCTAGTTCTACACTAATGCGGCCAAGTCCGCATCCTGCATCTAATACGGTATCACCATCGTTTAATTTTGCAATTTGTTTAACGTAGCTTGCGACTGTTGGAGCTTCTTTCCATCTGTTCTCATCGAACATAATAGGAGCATACTGTTCCCAAAAACTTTCTGATTCAAACCATTCTTTATGCATTATAATGGCTAGTCCTTAAAATCTGATATACTAATATAGATGTTGAAATAATAAAAAGTCCAGAACAGATTATTAGAGGAACATACTTATATGCTAAGCCTGTCATTAAAAAAATTAGAGGAAGGATACACAGAATAGCAATAAAAAGTTTTTTGTGAGGGCTGATAAGATAATAAAACCACAAAACAGCATAGGCTACTAAGTATAATCCTGAAATTATAATAAAAATGGGATATAAAAATTGATTTTTAAAAGCGAACATTGTTTGTTTTAATGGGAAAACGACAAAAAAGGCACATGCTAAAACAAAAATTAAATTAATAAATTCTACAATAGATAAAGAAACCTTACCTCTTATCTTAAATTGTTTGACAAGGGTAATAACATTGGGTACTGCGATAACTAATACTGTGAGTAATCCTATAGGACTAAAGGAAAGTAACTGATTTTCCATATATCTAATTATAACACAATTTTAATAAATGTGCATTAAAAATTAAAAGCCAATTCCTATCAGCTTCTAAATAAGAAACAAAAGAACTGGCTTTTAATTACAAAAAAAGTAAAAAAATTAGTAAACGCTTAAGATTTTCTGGAGTTTATCTTTTCCGATAATCTTCATAAAACTTGCAAGGCGAGGGCCCTGATCTTTTGCAACAAGTGCCTGGTACAAAGCTGTAAATAATGCTTTTGCGTCTAAGCCCATTTCTGTTGCAATATCGTACATTGCCTGCTGGCAGTCTCTGTCTGTAGCGAATGTGCCAACTTTTGGTACAACTTCGTCTCTAACGCGTTTAACTGCTGTGAGCATGTCTCCCTGTAAGTCAGCTTTGCTTCCGTCCATACGGAGGCTGAAACAGAACTCTGGAGCACAATCTGGTGCTGAATGCTGAATCCAGAACCATGCGCAGGCAGCACGTCTTCTTAAGCGTTCTTCCTGTTCAGGTTTTACATCCCCTAAGCTTTTGATAACGGCGTCGATGTCTCCTGAGTAAGTCTGGAGAAGGGTTGTAAGCATACGGAATGTAATCTGGTATGGCATTGTCTCAGGAATTTTTCCGTCAATCTGGCTGAGCATGTAGATTCTCTTTTCTTTATTAAAGAAATCTTCGTTCTTTGCTTTGTCGATTCCGTAAACAACACGTTCTGTTTTGTCGTAGTCTTCGTATACCTTAAGAACATCAAGATCAAAAGAAATTGCAAATTCTGTGTTTGGTCTTGTTCCTGCAAATAAATAACGAAGAACTTCTGCCTGATAAACATCAAGAGCATCAGGAAGAGCTATTACTTTACCCTTTGAAGAAGACATCTTACCTGGAACGCCTTTTAAGTTTACAAAGTCGTAACGCATTGTAACAGGTGCATCCCAACCGTAGATTTTTTTAGATACAAGTTTAGCTGTATCGTAGCTTCCACCTGGGCTGATGTGGTCCTTTCCACCTGGTTCGAATACAACTTTTTCTTCGTTCCATCTCATTGGCCAGTCAACACGCCATCCCAGCTTTGCGCCCTTAAATGTGCGGATATCTGCAGTTTCTGTGTGTCCGCATTCGCATTTGTAGGTAATTCCGTATTCACCATCGTAATCGGTGATTGTTGTTGTGTCTTTGTTACATTTTCCACAGAAGATGGAAACAGGCCAGTAAACATCTTCCGGCTTCATTTTGTGTGCATCGTCGCGGTATTCGTTTAAGCATTCTTTGATAACATTGCGGTTCTGCATTGCTTTTTTCATGCCTTCTGCATAGCGGTTTGCGCGATATCTGCTTGCCTGATATAAGAATTCTGGTGCAATGCCTACGCGAGGAAGCTGCTGTTCAATGTCAACTTCGTGGTGTCTTGCATAGTTTTCGTTGCGGCCTGTTGTGTCAGGTACTTCTGTAATTGGATAGCGAAGATATTTTTCCAAAACTTCTGGATCTGGCATGTTTGCAGGAACTTTACGGAATACATCGTAATCATCCCAGGAATAGATAAATCTTACGTTCTTGCCTCTGTCTCTTAATGCTCGAACAACTAAGTCTACAGTGATGATTTCTCTAAAGTTTCCAAGGTGAACAGTTCCCGAAGGTGTAATTCCTGATGCACAGGTATATGATTCAAGGTCACCTTTTTCCTTGATGATTTTGTCTGCCATCTGATCTGCCCAATGGCAAAGCAATGGATTCTTTTCTTCGTTACTCATTTGATTCCTCAAAAAATAATTTGAAGAACATTATAACGAATATCTTACATTTCTTCTACATTATCTAAATCAATATCTATGGAAGAATCTTCAGCAGAAATACCTTCTGGAGCACTTGTAAAGTCAGCTTCAAGCTGAGCCTGAAGTTCCGGAGAAATAATATTTTCGATAGCAGCCTGGTCGATGGCGTCTTTAGTTTCTTCATCGCCAGTTGTTTTAAACTCTTCAAGTACATTTTCAAGTTCTGTCATATTTTTGTAACTTTCAGTACTCAATTCACCAACGGCAGTCATTCGTTTTACGATATCTTCTGTTCCTTTAGAGATTTCGTGGATTCCCTGCAATGCATTCTGGAACAAATTGCTGATTGAATTGATTTCTGATGAAACTGCTTCTTGTTGTGTAGAAAGGTTTGTACAGTATTCATTAATTCTGTCAGCAGCAGATGCTGTAATATCTGTTTTTTGAGTAATCTGCTTAGTCTGATTGTCGATGTTTTCGATTCCCTTTGTGATTTCCTTAAAAGAATCTATTACTTCTACAGAGTGTTTTGCAATTTTGCTGAAACTGTCACTTGTTTCGTGACTTGATTTATTTGCTTCTGTAACTTTTGTAATTACGTTTGTAATTGCTTCGTTGATTTTCTGGGCATTTGTAGCGGTGTTTTCGGCAAGAGAACGAATTTCTTCTGCAACAACGGCAAATCCTTTTCCGGCTTCTCCAGCGTGTGCAGATTCAATTGCTGCGTTCATAGAAAGCAGGTTTGTCTGTTCTGTTACCTGGTCGATAATTGTAACAACTTCTCCGATTTCGTCCAGCATGCCCATTACTTCTTCGAGAATCATATTTGTGGAATTAACCTTGCTGTCACCGTCTGCTACCAGAACGCGCATTTCTTCAGCACTGGCAGTTCGTTCTTCTGCATTTTGGCGGATAGAAAGAAGCGTTTCTGCCATTGTTGAAATTGCTGTTGTACTTTCGTCAATCGCCTGTGTCTGACTTGAGTTATTGTCTACAAGGGTTTTTACCTGACTGTTAATCTCGTCGATGGCATAAACCGCTCGTTCTACAGATTCGTTAATCATATCAAATTCTTTTGAGATGCTTTCAATATTTGCATTAATTTCATTTGTTGCAGCAGCGGTACTGATAGAAGAATCATTGATTGAATATCCTGATGAAATAGCTTTGGCAGCGGTCTTTTTAACAACGATAAAGAATCGGTTGATTTCGTCTACCATTTCGTTCATGTTGTTCATAAGCGCCTTCATTTCTGTGGAGCCAGAAGGTTTAATCTCATCAGTAAAATCTTTTTGTGCCAGCTTGTTAGAGAAAAGACCAAGTCGTTTAATGTTTTTAATTGTAATTCCAGCACCGCTTAGATTACTTACAACAATCAAAACAAAGAATATAAAACCGAGAACAATAATTGTTGACATGTATATCTGGTTATATTTTTCTACAATTTCTGTAAGATGGTTTGTCATTAAGCCTAACTGAATTTGAAGCTTTGCACTGTCGCTCATAAGTTCTTTCATCTGCATTTCCATAATGAGAACGTTGTTGAGCATGTCTTGAATTTCTGTAGATTCCGGAAAGTGGTTAGCACCGGCTTTAATGCCATATCTGCTTATATAACTTGCTTCTTCTGGTGTAAGTTTTTTATCCTGTAAGTCTTTTATTTGAGCGTTAAACGGATTGATACGGCTAACTGTACCTGCCCAGATTGCTTGAATTTCATCCATTTCTTCGATAAAAGTCTGGTCAAAATATTTTGTAACAGGGTCTTCTTTTAACTGTCGGAATTTTTTATTTGTCGCAATGATTTTTTTCTTCCATTGATCGTTTACAGTTTTTTGATCTACACCCCAATATAGAATCTGATTTATATATGCGATTATATCTGATTCTCCAGACTGACATTCCAACTGAGTAAACTGGAAATTTTGCATTTTATGAATTAAATTTGAGCCGGCAAGAGTCATGGTAGAAAGTAAAACCATTTCAAAACCGCAGAGAAATGCTATTATGGAAAAACGTGCTTTAAGTTTCATATTTTACCTCGTATTTGCTAGCAAAACTCCCAATCTCTCTCAGTTTATCACGGAAATTGATAATCGCAAGGTATAATTGTTTATATTTTCGGCAAAAAACAGTATATTATTAGTATGTTAAATTTGTTTTTTAGAAAAAATTTTTATGATGGCTGGGATAATATAATTTTCCTGTTTATTCCCAATTTGATATTAGATGCGATGGTTGTAGTTTCCGGCTTGCTCTGTATTCCAGGTTTTACAATTTTTAAAGAAAGTTCATGGTATTTGTATATTTGGATTGTAATTGGAATTCTTTTGATGATAGGTCTAAGTATTTTTACCCTTGCCTGGGCAGAAACTTCTACTGAGATTGTTGATTATGGTTCTCCTGATATCAAGAGTTTTTTTGCATCGTTAAAAACATGTGTAAAAGATGGTATTTTGTATGGAATCCTTATGTCTTTGTTCTGTGTTGCCTCTTTTATTGGAATTGTTTATTTCTTTAAGCCGGCAGAAGGACAGCCTGTTACTTTTACAGGATTAACTGCAGGTGCGGTGTGGACCTGGATTTCTATTACTATTTTAATGGGACTTTTGTGGTACCCGGCAGTTAGGGCAAGCATGCACAATAAATTTGGCAAAGCCCTTAAGAAATGCTTTATACTTTTATTTGATAATCTTGGCCGTTGCATCATCTTTTCTTTCTATAATCTGCTCTTAGTTTTTATTTCTGTTGTAATGCTTGGGCTTGTTCCAGGAATGGCAGGATTACAGATGGCGAGAACTAATTTCATTAAGCTGATAATGAAAAAGTATGACTATTTAGAAGAGTTAGATAAAAAAGGCGAACCTTTAAACAGTAAGGCTCGCCGTAAGATTCCATGGAAAGAACTCCTTGCAGAAGAAAACGAAATTAATCCGGTTCGTACAGCAAAAGAATTCTTTTTTCCTTGGAAGCAGGATTCAAACAAATAAAATTATTCACACATCAACATTGTTTTTGTGTTAAGGCAAATCGAATTGGAATTTGGCTGGTTGTTAGCCTTTAGTAAGAAAAGTTTAACTTCTTTTCCTTCTGCGGCAATGTGAGCAACTGTGGCAAATTTAGGTTCGATTTCTGCTTTTAAAGTGGTTTTTAATTCATTACTTTCATTTGTATCGCTGAACCATGCGGTGATGTTATTCTTTGAAACAAAGTTTGCAATGAGTTCTATTTGCTCCAAAGAAAGTTTTTGCAATTCCAGACCGTCAATAATTATGGCCCCTACACGGATTCCACCTGAAATCAATGCGTTGAGGGTGTTAACAATTTTTTCCATAGAAAAGGTTTCCTGGTTAGTATTTAAAATTGTTCTGTCCCGCATAATTACATTGCTTATTTCTGTCATGTCAGAAAGATTCTTTTTTTTACCGATTTCTGACAGTACACTGTCGTACCAGGTAATTACATTAGAAGAATGCTGATCAAAAGAAATATGAACTACATGTTTGTCGTGTAAAAGTGCATCGATAGCAAACTGAATTAAAACTGATGTTTTACCGAGACCTTTTTTAGAGGTGATAAGACCCATCTGACCGGGTTGTAAAACACTTGCAGCAGCTTTTTCGAATAATCTTACTGGGCTGTTGTCTATTAAATCTTGTTTAATCATAAGACCTCCGATAAAAACAAAAAAGTGGACTTACATATAATAAG
This sequence comes from uncultured Spirochaetaceae bacterium, assembly GCA_902797305.1. Lineage (GTDB taxonomy): Bacteria > Spirochaetota > Spirochaetia > Treponematales > Treponemataceae > Treponema_D. The sequence goes on along the minus strand of CADBSK010000067.1, from coordinate 502 downwards.
TCCACTTTTAATAAAAGTCTACTAAAAATCTAGAGATGCAGGCAACACAGTTGCCCCTCGTTTGTTATTTGTTAGCAGATTTCTTTGCTTCTTCGTGCTTTTTGATAAGTTCTTCTGCGATAGCGTTAGGAACTTTACCATATTTTAAGAATTCCATTGTGAATTCACCCTTACCCTGTGTAGAAGAACGGAGGATAGTAGAGAATCCGAACATTTCTGAAAGTGGAACTTCTGCGTTAACAACTGTCTGGTTGTTTTCATCAGTTGTTTCACCGATGATACCACGACGCTGGTTGATAAGACCGAAGATGTTTCCCTGGAATTCATTTGGAGCAGCAATCTGTACCTTCATGATTGGTTCGAGGATAGAAGGTTTTGCCTTCATGTAACCTTCGCGGAAAGCACCGATAGCAGCAATCTGGAATGCGTTATCGTTAGAGTCTACTGGGTGGTACTGACCATCATTAATTGTGATCTTAACACCTACGATAGGAGCTCCAAT
>CADBSK010000066.1 GCA_902797305.1 uncultured Spirochaetaceae bacterium | reverse complement strand
TTGTAAAACTTCGCTTCCCCAAGCCATAACGAGAATGTATTGTCAGGCTCAATCACAATATGCACACTATCCGCCCCTTTAGCAGGGTCTTGTGGATTTTGTTTATAATAAATTTTAGGCACAACAGGTATCGCACCATAATAGTCTTTCATAATGCCATATAAAAGGGCTTCTGCAATTTCACCACCTTTTTCCGCATCCGCATTTTTTACTATTTTTAAATTTTTGGCACATCTCTTCAACAAAGTCATTGGATCGCCATATAAAGCCTGACGTTCTCTCAATGATAATGCTGTTTCTTTTAAATTATCCCAAATGTAATTTTGAAACTTTTCATAACGCCACCTTCCATCTTCAAAATCGTTAATCAGCCCCAAAACCGATTTATTATCAACGGGAGATAACGATGCATCTGTACATATACTAGAAAAAGGAACTTTATCAATTATTATTTCAAATGGCGTAGACATATTATACTCACGTTTTGGAAAGTAGAATGGTTTGTTTTGGGTTTAAAGTATCATCATAAAATTTAGATTTCTTTTATATCATCAACACGGCTGAAGAAATCAGAACCAACAAGCATTGGCTTATAATCTAAATTCCATCGCACTTTTGTACCCTTTGTATTTTAAAACCTTAAATAGCGTTGCGACTAGCGACTAAAATATTTTCTTGTAAGAGCAATACAAAATACACCTCCAATTAACAAGCCGGCAAGCCCCTCTAGGGCAGCAATTATTTTAGCAATACCATGTGGTTGAATATCCCCATAGCCAATCGATGTTACCGTGACTGCTGAAAAATACATCGCTTGAAATAATTTTTTAGATAAAGAAATTTCGTTACTAAAACAAGATAGCGATCCGAAAATTAAATACAGTAGTCCGCAAACAAAGATTATTCCCAACAACCATATTACAATAATCCAAGGTTTTACCATTCCACCAAAGCAGATATAAACAAATTTAGAGATTCCCGTTAAGCTGATCTTATTTTTCATGTATAAGAATTGAGCATATTCATTTGCCGTCGTATACAGCCTATTTTTTTCTATAAATTCAGCCATGTCTTCTGCACATGTAATTTCCGCATCCTTATCCGCAATTCGACGATTATTTCCATACAAACCTAACATCGGATATTTTTTCCATTCACCTTTATTATCATCGAAAAGAAACGTCTTTTCCATATTCACTTTAAACATTTCTTTTAAAGAAAGCTGTACTCTTGTTTCAAGATCAATTCTAATCTTTTCTGTACTACAAAATTCAACATTCAAACTAGGTACTTCGAATCTGTAGAAAATTAAAAAACCTAAAGAATCATTAAACAACTGAACCTTATCGAACGACCCACAAATTTCCAATTCATCTATCAAAGATGCGATCACTCCTAAATAAGATTTATTTGAACATCCGTCGATACGTACATGTCCAAAGCAAAAACATTGAGCAAGCAATATGCTCGCATTATCCCCACTTACTTTAATAATTACATCGTTAAAAAAAACACAATTTACAAGGTTCAATTCATTCACTTCAAAGTGAATAGGTTCATTAACCCTATATATTTTTTCTTTCTCTTCACAACGCGACAAAAGAATGCAAAAATGGCCATACTGATGATGACGCGAAAGATTCGTACCATCTTCAACAATTAAAAAAGAGTTATCACTAAACGGGGCATTCGTATAGTTTTCAAAGAAAGTTTTACATTTACTTCTTTCTTTATACGAAGTCATTTCACTAACTAAATTCATGCATACCTCCAATTACTGAAGTAATAATTTATTTTAATAGATAGAAAAATAAATCTTACTTTCTGTCTATAATCATTTTTGGATTATGCATCTTTCCGAGCCGTTCAATCTCATTAAAATGAGATTCCGTTACAGACGGAGAACAAGTTATTTCTGAGATTTTCCACTTAATATATCGAGAATCAGCCGACAAATCAATATACCTTCTTTTCTTATCCATTTTTACAGGGTATTGTTTAAGCAAATCATCAACATACGATTTCAAACTTGCTGAATAATCTGTAAAATCTAGAGACAACCGAGTCTCTTTTTCACATTCATATTTTTTTCTCTTATAAAAAGTCGAAAAACGGGTAAAACCCTTAGGCTCTAGCTCCAATTGCACATTCAATCTAAGAGTGTTGTTCAATTCAAGAATAGGATCAAACTTATATCCAGAATCATAACAAACTTTTCTAAAATTCACCTTTAATTCATGACCTTCTGTTTTAGGCAGGTTTGATAAATCGAATTCCATCTTCAATCTAACTTTTTCCGCATTTTCATCACCTCCATATTCTTTCCAAAATTTCGGTTCATCACCATTCTCTGTCAAACACAATATGAAAATACTCTGTTTCCAGTGGTCAACTAAATATTTACCTTCGGTATCGTAGTAGCAACCCCTTGCAATAGAAGGCGTTTCTCCGGTAGTAAAAGGTCTTACCATACCTATTCGCCTGAAAAATTCAGTATATTCTGCAAAATCATTATCAAAGTTAGACATCATGTCGGAAACTTGAATACTATTGGTTTCTAATATCTTTTTCGCAATATCATAACTTTTAAAATGATAGAGAGGCTGCGCAACTCCTCTCATATCAGGAATTATACGCATTAAGTAATCATATACAGGATTTCCACCATTCTCTATTAAGATATAGCGTCCATTTCGGTAGTTTTTTATATCTGCGACTTTCAGTTCTCCTAGACTTTCTGGATATTTAACATGCAAAGCATCATAAATTTCTTTTATTTTTGGAATTTGCTTCGTTATCAAACATACCTCGGCATCCTTTAACCGTTGTCCCTTTTCTTCAAAATCTTTCATATCTATTGGACTTTCCATATTTTTTTT
>CADBSK010000065.1 GCA_902797305.1 uncultured Spirochaetaceae bacterium | reverse complement strand
GTTTGCGTGGCTTTCGGCAAAGCATTCGCCGGCGCATGTATAGCGGGCCCAGCAGTTTTTACAATGGCTGATTTTATCGGCGTAAAGGCGTTCCATTTTACGTTTTTTTTCAGGGAATATTCCGTCAGTAAGATTTCCGATTATGCCGTCTTTCTTTCCTATAAAAGCAGGGCAGATTAAAAGGTTCTCATGGGCATCTACTGCAAAAGCGCTGATTCCGGCAGAACAACGGTAATAAAGCCTGAAAGGTCTGATAGTTGTCTTTAAAAAACGGGCAAAATAGTCTTCGCTTTTTATGAGGGCGTCAAATATATCCCTACGCCCTCCAGTAAGCTGCTTGTACATCCATTTTGCAAAACGGTCGTAACTGTCTTCTATTTCTTCAATATTGTTCATGTTGATCGAATTGGGCTCTGTTTCTAAAAGCCGAACAGGCTTCATTCCAACAACTTCAGGCTTAAATGCGTAGAGTGACTTAAAAATAGAAATTAAATCGTGATTATCTGCTGAATATGTTGCTGCAAGTCCAAAAAAGTCTTTGTTTTCTAATTCATTGATATTTTTTGCTACAATATCATACTTTAGTCCCGTTCTGCTCTTTTCACTTTTTTCTTTTGGTCCATCCAGGCTTACACCAAAGAGAATGCAGTTTTTCTTTAATAACGAGCTAACTTCTTTTGTTAAAAGCATGCCGTTTGTTGCCATCTGGCAGAAGATGTTTATTCCCCGCTCTTTTTTAAGCTTTAAGACAAACTCATTTACTTCAAGGATAAAATCCAGTCTGAGCATGGGCTCTCCAGAACCAGAAAGATCTATTATGTAGCGGCGCTTCTCATCCGGGACAAACTTATCAAGGAAAAACAAAATCGCCTTTTTTGCAGTTTCCACACTCATGTCAAAACGATTATCTTTGCGGGCAAAACAGTAAGAACAGCGTAAATTACACCTTGTTGACTGTACAAGTTTTAGATAGAAGTCGTTGTAATAGAGCTTTCCTTTTTTATGATGAACTACAGGGCTTATAACTCCACTGGTCTTGAATTCCGCTAATTTTGCAATTGTCTGCTCTATTTCTTTTTGTGGATACTTATTTTTTACGCTTTCTATTATGAAAAACTCCGTCTGCCTGTCGTCCTCGCTAACATGACAGCCTTCAAGTAAAATATCTTTTGCACATTCTGTAATAGGAAAATATGTCAAAGTATTAGCACTGAACATAAAGTTCATGCCCATCAAAGAAAAAACTGCTAAATCAAGATTATCCACTTGCTTACAAAAACGCTTCATTTTTCCTGAGCCCTCATCCATTTATAAAGCCAAAGGTAATCACACAGATTTAGATGAATGCATTCTGCCTCTGTTACCGTAAGTCCTATTTCCTGATAATCCAAAAAGGAACATTTTCCTTCTGTATAAAGCTGTTGATAATCCGAATAGAGTTTTTTTCTGTTTTCTATTATCTGAGATAGGGCTTCCACCTGTTCCTGATATTTATTTATAAGTTCATCATAGTTTTTCTTTTTATTTATGCTCTGTTCATCAAGAAATTTTAGCTTTTCCTGATACAAAGCAAGATTATTATTAAAAGAAATCTCGTTTAGTTTTTTTGACGGAGAAAGAAAAGGCGAAAAATTAACTCCAAAAGTAAAAGACCAGTTCAAGGAGGATTTATCATCAATATAATTTACGTAAAAGTCTTTTTTGGTATCTGTATTTTCTGAAAAACTGCTGCCTAAAGACAAAACAGGAGCAGATTTTTGCCGGCGGAGTAAATTCTCGAGTTTTAAGTTTTCGATATCTAAAAGTATTTTGTTTTTCTCCGGGTTGTAATCAAAGAGCTCCGTATCACAGGTCGGAAGCATAGAATCTTCCGTTATGCTTTCGGTCATTTCTCCGCACAGTGCCTTAAGATTGAGACGAATATTTTCTAAAGAATTTAGGGAATCAATATAGTTTTTGTAGTAATCCCATCTGGAATTTTCAAGGGACCACAAACTTGAAACCGATACTTTTGATTCTTTTAAGAGCTCCTTGGTAGCTTCTATTTTCTTGTTGTATAATTCCACATAGTTTTTGTATTTTTTTATATCCCGAAGAACACACCTGGCCTGTATATAAACAGAAGTTACATTTGAGATAAGAGCTTTTTCTGTTATATCCTTTTCGTAGCTGCTTAAAGAAATCTTTTCTCTTAAAATTTGACTCTGAACATCCTGATACGAACCCTTTTTAATAGCCGGGAACAAGCTCTGCTCTATAGACAGACTTAACTCCGGAGAATGAGAATAACCAATTTGATCACTGTCAATTGTTTCTGCAAAATAGTTTAAGATTCCTCTGGTAGCTCCATAAGAAAGGGTTGCGTTAACGGTATTCCCAAAAGGATTTACTTTTGAAACCGTAAGGATTGCCTGTCCGCTTGACGGGTACCATGAAACCTGTGAATAAATATCATTAAAGGAATTAGTAACGGAGCTTCTCAGCGAGAAGGGGAATAAACTGCTTCTTTTTTTATATTCTAAACTGGCATAGTTTTGTGCATAAGATGCAGATAGTAAATCTACACTGTTATCCCTGGCTCTTTGCCATAAAAGCTCTAATTGACTTTGAGCAAAGGTCCCCATTGAGAGATTTAATGCTGTTAAACAAAGAAACAAGTTTTTTATTTTCATCTTTATTCCCGTCTAATACCAGAAATCAATTTTTCTTAAGACATAAGAAATTATTGTCTGGGTTTCTAAAACAATTCTGCAGTCAGTTTCTAAACCAGCCCTCACAGGAAAAGAAGAACCATGTCTGTTCATAAAGGTTACCCTGTCTAAATCTGCATAAACGGTGTAATAAAGCTGTCCGTTGTTTGTGCTGCGGATATCGGGGTCAACTGCCGTTATAACGCCTTCTGCTCCCTTGTACTCAAAAAATGGAAAAGCGGATAATCTGTACTTAACTTTTAATCCCGGTTTTATTTTCCCCATATCTTTTGGTGAAATTTGCATTTCTACCCTAAAGTTTTTTCTGTCATCAGGGACAATATTCAAAACGCTTGAACCGCTTTCTACAAAATCGCCTATGTTAAGCGAAGAGTTTTCCTGAACAAAACCGCTCATAGGCGCATAAACCTTTAAAAACTCGTACTGGCTGTCCAGTTTTTGTATTTCTTCTTTTATTTTTGAATAGGATAACTCAAGCTCTTCTTTTTCCTGATTTAAGGCTTTTATAAAATCTGCTTTATAGCTTTCAAGATTTTTTACACTGTATTCATATTCAAGATTTTTCTGTCTTATGTTTTTACTGTTTCTAAGGCTCGCGGGTAAACTTTTTTCATCCTGCAGAGCCTGAAAAGACAACTCTTTTTGAATGGCAAGTTTTTCTGCATTCTTTTTATAGCTTTCAAATCTTGTAAATGAGACTTCATTTTCTTTTTTTACAAGATTTTTATTTTGTTTGTAGCTTTCAATTAACTCTTGAGCGCCTGATATCCGGCTTTCAAGATTCTGTTTTTCAGAAAGCAGACTTTTCTTTTGAGAATCATAAATTGAAGGATCAAGTTCGTATAAAAAATCCCCTTTATTAACCGCTTCTCCAGGCTTGTAGTTTTTGTTTATAATTTTTCCGCTTATTACATTGTGCAGGACAGATACATTTTCCCGGGTACGCACTATTCCGTTTACTTTTATAACGTCATCGATTTTTCCAAAAACAATAAAACCAATAAGCGTAAGAACCAGAAGCACTATACTGTATAAAAGGATTCTAACCACGCTAGGAATTTTCAATTCTAGAAATTCTTTTGAGTAAACCATCATGTTTTGATGCTGTACTACCATCACTTTTTTCATTTTGTGCTCTCCAAAGTTCTTTATAAAATCCATTTTTTAACAAAAGTTCAAAGTGACTTCCCTGTTCAACTAACTGACCTTTGTTAAACACATATATCAGATCACAATCCTTTATTGTGGAAAGTCTGTGGGCGACCATTATTACAGTTCGTCCCTGTATTCTTGTAAAAATGGTGTCCATAATTGCCTTTTCTGAAATACTGTCCAGACTGGCAGTAGCTTCATCTAAAATCAACATTTGAGGATTACGCATAAGAATACGAGCCATTGCAAGCCTCTGCCTTTCGCCTCCCGACAAGGTGGAACCATGCTCTCCAACATAGGTATTAAACTTTTCCGGTAATCGCTGTATAAAATCATAGGACTGACTCGCCATACTGCTTGCAATAATTTTCTTAGGCTCTGGATTTTCACAACCCCAGGCAATATTTTCACTGATTGTTCCGCTGAACAAAAGGCTCTCCTGTGGAACATAGCCTATTTTTTCTCTGTAACCAGATGTCTTTAATTCTGAAATATCCTTTCCGTCAATTAAAATCTGACCTTCTTCTAGCTTGTAAAACTTCATCAAAAGTTTAAGTAAAGTAGTCTTACCAGAACCTGAGCTACCTACAAAAGCAACCTTTTTTCCCTCAGGAATCACAAAACTTACATTCTCTACAGCTCTTCCTCTTGTTCCATAAGAAAAAGTCACATTCTTAAACTCAATGTCACCCCTTAAGTTTCCGACTTCTTCAAGCCTTTCTTCGTCCGGACATTCTTCTTCCATATCTATAATATCAGTAAGGCGTTCTGCACTTATCATGACTTCCTGCAAATGAAGCTGCATTGTTAAAAACCGTTTTAAAGGTCCTAAGAAAAAGCCCGACAATGTATTAAAAGAAATAAGCTGTCCCAGAGTGCTTTTTCCGTCAAAAATCATAAAGCTTCCAAGCCAGTAAAGACTCAGTGTTCCCAGTCCTGAAATTAAGTTTTGCAGCGAGTTTTGAAAGTTTCCTAACTTTCCAAGTTCAAGACCTTTTTCTGCTGCAAGAACGATTTTCTCTTCTACCCTGAGATATGCCTTATCCTCTGTTGAAAGGCCCTTTATGGTTGCTATTCCATTAATTGATTCGTACATGCTGGCATTTTTATCAGCTTCTAAGATTGAGCGGGACTTGATTTTACGCTTAAAAGGTCCGGAATATATCCACACCACCACCGCAGAGATTACAACAGGTACAATTGAAACCGGTAAAAGACTCATTCCCATCTTAAAAAGAAAAAATCCTCCCACAACAAGCATAAAACTATCCATAACGATACATAGTGTTGTTGACGAAACTGCATTTTTTACCGTTTCTGCATCGTTTATTCTTGAAAGTATTTCTCCTGTTTTTCTGCTTGAAAAGAAACTTAACGGCAAGTGCAGAAGATGATTAAAAAAATCGCTCAAAAGTGAAACGTCAATTTTAGTGCCAAGATATAAAATTATCTGACTTCGGCAATATTCGATTACCGTCTGAAAAACTATAATTACAAGATAGCAGATTGAACAAAGATTTAATGTTGACCTGACTTGAGAATATAAAACTTCATCTATCAAAAATCTAAAATAAAACGAGATGAAGACTCCAAACAAAGATAACAAAAGGCTCGCAAGAAGAACCTCTCCAACAAATCTTTTGTGAGGTTTTAATAAATAAGCAAATCTAAGTAAAAGCCCACGGTTTTCGTTTCCTTTTTCAAAATCTCCTGTTGGAAACAGAATAAAAAATACGCCTGTCCACCATTTTGTAAAGTCTTCTACAGGCATTTTTTTGAGCCCCTCTGCCGGGTCGCTTATATAAACTGATTTTTTTGTAATTCGGTAAACAACAACATAGTGCTCAACTTTTTCTCTAACATGAAAAATTGCAGGTAAAGGAATTGAATCTAATTTGTCTTTTTCGGGCGACATCAATCCTTTTGCAGACAAGCCAAACTTTTCGGCTCCTTTAACGATTCCATAGCCGCTGGTGCCTACACTATCTGTTCCGCATACACTTCGAATTCTTCTTAAGGGAACACTTTTTCCATAAAATTTTAAAATAATAGAAACGCAGGCTGCACCGCAGTCGGTTTCGTCGTGCTGTAAAACTCTCTGTATTTTTTTCATAACTCAAATTTTTAACAGTATAACTATATATATATATATATATTGTCAATAGGGTATGAATCAGGGATTTTTTGTCCGGGAAGCATTCGTAAAAACAAAGTAAAAAATCTAAAATTTCAAGATTATTAAATTTTTATCCGATAAGAATGTATAAACTCATGCAGAGAGGTTAATATGGCTGACGATTTTACATTTGAAATCACAGAAAAGATTGGAATTCTTTCGTCTACTAAAAGTGGCTGGAATCTTGAATTAAACAAAGTTAGCTGGGGCGGACGACCAGCAAAATTTGACTTACGAAGCTGGTCCCCTGATCATCAAAAAATGGGCAAAGGACTAACTTTGACAGAAGAAGAACTTAAAGAGCTTGGAAAAATAATTCAATCATTATAATCATAGGAGGCGCAGGTTGCGCCTTTTTTTATTATTATTTCATAAAGTAATTTCTGAAGGTAGGTATTTTCTAAAAGAGAGCCACCGGAGCGAATTTCAATATCAGTTTGAGAAAGAATTGCTAAAATTGCAGTCACCTGTCCTGAGGTCCAGATTTTTGAAGCAGCAGAATACTGTGCTTTTTGTTTTTTACTTGTAAATCCGTTAATCTTTAAATTGAAATCATCAGACTTACCTGAGTTTTGAAGTTTTATCCATAAGGAAAGTTTTCTAAAACAAGAAGTTAATCCTGCAATAATCATTACAGGAGAATTTTCTTTAGAAAGCAACACTTTCTGGAGTACACTGAGAGAATGTTCAAAGCGTTCCTGTGGCTGCTGCATCGGTTTTGCCATTGCATCAAAAAGCGTAAATACGTTTTCTTCCCGGTTATTTATTAAAACTGAATCAACATCATCTTCTGTAATCTGATGTTCTTTTGGGAAACAGACAAAAAATCTCAAACACTCCTGTTTTAAAGCCTGTGTATTATTTTCTACCATCTCTAGAATAAGATTTATAGCATCGATTGTAATAGAATAACCATTTTTAGAAAAAAAGTTTTGAACCCAGGAAACCTTAGATTCTTCTTTTAACTCCCAAAATATCTTTTTTTGAGCAGGAGGAACAAGTTTTTCTAGTTTTGCATCTACAGAAATTGAATCTGCAACAAGAATCAGAACATTAGAATCAGAAGTAATGGAAGAAGCCCAGTCAGAAATCATCTGAATTTCTTCTTTTTTTATGGAATCAGCATTTTTTACAACAACACATGTACAAGAAGAAAAAAGTGATTCGTTTTGTATTATTGCAAGGTACTCTGCAGCTGGAGTTTCTGTTGCGTAGAAAAGATACTCTTCTACATCTCCAGACTTTTTTTTGAGATTATTTTTTACTGTTTCAACTTCTTCGTTACGCTGACCAAACTCCGGTCCTGTAAAAAGATAAAGAGGTGCTGTCATATATCTAATAAGTTCTTACGATATTTGAAAGAGTTCCAACAACGCGAACCGAATCACAATAAATAGGCTGAAAGTCAGGATTTTCCGGCTGTAAACGAATCCTATTTGATTCCCGATAAAATCGTTTAAGTGTAATTGCATCCTCTATTACGGCAACAACAATCTGTCCGTCAAGAGCGGTGTTCCCCTGCTCTATAATTGCAAGATCACCTTCCAGAATACCGGCATTAATCATACTTGTTCCCCTGACACGGAGGGCAAAATAGCTTTTTCCAGGTCTGATAAAAGGTTCTGTAAGGTTTACATACCCGTCAAGATTTTCTGCACTTAAAAGAGGCTTTCCTGCAGCAACAGTCCCCAGTACAGGAATTTTATCCATAAAGACTTTCATTTCTGATACACCTGAACCGTCTAAAACTCTTAAAGACCTGGATCTTTTTTGTTCTGATGAGAGAAAACCTTTCTTTTGTAAAGCAGCAACATGATCCTGTACTCCTCTAAGAGAAATATGGAAATGCTCACTAATTTCTCTAAAGGTAGGAGGATACATATTTTCATCAGTGAAATTTGAAATAAAAGCTAAAACTTCCTTCTGACGTTCTGTAATTTCTCTCACAAAAAACTCCTATTCTTCTTCGAATTTTGATTCAAAAAGAGCTTCAATTGCACTTGCAGCTTCTGTTTCATCAGGACCGTTTGTTACAACCTTGAGTACAGTATTATAGCCTGCAGCCATTGTAATAACACCCATAATAGACTTTGCATTTACTTCTGTATCATCACGAGAAATTGTTACTTCGCACTGAAACTTGTTTGCTGTCTGAGCGATAATAGCAGCCGGACGAGCGTGAATTCCTGCACGATTTTTTACTGTTAGCATTTTTTCAACCATAATTTTTCCTCATTTCATTTAATTGTGAATAGCATGCAGCAATTCACTTAATTAATATATATCATCTTTATTATTAAAAGCGTTTTGAGCTTCTCCGTTTTCTATCCACTTAAGAACGTTCTGATTAAAGTCTGTTGCCGAATTGTATCCCATATTTTTTAGACGTTCATTCATAGAAGCCGCCTCAATAATAATAGGAAGGTTTCGTCCAGGTCTAACCGGAATATCAATTGCAGGAACCTTTACGCCCAAAATATCCATGTAAAGCCCATCAACGCCAAGACGGTCATAGTTCTTATTCTGATCCCATTCTTCAAGACGAACAACAAGCTGAATCTCTTTCTGATCTCGAATAGCACCAACACCATACAATTTTGCAATATTAATAATTCCAAGACCACGAATTTCCATATGGTGGCTGATTAAACTGTTGGCACCACGCCCCAAAATCATATTACCATTTACACATCTGGCTTCTACGATATCGTCAGCAACCAGACGATGGCCGCGTTCTACAAGTTCAAGGGCTGTTTCACTTTTACCAACACCAGAATGCCCAGTCAAAAGAATGCCTACACCATAAACTTCAACTAAAACACCGTGTAAAGTTTTTTTAGGGGCAAACTGATTTGAAAATACACGAATTAAACGGGTTGAAAAATCTGTTGTGTCAAGAGAAGTCTGCAAAACCGGACAACAGGCTTCTTCTGCAAGTTCAAGAAATTCCGGGATAGGTTCCCGATTGTTAGAAAACACACAGCAAGGAATTTTATAACTGAATAAAGTTTTTAAATTTTCTATATTGTTATCATTACGAAGTTTTTCAAGGTAGGCAGCTTCTCCACGACCAAACAGTTGAACACGCTGATCAGCAAATGAATCAAAAAATCCAGATAAGGCAAGCCCCGGACGATTTATATCAGGAACTGTTAATACCCTTGGCAATCCTCGACGACCTGCAATACATCTTAATTCCAGCGCATCGTGGCCTGGTAATTCAAGGTCGATTAAATCAAGAACTGTAAACTTCTTTTCTGCCATATTTATACTATACACAGAAGTATGGTCTAATGCAACTAAAAAAAATGAAGAGAAAAGACAAGAGAATTTTAGCGGTCATAACTTGAAGCAATATTTAACTGAGAACGATATTTTGCAACAGTTCTTCTGGCAACACTAATTCCCTTTTGAGCAAGCATATCTGCAATTTTTTGATCAGATAATTTCTTTTCCCCTTCTTTTTGAGCCTTCAAGATTTTTTCTATTTCAAACTTTACGTTATTAGAGGAAATAACAGATTGATTTTGTTCCGCTGAAGTTTTTTCTATTAATTCTGATTCTGTTTTTGCGGTTACCTGTACAGCAGTTTTGCCTAATGAAGAGCTGAAAAAATATTTTAGAGGAAATGTTCCCCAGTCACAATGAATAAATTTGCTATCTGCAAGTCTCGACACAGAGGATTCATGAATATCCAGCATCTGCGCAAACTGTCTCTGTGTAAGAGGGGCAAGATATCCTGGACCTTTTTTAAAAAAATTCTTTTGATATTTAACAAGAAAACTGCAGGATCGAACTATTATTTGCTGTCTGAAACTAAGAGTATTTATAAAAGCCTGTGCCGCAGAAAGCTTTTCTCTAAAAAACTTTTTTTGATCAGAATCTTTTATCTGCTTTGTCAGTTCTTTGTTTTCAAAATCCGGAGATATTTGAATTGAAGGAATAGTATCATCTGCAGGTAACAGCCGGAAATAGTGATTTTCATCGTCAAGTACAAGCCCCTTTTCAAGATTGTCTTCTTCCAAAAGACCTTTAACCCGAACAACATATACATCTGGCCTTACAAATTGCACCTGCTCATCAAGAAAATTACGTGTTGGTCGAGGATCCAGAGCCTGAATAAATGTAATTGCCTTTTCGATTTCTTTTGCAGAAGGAACTTTGCTTATATCATATTTGTCAGGAGTTTTAAAAGAAAGCTTTTCCTGCTCCTGAATGTATTGATGAATTTTTTTCTGTACCTTTTCTACCCCTGGATTGGACAGCATCTGTAAATGGCCGTTCAACAAAAAAAATACCAACGGAGGGACATCTCTTTTCTGTTCCGCCTGAACCAATAAACTTTCTTCAACATTTTGTACGCAGATTCCGCTAGGGTCAAATTTTCTGACAATTGATAAACATTTTTGTAATAACTTTTGATTTTCTTCATTTTGAGCATCGTCTAAAAAAGATTGGGGTGCAAGAATATAAAACCCGTTTTTATCCAGATTTTCGATTAACTTTTTACAGAGTTCAAATTCTTTTTGAGAAATATTTACCATATTCAGCTGGTGCATCAAGTGTTCCTGCAAGGTTTCTCTATTATCAGGAGAACTCTCAAGCATCTGCTGATAGGTATCGGCTTCTAACTGACCGGCAGCACTTACCCTGGAAGTATGAACCTGTGAAGTTTCATGAGTTCTTTTTCGAACAGAGGAAACACCATCAGAAAAGGGATCTTTAACAAGTACGAGAGCTGGATTATCTTCTAACTGAGAATAAATTTCATCCCTCAAATCCTGGCTACCCATTGCCAAAAGTTTTAGAGTCATAATCTGCTGTTGACTCATAACCTGGCTTTGAACTTGAGAAAGTCGTTGTTGTTGTTCCATTCCTAAGAAAGGCATGCCTAGATTATAGCATAAAGAATGTATTTAAGTTATATTTTGAATATGAAAACTTTTGAAGAAATGGGAGTTAAAATCCCTGAAATTTTATTACCTAAAAATCTTGATGTAAAAACCTGGTCAGTTGTAGCCTGCGACCAGTACACACAAGACAGAGAATATTGGAAAAATGTAGAAAATGCAGCAAAGGGAAAACCTTCAACTTTGAACATCATTCTACCAGAAGTATATCTTAACGATAGTGATAAACCTCAAAGAATCGAAAACATCCGAAAAACCATGAACGACTACCTGGAAAATGGTGTTTTTAGCGCAGGTGAAAAGGAACTTGTATATATAGAAAGAAAAACTGCCTATGGTCGTGTAAGACATGGTTTGATTTGTGCCATAGACCTTGAAACCTACGAATGGAAACCTTTCAGCAAAGCTTTAATCCGTGCTACAGAAGCTACAATTGTAGAAAGAATTCCTCCTAGAATGGAAATTCGTAAAGGTGCCCCTTTAGAATTACCACACATCATGCTTCTTGTAAACGATCCAGAACATGCCCTTGTAGAAGGAGCAGGAAGTCGTGTAACTAAAAACAAGGCTTTATACTCAGGTGAATTGATGTGCAATTCAGGAAGCATTTCTGGATGGGCAATTAAGGATTCTAGCGATATAGAATATGTTCGCTCAACATTACAAACAATCGCCGAAAAAAATACTGCTGCAGACGGCTCTACATTCCTTTTTGCAGTTGGAGATGGAAATCACTCTCTTGCTACAGCAAAGGCTGTCTGGGATGAATACAAAAAAGAACACCCGGAATTAAGCGACTCTAAAAAAAGCGCAGAATGCAATGTTCGGTATGCGCTGGTAGAAATCGTTAACATATACGATACAGGCCTTACATTTGAACCAATCCATCGAGTTATATTTAACATTGACAGCGAAGAATTAATCAAATCTCTCGCAAATACTTTTGATGGTACAGTTACTAACGTTCAGACCGCAAAAGAACTGGAAGATGCCGTTCATTCAAGCACTGCCGACTTTGGTTTTGCATACAAAAAAGACGGAAAACAGATGTACACCCTTCTTTCTACAAAGATTACAGATCTTGCTGTTAGTCAGTTGCAGCCGGCTTTAGATTCATACTTAAAAGACAAAACACACAGCGAAATCGACTACATCCACGGTTCCCAGGAAGTTTTCCGATTAGGAGAAATGGATAACGCAACAGGCATTTTACTTCCACCAGTAGCTAAAGACAGCTTCTTTGCCACAATCAATGGTAGAGGGCCTCTTCCAAGAAAAAGCTTTAGCATGGGAGAAGCAGACGAAAAGCGATTCTATTTAGAATGCAGAAAACTATTCTCTTAACTACAGAGGAATACGTAGAGTCAAGGCACGCGTACGCTTAAAGCCTTGACTTCGACGTTTTTAGGGTTTGTAATAACCCCTAAATAAGACGCAATAAAGCAGAACCAATTTTTTCTGCCTTTGCGGTTCCTATTCCAAACACTGTCAAAAGCTCCGTCTCAGTACGGGGCTTTTTTTGTACCAGATCTTCAATAGTTTTATCTCCAAAAATTACATATGGAGGGACATTCTGTTCTTCAGCCTTATTCTTTCTCCAGTCCTTTATTTTGTTATACAATTCTAAATCTTCTGCACTGCAGTTTCTAAGAAATTCTCCCTTTTTATGTAGAACAAAAGACGGTTTAACACTCTTTGTTTCCGCTCCATTCAGAACTTTCTTTTGATGAATTAAAACCGGTAAAAGAATTGTTTCTCTTTTTGATAATGCAACCCGTCCTCTGGGTGTAACCTGTAAAATATTATAATCTCCGGTTTTGCAGACATATCCTTTATCGATCAAAGCCAGCCCTACTTCAAACCATTCCTGTTTTGAAAGCCCCTTTCCAATTCCCCAGGTTGATATTTCATTATGACGATTTGTAATAATCCGTTCCTGCTTTGAACCCATTAAAACATCGATTACATAAGTGATTCCAAATCTTTCCCTTAATCTTAAAATACAACTTAAAAACATTTGCGATGGAATCGTTGTATCACTATCAGCAATCGGACCAAGGGCGCAAATATCACAGCAAGCTTCTGGGGCTATTTTTTTTGAATCCGGTATATAAGTCTCACCAAAATATGACAATAATTGCTGGCGACGGCACTTACGGGTTGTTGCATAAAACATCATATTCTTTAAAAGAAATTCAGATTTTTCAGGATTGGCAGCTTCTTCAAAAAAGAACCTGATCTTATGAGCATCGGCTCCACTATACAAAAGCAAAGCCGTACTGTCTAAACCATCCCGTCCTGCTCGACCTATTTCCTGATAATATTCCTCAATAGATTTTGGTAAATCATAATGAATCACAAATCTCACATTTGGCTTATTAATTCCCATTCCAAAGGCAACTGTTGCAACAACAATTCTAACCTTATCTTTTATAAATAAATCCTGATTATGAGAACGAACAGAATCTGTTAATCCGGCATGATAAGGCACAACTGAATACCCTGCCTTTTCCAATGAAAGCGTAAGTTCATCAACCTGTTTACGACTGAAACAGTAAATAATTCCGCTTTCATCTTTGTGTTCATATAAAAACTGTTTTACTTGATTTACAGAATCTTTTTTTGGCCTTACTTCAAGAAAAATATTCGAACGATTAAAACTAGAAATAAAAATAGCAGGATTTTTCATCCCAAGATTTAAAATTATATCCTGGCGTACCTGTTCAGTCGCAGTTGCCGTTAATGCAAGACAAACAGCACCAGGAAATTGTCTTCTTATGCTTATGATATTTAGATAATCCGGTCTAAAATCATGTCCCCAGTCAGAAACACAATGAGCTTCATCAACTGTAATACAGCTGATAGAACTTTCGCATTCATGAAGAATATTTTGCATGCGCTCCGTCATAAGGCCTTCTGGAGATACATACACAATTTTTACATCTCCACGTTTTAACTGCTTTACCGACTCAATATAATCATCTTTATCAAGGCTGCTGTTCAAAAATACAGCATTAATTCCATTCTCGTTTAGAGAAGAAACCTGGTCCTGCATAAGAGAAATTAATGGAGAAACAACAACGGTAATGCCAGAAAATAAAAGAGCAGGTATTTGGTAGCAAAGACTTTTACCACCCCCGGTCGGCATTATAACTAAAGTATCTTTTTTTGAAAGAACACTTTGAATAATCTGGAGCTGATTTCCTCTAAAACTATCGTATCCAAATACATCTTTTAAAATTTTTGTACATTTTTGAGTCATTTCATCCAATTTTTCGCTCATATTTTCATTATAACAAAGGAAAACCTCTTGAAAAAGAGCAAAGATTTTGATAAAGTTTATACAAGTTTGCCGGAGTGGTGGAATGGTAGACACGAAAGACTCAAAATCTTTTGTCAGCGATGGCGTAAGAGTTCAAGTCTCTTCTCCGGTAT
>CADBSK010000064.1 GCA_902797305.1 uncultured Spirochaetaceae bacterium | reverse complement strand
ATATAATTACAAGCACAAAACGCGTGTAGCAAACTAGTTTGCGGTTTTGATAAGCCGTTTTTGCGACTGGGAGCCATTTTTGTAGGCTGAACAGTTTATAATGCGGTTGCCCTGGTCTTGTACCTTATTAAAGTTTTTATTTATAATGCCGATAAAGAAAGTGGGGTATATTTCATGAGTAAAACTATTAGTTTAGATTCATTACAAAACGATCTCACATTTAAAAGCGATCTTTTGCTAGATAAAAACTTTGTACTTTTACCAGTTGCTGTTCCAGTTACAGAAGATCTAAAAAAGGCCTTAAAAGAATGGAATTTTACAGAATTTATCTGTGATGAAGAAGTTAGCCTCGGCGGCGACATGGGCATTACAAAGTCAGAATCCCCAAAATTTGAACCAGAAGAAAATACTCAGGAAATTGCCTCTCAAATTTCTGACTCTGTAAAAAAAGTTCTCGAAGAAGTTAAATCAGACTCAGAAGATAATTCAGAAAAAAACAGACTTGCCAATGTCCAGAAAGTTTACAACGAATATGTAAATTACATTAATTCCGTTTACACTCATTATGCAACCCATAAAAAAATCAACCTGACAGAACTTTCAGATACAGTGAAGGATTTATGCGTATTTATTCGCGAAAACAAACGATTTGTACTGCGCATTAGCCCATCTGTAGAAGCAAGAAACAAAAACTTTCTTGTAATTCACTCAATGCGCTCAACAGTTCTTGCAATTACAATTGGACTTGAAATTCACCTCCCTCTTTCAAAACTAATCGAACTGGGTGTAACTTCAATTTTGCACGAAATCGGTATGCTTCGTCTTCCTCCTCAGCTCTATCTTACCGATAGAACTTTATCCCAGGCAGAACGAGCACAAATTACAACTCATACAGTACTTGGTTTTAATATCCTCAAAGAACTTAACTTTCCTCTCAGTATCCAGCTGGGAGTACTGGAACATCACGAGAAAGAAAACGGAATGGGATATCCACGCCATCTAACTGGAGAAAAGATTTCCTCTTATGCAAAAATTATCAGTGTAGCCTGCTCCTTTGAAGCAATCACTGCACCTAGAGAATACAAAACAGAACGAACAACCTTTGATGCGATGGTAGAAATGCTTAAAAATCAAAACCAGCAGTATGATCCTACTGTAATCAAAGGTCTCTTATTCAGCCTTTCTTTGTTCCCTATCGGAGCCTATGTTTACATGCTTAATGGAAAGATTGGCCTTGTAACAGATGTAAACCCAAACAATCCCATGAACCCAATAATTCAGCTTGTAAACGAAAAAAACAGCGATGGAAGCGCAAAATTAATTCAAACCGACAACGCACAGAATAAGATTGTCAGAGTACTCACAAAGGCAGAAGAAGCTGACGTTGTTAAAAGCTTAAATAAGCAGAACCAGATTCAAGATATAGCAGAAGACTTAAAAGTCTCTGAAGAAGACCAGAACAGAGGAAAGAATTTTGCTTATGTTGATTTAAGTGAGTTTAACTAAAAAACTGGCGGATTCTTTCAACATCACTGTGAAATTTTTCGTCGATTACAGGCGGATGGTCTGCAAAATATAGAATCTGATCTAATTCTTCCTGACTACGTGCCCCCCACAAAGGAACGACATTTTCGTATTGATTTAAAAAACCGTAAGCCAAAGGAATATTGTCAACTACACCGCCACACAAAGGCTGCATTGCAATAAAACCCACATCGTTTTCTTCACACAAACTAACCAGTTGTATTGTTTCATCAGAACTTAGCATACTAAATGGAAACTGAATTGTATCATACAAACCGCTGTTTATCGCTTTTTCTGCAATATCCAGAGTTTCTGTTACCAGTCCAATTGCCTGAACTTTTTTACTTTGTTTTAAATTATTCAATGCATTATAGATTCCATCAACACCGTTTTTTTCCGGCATAAAACTATCAGTACAATACTGATAAAGTTCGATTGTATCTGTATGCATTACATTTAGACTTGTTTCAAAATCGCTTAAAACTTCTGCCCCACTCTGTGCACTTGTTTTTGTGGCAAGCATAATAGAAGAACGAATATCTCCAACTGAATCGCCAAGAAGTTTTTCGCTTTCCGGATTATCTCTCGAAGTATCAAAAAAATTGATTCCCTGGTTATAGGCGCTTCTAAGTAAATCAGAGGCAAGAGTCTCATCTCCGACCTTATTAAGAGACATCGCTCCCATGGCAACACGAGAAATCATCAGGTTTGATTTACCAAGTCTAATATATTCCATTAAAAAATCCTCCGTGTAAAACTTTAGTCACAGAAACCAAAGTCCCTGCAACTAAAGTTACACATAAGAAGTAATTATCTGTTCTGATATACAGGCTTGTAATTCTTGATTGCTTTCTGAATAAAGAAAACAAGATCGTCCAAAGAAACTCTTTCCTGTTCCATGCTGTCACGGAATCGAACTGTTACTGTATTAAAAAGTTCGTTTGCAGAACCATCTTCTTTCTTTTCTGTGATTGTATCATAGTCAACAGTTACACAGAAAGGAGTTCCAACTTCGTCCTGACGGCGGTAGCGTTTTCCTACAGTTCCGCTAACATCATAATCAGTTACAAAGTCTTCTTTAAGAAGGTGCTGAATTTCTTTTGCCTTTTCTGCAAGACCGTCTTTTTTCATCAAAGGAAGAACTGCAACTGTAATAGGTGCAAGACGAGGATCAAGATGAAGTACAGTTCTGTAATCTTCTGGTTCACCAGGTTTTGCAACATTTTCTTCTTCGTAAGCTTCACAGAGGAACATCAAGAAGTTTCTGTTAAGACCAGCAGATGTTTCAACTACATATGGAACGTACTTTTTGTTTCCGTCTTCCTGATCCATATAGCTCATATCTTTCTTTGAATACTGCATGTGCTGGCTAAGGTCAAAGTCTGTACGGCTGTGGATACCTTCAACTTCCTCAAATCCAATTGGGAAATTATATGTAATATCGTAAGCATCCTTTGCATAGTGAGCAAGCTTGTCGTGATGATGCCACTTAAGCTGCTTTTCAGGGATACCGTACTTGAGATAGAATGCCCAGCGTTCTTTTCTCCAGCGTTCAAAAGTTTCATCTTCTGTACCAGGTTTACAGAAATATTCCATTTCCATCTGTTCAAATTCACATGTACGGAAAATAAAGTTCTTAAAGATAATCTCGTTACGGAATGATTTACCAACCTGAGCAACTCCAAAAGGAATCTTCATACGATTAGACTGAACAATATTCTTAAAGTCTGTGAAAATACCCTGACAAGTTTCTGGACGAAGGTAAATAAGGTGACTATCATCAGCGATTGGTCCCTGATATGTTTTAAACATAAGGTTAAATTCCCGGACAGCTGTATATTTTCTTTCTTTGCTGCCACAGGTTGGACAATTGATGTTTGCATCAATATATTCCTTCATTTCTTCGTGGCTCATTGTATCAACAGGTTTTCCAGGTGCTTTATCTGGATTTGCTGCAACGTAATCTTCGATTAATTTATCTGCGCGGTGGCGAGCCTGACATTCAAGACAGTCAATCATTGGATCTGAAAAGTGATCTACGTGACCAGAAGCCTTCCATGTAGTGTGATGCTGGAAGATTGCAGAATCAAGCCCTACAACATCATCATGTAACTGAATCATGTAGTGCCACCATTCATTCTGAATGTTTCGCTTAAAATCTACACCAAGGGGACCGTAATCCCAAGCTCCTGCCTGACCTCCGTAGATTTCTGATGCCTGGTAAACAAAACCTCGTCTCTTACAAAGACTGATAATTTTGTCCAATGTACACGCATGTGTATCTTTTGTGTTTGCCATAAAAAAAACCTCTTTTTTTCGACTCTGGCGTGAGCCGATTTAGATTGAAAAACTCTTGTACTTCAATGAGCACAAGAGCATTTCATAAACATACCATAAATAAGCTTTTTTAACAATGGAATCCAGTTTGTACACAGGGCAACCGCATTATAAACTGTTCTGCCTACAAAAATGGCTCCCAGTCGCAAAAACGGCTTATCAAAACCGCAAACTAGTT
>CADBSK010000063.1 GCA_902797305.1 uncultured Spirochaetaceae bacterium | reverse complement strand
TACGAACTTGTTGATTGGATAGTTGTAGAGGTAAAGTGGAGCACCGATCTGCTGGATAACACCGTCCTTCATAACTACAATCTTTGTTCCCAAAGTCATAGCTTCGATCTGGTCGTGTGTTACGTAGATCATTGTTGCCTGAAGTCTGTTGTGAAGAGCAGCAAGTTCAGAACGCATTGTTACACGGAGCTTAGCATCCAGGTTAGAAAGAGGTTCATCGAACAAGAATACTTTTGGTTCGCGAACAATAGCACGTCCTACAGCAACACGCTGGCGCTGACCACCAGAGAGAGCCTTTGGCTTACGCTGAAGATATTCTGTAAGTCCCAACTGTTTAGCAGCTTCACGAACCTTACGATCAATTTCTGCTTTGTCAACTTTTCTAAGTTTAAGACCAAATGCCATGTTATCATATACTGACATATGTGGATAAAGAGCATAGTTCTGGAATACCATGGCAATATCACGATCCTTTGGAGGAACATCGTTCATTTCTTTACCATCGATATAGAGTTTTCCTTCAGAAATCTCTTCCAAACCTGCAATCATACGGAGAGTTGTTGACTTACCGCATCCAGAAGGACCTACGAATACGCAGAATTCCTTGTCTTCAATTGTGATATTTGCATTAGTTACAGCACGAACACCGCCGTCGTAATCCTTACAAATACCTTTAAGTTCTACTTTTGCCATTTAAGTGTGGCCTCCTCTACTGACTCAAATGAGTCCAGGGTTATATTATAAATTCTATTTTAAGGGGTAATAAATGCACTGTCAATAAAAATATTGATTCATCATTTTATGAGCCTAAATTACACGCTGAAACAAAGCACTAATATCTGATGGTATTTTTTGATTATCAGTGTCCTTAGCAATATTTAAAATCTGCTCATGAGTATATTTACTTTCTGGATATACAATTACAACTGAAAAATCATTTTTTTGTAAAAAATTATGCTCCCCAAAATCGGTGTAACGGGTTGCCCCGATGCTTACCATCAAATAGTCAGGATATTCACTTTCAGATAGATATTGATTTAATGCTTCGGCAGGACCTTCATCTTTCTGAAAATTAAATTTTTCAATCATCCAGTCAATCAGTTTTTTGTAGATATAACTGTAATCACGAACAGCAGAATCTTCTCCGTAGTCAAAAGCTTTTCCATCTCTGACTAAAAAACTTGCAATACGGTAATCATTTATCAGAGAATCTTCTGTAAAATCACTGCATTCTATTATAGTATCAGAAAAACCTTTGGAGCTTTTACCCCAATTCTTCTTTTGACTTATTTTTTTTGCACCTTCTTTACGAATGGAGCAATCATTGCTTGCACCAAAACAAACAGGCTTAAGATTTTTTAGTATTTCATTATCCCATTCTGTCTTAAACACAAGAGCACATTCTGGTTCAATTTGAATTCTCTGTTCGTTCTCAGGATATACGATTTTTTGAGAATCAAAAGGAAACGTATGTAAAAATTCCGGAGTCTTATTGCTTTTATTCGTTTTTGGCAAATAAGTGGGAAAAATTGCCTTGGGAGCATTTTGTTCTTTTACCTGTACATTTACAAAATCAAGAGCTTCATGAGCCTGTTCAAGATGACCTGTAAAGTTTCCTGCAACTCCAAAAGTTGCCATCTTTTCTAAATCGTACTTCATTTTTCCACCATATAACATTTATTGTTCTCATCCGAACATTCAGTTTTATAATATTCACAACGAGGGCCAAATGGACATCCTTTGGGAGGATTTGCAGGGTCAGAAACCTTGCCAGGAATCGTAAGCATTGCACTTTTGAAATAGTGACTTCCAAATTCAGGAAGGGCTGCAACAAGCGCCCTGGTATAAGGATGAACAGGAGCATTCATTATCTGTTGAGCAGTGCCAATTTCCATAATTTTTCCGCCATACATTACCGCAATATTGTCACTTATCTGTCCAACCAGTTTTATATTATGACTTATAAAAATAATTGCAAGATTTCTTTCTTTTTTTAGTCTTAACAAAAGAGAAACAATCTGAGCCTGTATTGTAACATCAAGGGCAGTAGTCGGTTCGTCTGCAATAATCAGTTCAGGTTCCTGGGCAAGTGCTAAGGCAATTCCGATTCTCTGAAGCTGCCCCCCACTAAACTGATGAGGATAAGCTTTAAGACGATTTTGAGGATCTGGTAATCCAACATCATTTAGTAACTCAATCGTTTTTAACTGTGCTTCTTCTTTGGTAATTTGAGGATTAGAATTTGCAAGAGTCTCATAAAAAACTGAACCGATTGTCTGTAACGGGTCAAATGATCTTCCTGGCTCCTGGAAAATTATTGCAATTTTCTTTCCGCGATAATTACGCAGCTCATTCTGAGTAAGGCAAAGCAAGTCTTTACCTTTGTAATAAATATGTCCACAAACTTCTGCATTGGCACTAAAGAGGCCCGGAATTGCACTAGTGGAAACTGATTTACCACTACCTGATTCTCCAACGAGCCCTAAAACTTCTCCGGAATGCACTTCAAAACTTACACCGCGAACTCCATAAATTTTTGTTGCCTTTGCACCCCTTAAAATCGTAAAAGTAACTTTGAGGTTTTGAACCGACAAAAGCGGCATTTCATCTTGTTTTTCAAGATTATTCTGTTCATTCTTAAAAATCTTTCGCTTACGCTTAAAAACAGAAGCATAGGGATCATAATAATCTCGCAATGCATCAGCAAAAAAATTAAATGCAAGCGTTACAAGCAAAAGCATAAAAACTGGCCACAATAACCAGGGAAAACTTCTTAAATTAGAGAGTGTAGAAATATCACGGTTAATAAGAGAGCCCCAGCTTACGGCAGGATCGTTAATTCCAAGTCCGAGGTAAGAAAGAGTTGTTTCGCTCATAATAAAACCAGGAACACTAAGTGCTGTACTAACTATCAAAAGACTGGCCATCTGAGGAACAATGTGCTTTATGATTACAACTACACCAGGTACACCTTCCAGTTCAGCGTCTGTTACAAACTCTTCTCGTTTTATCGAATGAACCATTCCTCTTATTGTGCGGGCAGTTCCAGGCCAGCCAACCAGAGCTAGAATCAAGGTGATAACCATATAGCTCGTTCCACTGTCCATTTTAGTATTCAAAAGAGAACGTAAAAAGAGAATAAAGTATAAGCTTGGAATCAGCATAAAAAATTCTGCAAACCGCATTATGAACCAGTCGGTTGTACTTCCAAAATATCCGCTTATTCCTCCCAGTAGAACAGCAAGAAATAAAGAAATCGCAGTTGCCACAAATCCGATTGTTAAAGAAATTCTACTTCCGTATACAATTCTACTGAATAAATCCCGTCCCAGGTTATCAGCACCCAATAAGTAAACCGGATAGTCACTGTCGCTACCATATAAATGCAACGAACATGGAATAAAACCAAGCACTTTATAAGAAGAACCTTTGCAAAACCATTTAAAATCGTGAATATATTCAGAATCTTTTACTCTGACATATTCCCAGGTTGTTTTGTTAATTGGTCTAAACTCCCTAACTTTTAATCCCCTTATCGTTAACTGAACATTAGAAGGGTGATATGTGTTTTTTTCAAAAGTTTGAGTGGCTGGATAAGGGGCAAAAAATTCTGCAAAAATCATTACAAAATAAATTATTAAAAGAATAATTACAGACGCCAAGGCAATTTTTTTCGTTTTTAAGAAATCAAAAAACTTTTTCATACCAACCCCGTTATTCCTTACCATAGCGAATTCTCGGATCTACAAAGGCAAGAAGTATATCGCTTATTACCATGCCAACTAAAACAAGAGCACTTGTAAACATACTGTTGGCAAGTACCAGATTAATATCCTGCTGTAAGACCGCTTCATACATAAGACGGCCGATTCCCGGATAAGCAAAAATAATTTCTAAAACTAATGAACCGCTGAACAAACTTGCAAGAAGATTTGCACTTCCTGTTATGTATGGATTTAATGTATTTCTAAAAGCATGATTTAAGTAAACCCTCTTTTCGCTGATACCTCTGGCTCTCAAAGCAAAAATGTAAGGTAATCCCATCTGATCAAGCATTGTTGAACGAATCATTCTTAAAGTTCCACCTACACCGCCTAAAAAAGAGGCAAATAATGGAAGAAAAATATGATGAAGATAACTAAAAGTAAACTTTACCGGAGCCTGGCTAAATGGAAAATCAGGATAGGCTGTTACGGGAAAAGCTCCCGTTACGCTGGCTCCTAACTGTAATAAAATTAAAAGCAATAACCCTGGAAAAGCATGAAAAAACAAAGCAAAAAAAGTTACACCAATATCCAGTTTTGTTCCTGCTTTACTTGAAAAATATACTCCAAGAATAAAAGAAAAGAGTGTAATAAAAACAAGAGAAATCAAGTTCAACAGTACGGAGTTCCAGATTCTCGACATAAGTAAAAAACTAACTGGAGCACGACTAATCAGCGAAGTTCCCAAATCATGATGAACAAGAACTCTGTTTAGCCATTTTAAATATTGAATATAAAAAGGTTTATCAAGACCAAATTCCTGTCTTAATTGAGTCATTTGTTCTTCAGAAAAAGATTTTTCTCCTAAAGAATTATTTATACTTGAGCCTGAGTTTTTTCCACCATCCATAGAACTCATCAACTGCTGGGTCATCATCTGATCTACAATATCGCCGGGAGCAAGTTCCATTAAACCAAAGAGAGCAAAGCCTAAAAAGAATAGCAGAAAAAGCATTGTTACCAGTCGTCCGGTAATATAAGAAATCAGAGGGGCTTTTTTCTTAAAGATATTCCATGGGTACCTTATTACATATTTTGTTCTATTAAGCAGTTCTTTTACAGACAATTCTTTCCACCTTATTTTAAATACACCCAGTCCAGCTGAGCGCCAATACGGTTATCAAAATAAACATTATCTAAATTCCATTTATTTCTAATGGCAAAAAAGTTTTTACTTCTTGTAAGATAAATTATAGGACACTGTTCGAGGATAATACGCTGATATTCGTCCCAAATCTTAAAAGCAGCCTCTTTATCGTTTGTATAACATCCTTCATTGTAAAGATAATCTATTCTTGCTTCCCAATCCGTTGCCGGACTTTTTTGCATCGGATACCATAGATGAAGATTACCACCACTAGGCCAGACATTACTTCCCTGACTTGGAAACATGTTCGACCCTAAGCCGATAATTACACTTTGCCAGTCGTACGTAGCAGTTAACATCTCTATAAGTTTTTGAAAATCAATCTGCCTAATATTTACTCTAATACCAACCTTTGAGCATTCATCGCTTATAATCAATGCCATATCATTTGTAACTGTATTAGAAGAAGCAATACTCAAATCAAATTCTACTTTATTTCCAGAATTATCACGCATAACTCCCTGACTGTCGCGATAAAAACCAATATCATTCAACAATTTAATCGCTCTATCAGGATCAAATCTATAAGAAAGCGTAATAGCAGGATTGTAATACGGGTTTACTTCAGGGAAAAAATTATATTTTGGTTCTGCAAGCCCTCTGAATGTCTGATCAATAATTCTATCCCTGTTAAGCAAACAACTCATCGCCTGTCTAAACTTTTTGTTTGTAAACCATCTGTAATACAAAGAATCTTTATTTTGAGGATTTTGATTAAAACTCCATAATTGAGCACCCATCGACCCTTCGGAATTAAAAACTGTGTAATCATCTTTCTGGTTTTCAACAATGTCATTTAATTCTTCTGGTCTTGGAGTAAAAGTCTCAGTTTTCCCCTGTCTAAAAAGCAGATAGTCTGTATTCATATCCCCTACAATCTGACAGATTTTTGTCTCATAATACGGAATTGAAACACCGTTTTCATCTTTTTCCCAATAATAAGGATTTCGTGTAAAAACAAGTCTTTGCGCCGGCGAATACTCTGAAATATACCATTTACCGCAACTAGGAATAGAACGAACATCACAGTCTGCCGAATACAGATTCTTTACCCCCTCTACTCCGCCTTTTTCTTTTGCAGGCCGGAATATAAAACTTGGACATAAACTCATATTCGTTGCAAGCAATGGATCTGCAATAATTCTTGGAAAAATAAAATCAAAATTTTTGTCATCAATTTTTACACAATCAATATGTACTTGACTCCCATCCCCCATAGTACACCACTGCTGTCCGTATCCACTGGAACCAAACTGACTGTCCCCGGCAATTTCGTTATACCAGAAAACAAAATCATCACTGGTAACAGGAATTTTTTCTGATTTATTTAACCAGGTCCAGTAGGCATCATCTCTAATTGTATAATGAACTACTAATTTGTCTGCTTTAACATCAGTTTCTATTTTAAAAGAAGCCAGATGGCTTTTCCACTCTCTGGAAGAAGGATCGTAATCTACAAGATAATCCAGAGTTTCTCCGATAATTGCACTACTTGAACCATCTCTCTCGGCAATCAACTGATTAAAGGTTTTAGGATCAGAAAGAATTGTATCCTGCCAAACCCCGCCTATTTTTCCAGGCTTAAACTTCTGGCCGTTCCATGGTTTAGAAACAGTTTTTTCAATGATTTTATTATTATTCGAATTTGTTAATTCTTCTATTTCGGCAAGGGTCATCTCTGGGATTTTTTTGCATCCCATTAAACTCAAAGTTCCAAGTAAAATAAGCAGGAATCGATTTTTATCCATATTTTTAGATTACCTCTAAATTTATATAATTTCCATAGAAAAATAAAAAGGCAAAAAAAAAGAGTTGCCCTCTTTAGGACAACTCCTTGACCTTGCGGCGAACAGGACTTGAACCTGCACGTCTTATCAACACAAGGACCTCAACCTTGCTTGTCTACCAGTTCCAACATCGCCGCATGTGATAGAAAATATACATTAAATTAAAAAAAGTGTCAATAATGAATATTCATAAATCACAAGAATATTTTATAAATTATTTAAACCGCCAACCTTAACCTGAAAGTGACTGAATTCCAGACTGAAACTTGCCATACCCTTTGTTGCAGAGCGCAGATTTGTTGTAAATCCAAACATCTTAGCCATAGGAGCCTGTGCATGAATCAATTCTTCATTTGACTTAGAGTCCTGACCCATAATAATTCCACCACGCTGAGTCATCTGGCTCATTGCTTCGCCAACATATTCTTTTGGACAAGAAATATCTACGTTCATTACAGGTTCAAGAAGTTGAGGAGCAGCCTTGTTACAAGCTTTATCAAAAGCCTGAGCTGCACATGCTTCAAATGCAAAAGTTGTAGCAGTTAATTCATCATAGTCAATTCCTGTTACTGTTACAGCAGTATCAGTACATGGATAACCATAATTAATTCCAGATGAAAGACATGACTTTAAGCTGCTTTCAATTGCTTCGTAAATTTCCTGAGGAATTTCCTGATTACGTACTGTACATGCGTAAGAATTTCCTTCTCCAGTTTCGCGGGCACTAACTTTAATTGTAAGACCTGCTTTAGTATCTTTTCCGGCAAGAGTCTTTTCAAATTCTTCAGTTACTTCTGCTTCAGAAGTTACAGCTTCACGATAAGTTACCTGAGGAGCACCTACTCTACACTGAACCTTAAAGTCGTCCTTCATTCTTGTAACAAGAACATCAAGATGAAGTTCACCCATACCGCTAATAATCAACTGTCCGGTTTCAGAATCTTCGTGATAAGTGAATGTCGGATCTTCTTTAGAAAGAATTTCGAGAGTTTCATTCATCTTATCTCTTTCGCTCATACTCTCCGGCTCAAGAGAAACCGAAATAACAGGCTGAGGGAAAACCGGCTCTTCAAGAAGAACAGGATATCCTTCGCTTCCAATTGTATCTCCAGTCTGAGCAAGCTTTAAGCCAACAAATACAGCAATATCTCCTGCTTCAATTGAATTAACAGGTTCGCTTTTATCTGCATGCATTCGTAAAATTCTATTAACACGTTCGCGTTTCTTCTTGTTAATATTTAGAATCTGAGTTCCGCTAGCAATTTTACCTGAGTACATTCGGACATAACATAGAGAGCCCATTTCTTTGTCATACTGAATTTTAAATACAAGTCCTAATGCCTGCTTAGAAGAGTCACAAGGTACAAGCACCTCTTCTTCTTTGTCTTTTTTAACATGAATACCTTTTGCAGGAGGAATATCAGTTGGACAAGGAAGATAATCAATTACAGCATCAATTAAAGGCTGAACACCAGTATTTTTCTTACTTGATCCACAGATAACAGGAACAATCTGTCGTTGGATAGTTGCCTTTCTAATAGCTTTTTTTAACTGGTCAATAGAAATCTCTCCACCTTCAAGATAAATCTCTGCCAGTTCATCATCTGTACTGGCAATCTGATCAATCATCTTTTCCCGCCATTCGTTTGCGAGCTCAAGTCTTGAAGAATCAATATCGCTTTCTACTACCTTTTCGCCTTCGTCACCTTCAAATCTGAGTTCTTTCATTTTTAAGAGATCGATTGACCCCTCAAAATCCTGTCCCTGACCTATTGGCAACTGTAAAGCTACACATTCAACACCAAACTTTGACTTAATACTTTCTATTGCTGCAAAAAAATCAGCACCAACGCGGTCCATTTTATTTATGTAAACCATACGAGGTACATTGAATGTATCTGCCTGTTTCCATACAGTTTCTGTCTGAGGCTGAACTCCTCCAACCGCACATATTACCGCAACGGCACCATCCAGTACTCTTAAAGAACGTTCAACTTCTGCTGTAAAGTCAACATGGCCTGGTGTATCAATAATATTAATCTGATGACCTTTCCATGTAGTTGTTGTTGCGGCAGAACAAATTGTAATTCCACGCTCCTGTTCCTGCTGCATCCAGTCCATAGTTGCCTGACCGTCGTCTATTTCGCCAATTTTGTGAATCTTACCAGTATAAAACAAAATTCTTTCTGTTGTAGTTGTTTTACCGGCATCAATATGAGCCATAATTCCGATATTACGCATTTTTTTTAGGTCGGTTGGCATTTTTATTTCCTCATTTACTCAAAATTTACTAGAACATTTTAATGAAATAGGCGTTGACTAGCAATCCCACCATGCAGCCGCACTCTGATCTGCAAGCTGAATTAAAAGCACAAGTGGATTTTGCAAAAAGTTTGAATAATTCATCATTTCTGTATCAGTTATATCGCTAAATCCCATATGTCGGCTTATAGCTTCAAGGACATTTCGTCTCTTGATAAAACTTGGCATTGATTCAAGCAGCAGTAAAACAGATTCATTTCCATGTCCCAAATTTCGAGAATCTTCTCTTGTTTTGTAATACGGCTTTTTAATCCAGTTGCCCATAATATCTTTAATATTTCTAAACTCAATATTATAAGTGCCGGCTTTACAAAAGTCATGTGTTAAGCCTGCAACAAAAATATCTTCAGCAGTCATTTCAAATTTAGAAGCCATTGGAGATTTTTCAAAGTTTTCTACTATTGCTTTGGCAAATCGCAACGCCTGTATCGTAACTACCAGGGAATGAACACATAATCCACTTTCAAAATTTCCATGAAACCTTGTACTAGCCGGCGAAGACCAGAAGGCATGCTCATCCATCCATGTTTTTAATGCAAAACACTCTTCTTTATTCTGGATTATATAATCACACATTTCTAAAAATGTATTTTTTACATTTTCCAGATTAAATTTTTTATCTAGAGAAATTGGATTATGTAAATCATAAATCTCAATCAAATCATCAATCTGTGTATACAATTCTTGTTTTTTCTGTTCGTCCATATTCAACCTTTATCCATAAAACAATATAATATAAATATGGAACTTACTCAAATAAAAGCTGTAATTTTTGATATGGATGGAGTTTTATTAGACTCCGAAACAATTAGCTGGCGTACCTGGGAAATTGCCGCCCAAGAAAGAAATCTTCCTGATATAAAGAAAGTAAACGCACTTTGCATGGGAGCAAATCGTGCAGATACAGTTGCCATTTTAAAAGAACACTACGGTAAGGATTTTGATGGCTATGATTTTCTGGATTATTGTTCTTCATTATTTGAAAAGATTGAATTTTCAGAAGGGATTCCTCTCATGCCATATGTAAAAGAAACCCTAGAGTATCTCAAATCAAAATATACTTTAGCCCTGGCTTCTTCTACCAGAGAGTTTAAGGTAAGGCGACAGTTAAAAGCATGTGGAATTATTGACTATTTTCAGACAATTACAACAGGAGATATGGTAGAACATTCAAAACCATATCCAGATATCTACATTAAAGCATGCGAATCAATTAACGTAAGACCTCAAGACTGCATTGCAATAGAAGACAGCCCAAACGGTATAAAAAGTGCTCAAAGTGCTGGACTTTATCCGATTATGATTCCAGATAAAATCCAGCCTGATAATGAACTTATCTCTTTATGTTACAAGGTACTTCCAAGTTTAAAAGAGATAAGAGAACTTTTATAATTATTTATTTGCTGCAAGAACAACTGAACTCATAGCAGGAATTGTCAATACGCCATTTTCTACTTTTGCAGCTGGATTTGCAGCATAAACTAAAGGTAAATCCTTTACAGCTTCAGGAAGTGCTACAGTAACTTCATCTTTTGAACTTACATTATGAACTACAAATGCTTTTTCTGTATCACACTCCATTACCCATGATTCCAAAACAGGAGAACCACAAGACAAAGCCTTTAATCTACCACGACTAAGAGCTGGGTGAGCAGTCTTAACACGGATAACTCTCTTGTAATGCTGCAACAATGAATCCGGATCCTTTTCCTGTTCACTTACAGGAATTGTCTTTTTATTGTAGATTCCAGCATTTTTGTATGAAGGAAGATTAATCCATGTTGGAGTAAGGCGTTCCTTTCCCTCTGGCTTCCATACCATTGGAGTTCTCTTTGAAGGATCATCCTGTCCACTCTTCATTGCAATTTCTTCACCGTAGTAAATGAATGGTACTCCTTCTGCAAGAATATACATGTCAGCACCAAGTTTCATCTTAGCAACATTATTTCTGAACAATGCAGAAGAAGAACGAGCCTGATCATGATTTGAAAGGAAAGGTGCATCAATATAATTAGGATTATTAGAAGCATACAATGCATAATCAGCTTCAAGTGAACGAGCAAATCCATTGTATGTTTTTGGATCACTATCAGGAACAACACCCTTTCTATCGTTAATTTCCTGATTGTTGATAATATTTGCAATCAAAGTTCCCAAATCAAAATGGAAGTTTGAAATCTGTCCACCCATAAACTTAGCACGAACAGCAGTTGGTTCCCATACTTCGGCAACAGTATATGCATCTGGATTAACAGACAAAATGTAATCATTCATTTCTTTCCAGAAAGGAATAGCCTTTGTAATTGTTTCTGTACCAGGCTTAACTTCTCCACTGTTATATATATGTCCAGCGGCATCAAAACGGAATCCGTCTACACCCTTATCCATCCAGAATTTACAAACCTTTTTGAACTCATCACGAACAGCCTGTTCATCCATATTAAAATCAGGCATATGTGGTCCAAATATACCAGCATAGTAATAGTAGCAGTCGTCGCTTTTTTTGTTCATTAAATCGATGTTCCAGACATTGCTTCCCAGTGCCTTTTGTTTAAGGTTATATACTCCACCTCTATCCTGACTATCATCATCAGTAATCCAGCGATACCATGTTCGGTATGGACTTTCAGGATTTCTTGACTGCTTAAACCAATCACAATATGTCGATGAATGATTAAAAGTCATATCCAAAATTACACTAATACCACGTTTATGAGCTTCAGCAATAAATTTCTCAAATTCAGCCATTGTTCCATATTCTGGATTGATTGAATAATAATCATCAACATCATAACCATGATAAGAAGCAGAAGCAAAAACTGGTAAAAGCCACAAACCTGTTATTCCAAGATCCGATGTTGTTAAATCATCACCGTCATTAAGGTAATCAAGTTTTTTTGTAAGACCTACAAAATCACCAATTCCATCGCCATTGCCGTCTGCAAAAGAGCGAACAAATAAACTGTAATATACACCTTCCCCTGGCTTTTTTGCAGTTCTAGTTACAGGTGCAAGTTCTGTAACAGCAAGAGCAGGATTGACAGCTTTTGCTTTTTTTGGTTTTGCAAAAGCTCCACTTACTGCAATTGCCATACAAGATACTGCAACAATCTTTTTTGCAACATTCTTTGTATTCAATAACATACTTCCTCCATATATTATGCTTATTAAATAGTCTATAAATTATATGACATCTTTCAAATGAAAACTACCTATTTTGATTAAAGTTACAAAAAAAATGCCTGCACGATTATCAGATTTATAATCGCACAGGCATTCTGTTAGGAATGTAAGGTTTACTCTTTACCAGAAGTTCCGGCAAGAGATGTTAACAATGTCTTCTGTCCAGCCATAAACAAAATAGCAAATGGAACAGCTACTAGAATTGCACCTGCAGCGAACATTGTAAAGTTATCGTTTGAACGACCATTAATCATTTCATAAAGACCAACGGCCAATGTCTTTTTATCATCACTTCGGAGAACCATACGAGGGAAAATATAGTCCATCCATGGTCCTGTAAAACTTGTAAGTCCAAGGAATACAATCTGTGGTTTAACAGATGGTAAAATAACGCGTATAAAGGCAACCATTGGAGAAGCACCGTCAATGTAAGCAGCTTCGGCAATATCTTTTGACATTGTATCAAAATATCCCTTCATAAGCTGACTGTTAAACGGAATAGATCCTGCCGAATAAACAAGAACAAGTCCCCACAAAGTATTCAACGCGTTGAACTTCCAGAGGATTACATAAGTCGCAACCATACCAATAAAGCTTGGGAACATCTGAAGAATCATCATTCCCGAAAGAAGCTGCTTACGACCGGTAAAGTTAAAGCGGCTGAAAATATAACCTGCAAGAGTACAAACAAATACAGTAATGATTGTGTTAAGAACAGCAATCTTAAGTGTATTAAAATACCATTTTTTGTAGTTTGTACCGTGAACGTTTGTTTCACCTTTTACAAGTTTGTCGTTATCTGTTAAAAGACGACGGAACTGATACAAAGATGGTTTCTTGAAAGAAAACTTTGTCTTAAGTTTTGTAATTGTTCCAGAACCTTCACAAACAGGACACTGAATTGTCTTCTTTGTTGAGTACTTATGAACATTACCATCGTCATCCTTGTAACGACCCTTTTCTGTAGTGATAATATCACCAGAACCATTACATTTGTAACAGTCTTCTGTATATGAAATATCTTTCTGGTCTGTAAAAGGAATTACTGAAGTTGCAGCCAAAGAGTTCGACTTTGTTAAAGAAGAACTTACTGTGAACAATACCGGATACAATACGATAAGCGCATTGATAATAAGGATAATGTTCAGAATAATGCTGACAGGTGTAGCTTTGCTTACTTTCTTTGTCATTATACTTCACCTTCCTTAAATGATTTAGTTCTTGTAAAGCTGTAAAGAGCAAATGGAACCAATACAACAAATACAAGCAATGAAAGTACAGAAGCAAGATTATATCTTGAAGGTGTATTCATTGTTAATTTGTAAATCCAAGAAATCAACAAGTCTGTTGCACCACACGATGTTGCAGTTGTAAGACCTGGCTGTGGAAGGTTTGGACCACCACCAGTCAAGAAGAATACTGCACCAAAGTTATTGATGTTAGATGCAAACTGCATAATCAAAGTTGGTTTCAACTGGAACATTACAAGAGGATAAGTAATACTCTTAAACTGCTGCCACTTAGTAGCACCATCGATTACAGCAGCTTCATACAATGAATTAGAAATAGCAGTCATTGAAGAAGTTGTAAGAATCATTGAGTAAGGGAATCCAATCCAGATATTTACGAAAATCAATGAACCTTTAGCTACCCAAGGATTAGAAAGCCATGGGATAGGCTGTTCAATAAATCCCAAGAGCTGTAATGTACGGTTGATAGGACCTACAGTACCATTCAAAAGATTTGCCCATACGAACAATGAAAGCATTGTTGGAATAGCATAAGGAAGAATGTATACAGTTCTAAAGAATTTTGGAATGATAACACGCTTGTCCTGAAGTACAAACGCATAGAAGAAACCTACAAAGAAACAAGTCAATGTAGCAAATATAGCCCAAACCAAAGTCCATATTGCAGCGTTGATAAATGACTTAGCCCATTCACCACCACCAATTTTCATACTGAACATCTGTACAAAGTTAGATAATCCAACCCAGTCAACAAGGTTGTTAGGCGGAATATGATCAGGTGAAGAGTAGTTTGTAAACGCAACAAGTGCAGAGAACAAAAGTGGAACAAGTGAGAAAATAGCAATCATTACAATTGCAGGAGTTAAACACAATGTAGCAAATGAGTTCTGAGAAATATCGTTACGAGTTTCTTCTAATGTTGGGAATTTGTTATTTTTGATAATCTTTGCAACAGCTTTTTTACAACCATTGATATTAAAGATATAAAGAATAACAAAGAAGCCAATAATAATTAAACAAAGGATACCGTTAATCATCATGAAAACGGAGTGATCCATATATTTTGTAACAGTTGTTTTCTGTTTTGAACCTAATGTAAACAAACCTGCAAGTGATGAAACTACAGGACCACGGAACCATGCTCTATGAGCAAGAGTGCGTGTACCTTTTTTTGCAGCTCTTTTACAAAGTGAACAACCGTCATAATTTTCATCAAATTCATTAACACCAAAAAGAGCTTCTCTAATTTCAGCTTTTGAAGAGCCTTTCATCTCTTTTTTGATTTGCTTTTTTTCTTCAGCATAAGCCTTAGCAGCTTTTTTTGCCATAGAAACAGCCAGAACATGATCGTACTTTTCTACGATTTCGAAGAATTTATCTTCATATTTTTCATAGTCAAAGTCATCGATATCTTCCAATAAGTAAATAGCATCTTCCATGCTGTAATAATCTGTACAATCAACATCAGCAAATGAATCTTCACCAAGTGCTTCTACTACAGTCTTATTCTTATTTAACTTATTAAAGAATTTAGTTAATTCTTTTTCTTTTTTATTCAAAAGCTTTGAAACTTTTGAATTATCTACTCCAAGATATTCAACCATTTCTTCGGTTTCTGGAATACCTTTGAGATAATTGTACTCGTTGTTGTTTGCAGGTACAATTTGTTTAGAACCAAAAATAATACAACAGAGCATGATTACTTCAACAAGAGCAAACAATGCACCGCGAACGTACTGTTTAAGGTAGAGAATCTGTCCTAATCCCATAAAACAAGAAGAAGCAATTGGAGCTCTCTTTAGTTTTTCTGGATTAACCGAATTATCCATTCTACACTCCTAACATTAAATATTGAAAATACACAGTCCGTTGCCAGACTGTGTATTCAATAAACTTACTAAATTAAAATTGCCTTAATTATTTTGCAGCTTCCATTGCAGCAGCAGCTGAGTTAAGAGCAGTCTTAACATCATCGCCGTCCCAGATTCCTGAGTAAGCTGAACCCATGGCAGACCAATAAGTTCCAAGCTGTGGAATAGTAGGCATTGCTTTAGCATATTTAAGCTGCTGTTTGATTCCGTTAGACAATGGATTGTTTGTATCGATGTCCTTGCGTGGTGGAATCTGATCAGTAAGCTTAAAGCGTTTTTCAAGCATTTCTTTTGAAGTGATGAACTTAGCAAAAGACTTAGCAACTTCTGGGTATTCTGTATAAGCAGATACGAATGCTACACGAACACCAGAGAATGTATGACCTGGTTCTTTTCCGTCAAATGATGGAATTGTTGCGATACCGAAATCAATACCGTTCTTCTTGAAGTCTGTAATCTTCCAAGGACCTGTAATAATCATTGCAGCTTTTCCTTCAATGAATTCTGCATTACAGAAGTCTCCAGAAGCATCTGTTGCTGGAACATCAAGAACCTGTTTGCGAAGGTTCTGGAAATATGTAAGACCCTTAATAGCGTTAGCACTGTTCAAGTTGTGCTGTTTGCGATCGTTACCGTTAGGTCCGAACAATGGAGCACCAAATGAATCCATGAACATATATCCATAGTATCCATCAGCTACAGGCCATACGATTGCATATTTACCTTCAGCTTTGTTATTGAACTTTTTAGCAAATGCAATTACTTCATCCCAAGTTTTTGGAGCTGTTGGACAAAGAGCCTTGTTGTAGAACAAAGCATATGTTTCAGCACCAAGTGGGTAACCGTATACAACACCGTCATAAGAAGCACCCATGCGAGCCATATCTTCGAAATTAGAAATGTATTCTTCTGCATCGTCTACAGGAAGAACGTGTCCACCCTGTACAAGAGCACCAATATGATCGTGTGGTGTTACAAATACGTCAGCACCTACTCCAGCAGGTCCGTCCAATTCAATCTTTGCACGAGCGTCTGTCGAAGCTACTGGTTCGTAAACGATGCGAACATTCTTATCTACTTTAGAATATTCACGAGCAGCAGTCATGATGAAATCCTTTTCAGGACCATCTGATTCCCATACTTTCAACATAACACGTTTAGGTGCAGCGAAAGAAGTAGCAGCCATAGCAAGTGCAGCAGCTGCAAGTACCAATTTTTTCATTTTTTCCTCCATATTTTATAACCGACAAGAGTCAGCTACTAATACCCTTTATAGTTTATATATTCTACATCATTATTACTCAAAACGCCAGCAATTTTTACTATCATTTTAATAATTTATTTTCCTAGTAAGTTCCTCGTTCAAAGCCTTTATAGATGAATCGTTTGGATTTAAGGCAACAACCTGTTTTAAGTAATACTGAGCTTTTCTATAATCTTTTTTATTATAGTAAATCTGATACAACCGGAACAAAGAATCACTGTTTCTCGGGTTAGAAATCAGACTTGAACGCAAATCTGCAAGAGAATTATCTTCTGATGCTTGAAGAAAACTTCTCTTGTAATACAAAAAACTTTTAAGTCGCGAAGAGGCGTTTGGTAAAAGCTGATTGATTAGTGTCATTACCTGAGATATTCTGCCTGTTTCTATCATAACAGTAATATAGGACTGGATTACATCCTCATTTTGGGAGTTATTTCTGTAAATCGGCGAAATATAATTCCAGGCTTCGTCTCCTTTACTTAAACCCAGACAGATTTTTACATGATTGAAAATATTTTCAAAATCCCCGTCATCCCGGGTCTTTTTTGTTACAAGACTTTTACTTAGAACATAAGCTTTTTCCCAGTCTTTTTTCTGGATTAATCCTTCTATCGCATATCTTAAGGCTTCTTCGTTATCTGGTTCATTTTCCAAAACTACTGAAGCAAACTGTTCTGCGGTTCTTCCGGCAATTGGAGAATTAACTGATCCTGAAAGTTTTGCTGCAAACAAAAGGACATCCCTGTCCGAAGGATAGGATTTAAGGGCATTTTCGATTGTCAGAATAGCAGCAGTCGTATTTTTTGACCACTCATTCTGAATCTTTGCTCTCATCAAAAGATAAGTTTTTGATGTACTGTCCTGCCTAGAATAAACATCAAGCAAAGACACTGCATGGATATAATCTTTTTTATCAACAAGAATCTTTATACGGAACATAAGAGCTTTTAAATTATTAGGATCCTGTTGAAGAACGCGGGCAACGCACTCTTCTGCATAAGCAAGATTCTTAGTGTCATAGGCAACATGTGCACTAAGATTCAACAAACCAATATCAGAAGGATATTTTTCCTGAATTAAATTTATCTGGTCGCGGGCAGCACTCAGTTTGTTTAACAAATATAAAATGTTTGCATAAGCATAACCTGTCTGAAGGCATTCAGGAGCATTTTGAGCAGCCTTCTGAAAACGAGGAAGAGCTTTTTCGTATTGATTATTTTTTCTATACAATTCACCCAGGAGATAGTTTGCAAGAACGGATCCGCCGTGAAGTTCAAGTCCATCCAGAAGAGCTTTTTCTGACTGTTCAAAAAAATCTGAAACATCGTCTGTTTTTAAAACTACGAGAGAAGGAAGTACAATTGTAAGAAAGTCTACATTTCCTGTACTTTCATCATATATTCCTTTTTTTGCAGAATTTATGGCTCCCATATATGAGGTTTCTGCACTAAGAGGAAAAGTTTCCCACTCTACTCTTTCTGTTGTCCATACCATCTGCATTATGTTTGAAGAAATAGCCAGCAAAACTTTTTCTGCTTCGTCGTACTCAATTTCGGATTTTCGGAGTTTAGAAGCAGCTTTACGCAGGGAGGAAGGACTTCCGTTTTCTACATCTCTCATTATTTCAATATTTATATGGGAGAAATATGTATAATTTTTTTGTGTATTTTCCTCCGATTGAATCGGTTTTATGGCGGTGAGCTTTGTTGATTCCTCTACAGTATCAGAAACCACCGTGTCAGTAGCAACCAACTTAGGATTCGGAACAGAAATTTTATTTTTTTTAGATGCAGTTCGTTCAACTTTGTAATCTGAGCCAGAAACAGGTACTGAAGCACATGAAAAGACAAATAGAGACGCAATTATCAATAAGAAAAGAGGAAACAAAGAATGTAGGCGCTCTAATTTTCTTTTACACATCTAATATAATACAAACTGCCTGAAGTAAAATTACAAATCCTGCTCTTCTTCATCAGAAAATTCTGAAGATAAATCTTTTGGAAGTGCTTCCAAAATCTGTTTTCGATAAAGAACAAGAATCACAAGAATTAGACCTCCTAACAGAATTAAAAAAGGTCCAAGAACAAGCATAAATGATTTAAAAGAAATCTGAATTATTTTTAGTGAGAATAATAGAAAAATAACTCCAATAATAAAAAAAATTATCGCAAGTAAATCATAACTGAAGGTAAATTTTCGTCCTGTTGCTCTTCCTGCAAGGGCAAGAGCAACCGCAGTAAATACCAGGTATAACGGCCATAGAGTTTTGATTGAATACGGAAAAATTGAACTTACTAAAAGCATAGAAAACATTCCGTACAATGTAAGGCATAATCCAACAAATAGTTTAAATGGCGTTCTGGTAAACACCATAAAACTATACAGGAAACCTAATCCTGCCAGAAACAATACAGCAGGCAATATTGATATTGCTATAGAGACAAAACTTCCTGCAAATGCAAGAATCAACAGATAGCCAATAAAGATAGCCAGCATACCAAATGCTAAAATTGTATTTAATAATTTTGAGTTACGCTTTTCCATTATCATAATAGAATACACCAACATCGCCTATCTTGCCAATAAGTTCTATACATGATAAATTTAAAATATGAAACACAGTTCTTTAAATAGAATAAAAAAAGGGCTTTTTATATTTTCAATTTATCTTTTTTCGATTTTTTCAGCAGTTAGTTGTAAATCCGTAGACGAAAAAACAGAAGCAATACTTAAGACACAAGCAGAATTAAAAATTCTTTTACAAAATCAGGAGCTGGATACTGTAAGCCGCTATGCTATCGTAAATCAAATTGCGACAAACCTTCGTACTTTGAATGACTACCAGGGCTTAATTCTATTTTTAACAGGCTGGGTTGAAGAACATCCTGACGACATGTATAACGCATACTGGCTTTTAATGACAGCTGACGCTTATATGAATAACGGCGCTGACCCGATTGCTGAATATTATTTTGATAGAATTTTAAGAAATTATCAGGACTTATTGGTACACGGAAGATCCATTCACTACATATGTTTACAGAATCTTATTCAGATTTCTAAAACTCCAAGAAGCCGAATTAAGTACTTTAACGATTTAATTAATCGCTTTCCTACAAACGTTAGTATTACAGAGCTTTATTTACGACTTGCCCTTGAATATGAAAAAGAAAGTGAATGGGACGAAGCATTAAAATCTTATTCCATGTTTTTAGCACAGCCAGATGCATCCACAATTCAAATTACAGGAGAACCAAACGCCTACAAAAAAGCCCGTCAGCTTTGTGGTTTCAGTACTTCTGCAAAAGACTGGACATTTGAAACTCTACCGGAACTGGAAAGTGCTGTTAAAAAAGCTATCCGAAATTACGACTGGAGATCACTTGATAAATACAAGGCAAAAGTAAATTTCTTTTCTATGTCGTGGAAACAGGACGAAATGGATCCAAACGCACAGGAAGAGTTTTCTATGAAAAACTTTATGCGCGGAAACAGAGTAAGATATCACGACACTTTAGATGAAGACTCCAATAGTACAGAAGCCTATCTAAGAACCACAGGATGGAGTACTTACGTTCCAGTATGGTACTTATACTTTAGAAAAGTTAACTACCCCCTTGAGCCAGAAATCAATGGAAACTGGGAATGGGCTGGTATTTATATGGGCGAAAAACTTTAATGTTTAAGTTAAAAAAGAGACTTTTTATCTCTCTCTTTTTATTTGCATGCTCACTCTCCTTTTCCGAAATAACTGCAGAATATAAAAATCTTGGTTTTAGCGGCATAAATAAACCCCAGGTTGCACAACTACGAAAAAAATATCTGACTTCCCATAAAGACTGGCTATACAATGTATTAGATGACGGAGAATGTTATCGCATTTACATTCGAAATGAACTGGAAAAAAGAAAAATGCCTGCAATTCTGGAATATCTCCCTCTAGTGGAATCAAATTATAACCCATACGCAAAAAGCCGTTCTGGTGCAACCGGACTCTGGCAATTTATGTCAAACAGCGTTCAAGGGCTTTTAACCTACAACGAATATGTAGATGAACGCCTTGATCCATGGAAATCCACCCACGCTGCACTAACAAAACTAAACGATAACTACAAAATGTTCGGCGACTGGCTGATTGCTATTGCCGCTTATAACTGTGGGGCGGGTGCAATGAAAAAAGCAATTAAAAAAGCTGGTAAAAAAGATTTCTGGTATCTAAGCGAACATGGTTATATAAGCGAACAGGCAAGCTCTTACGTTCCTAAACTTCTTGCAGTTGCGGATGTAGCAGAAAACGCAGAATACTACGGTGTAAAAATGCCAACTGCCAGAGCCTGGAACGGCAAAACATTAGAAACCAGAGCCGGAATCTATGAATACGTATATGTAAAAAGCAGTATTTCTCTAAGAAGACTTGCTAGTGAACTTAGAATTGACGAAAAAATGTTTCTAGATATGAACAGTGCCCTTGTTAAAGGTGTAACACCTCCTAATAAGCAATATGCAATAAGAGTTCCAGAAGGAATGAAAGACTTTGTTCTATATACTCTAAACGAATTAGGAGTTTTTGCTATAAAACAAAACTAAATATTCCGATACTCAAAGAGTAGAAAAGGATTTTTATATGAAAAAAACAATTTATTTAGGTGTTTTAACAACTCTACTTTCTTCTCTTTTAGTCGCACAGGAAACTGTAAATACTTCCTGCGTAGAATCAATCAGTCATGTTAACTGGAACACAAAAGAGTTCGTTTCTAATCTGAAACTTGACATGAAAACAGCAGGGTTAGAACTCCCGGTAGGAAGAAACTCTGCAGAACGCCTTATAAATACAAAAGCTCCTTCGTTAATTAAAAATCCTCTTTTAACTTTATATGTTGATTCTGCCACCTACCTTGGAGACATGGTTAGTCAAGAAGAAATCTCTCTTGAGCAGGTTACTGAAGTCATAGAAAATGCAAAGCAGACATGCGGAGTATTCAGTTTAGACGGAAAAAAACTTAATTCCAGCAATACAATAAATCTAAATGACGTAAGTAAAATTCTTGTAAAACATAAATACCCCTACACTCCAGAAGAACCAATCGAAACCATTTCAAGCCGCTCATACTCAGGAATTATAATTGACGCAAGAGGACAAGTTCCTGTACACGGAGAATATGTAAAAAGCGAAGTGTTCCCATGTTTTTTTCCTACCGTATGGGATGAAAAC
Source organism: uncultured Spirochaetaceae bacterium (assembly GCA_902797305.1). GTDB lineage: Bacteria > Spirochaetota > Spirochaetia > Treponematales > Treponemataceae > Treponema_D. The sequence goes on along the minus strand of CADBSK010000063.1, from coordinate 13,267 downwards.
ATGAATATCGTTTATGAAAAAAATATCGTAGATCGTAAAATTGCAGAAGAAAATGGCATCGTCTATTATGATAGTTCAGATAATTTTGCAAAATACGCTCCTCAAGTTGGAAACGATCCTTTGTATATAAAAACAATCAGAGTTTACGGTAGAAACAGAACCGATCCGATTATCAGAAAAGCTGATGCTCTTAAAATTTTTACTGTTAAAGAAAACAGAGAACTTCTAAAAAAAGGAAAGATTGTAATTCTTTTGGACAAAAAGAATCTGGCCTATGATGTGCAGACTCCGCTAAAAGATCCAGAATATTACGCTACATATAAAACAATAAAACAATACATTACTCCTCAAGACTATGATTTGGACGTATTAGATGGAGAAACAGGTTTAACATTCCGTGTAGATTTAAAATTCTATCCAGACTCGCCTGAATTACTTCCGAACGAAAGCGAAAGAATTAAAAAGGTTGCTGAGATTTTAAAATCGATTGTAAAAAATGATGAATTTACAATTCTAGTTGAAGGTCACTGTGCAGACCTTGGAAAACCTGTTGGAGAAATGAATCTTTCTATCGACAGAACGATTACGGTAATGAATTCTTTAATTGATGAGGGCCTTAATCAAAAATTATTCAGTTACAAAGGATATGGCGCTACCCGTCCTATTGCGTCTAACAAAACTGAAGAAGGAAGGGCCCAGAACAGACGCGTTGATATAACTGCCCGACCAAAGGCAACATATATTCAGCGCGACTGGTAGTTTTTATTTTGCAAGCCAGGAACCGCTAACGGCAAATACATTATCAAGGCTTAAAAACTGTTCCCAGTTTTGTTCGTTTACGCCACCGCTAACCATGAACTTAATCTGTGGATAAGGGCCTTTCAATGCTCTTAAAAAATCTGTTCCACCTAAAACAGTAACAGGAAACAACTTTAGATAAGTTAAGCCAAATTGCATAGCCTGTTCAATTTCACCTGGAGTCGCAACCCCAGGGATTACAGGCATATCATGATTAACACACCATTTAACAGTTCCAGGATTAAATCCGGCAGAAAAAATAAACTGTGCACCAGCTTTTTTAGCTCTTTTTGCCAGTCCAGGATTTGTAATCGTAGCAGCTCCAATATTCATTCCAGGAACCTGGTCTCTAATCGCCCTTATACATTCGTCTGTTGCATCAAAGTTTTCTAAATCTCTGTAGGCAATCTCCATTGCATTTATTCCACTCTCTAAAAGAGACTGGGCTTTTTTTACTGCGAGAGCAGGTAATGAAACCTGTACAACTGCAATCTTTTGAGATTTCTGCAATATTTCGTTAACTCTGCATTGATTATTAACTTTCTTCATTTTAGTTCACCATTAATCCTGAATTCCATTTTTCGTTGTATTGCTCTACCTTTGGATTCGTCCTGTAGAGTTTCCGTTCATAAGAATCATAACCTGATCCAGAGTTGCAAGATTAAAATCCCCAGGAATAGAATGTTTTAAACAGCTTGATGCAGTAGCAAAATCCAGAGCCTTTTGCTCACCAGTTTTATCAGATTCAAATTCTGTTAAGCCATAAATCAAACCAGCAACAAAGGAATCCCCTGCTCCAACCCGTTCCACAATGCTTTCTATATCATAATGAGCACTCTCATAAAAACCATGCTGTCCATCTAAAACACAAGACCAGCCGTTATGATCTGCACTATAACTCTGACGCAAAGTAATGGCAACATATCTGGCATTTGTAAACTGCTTTTTTACATCCATACACAGATGCCTGTAACTTTCCTGTGGTGTAGTATAATTCTGAAGAGGAATTCCAAGACAATTTTGAACATCTTCTTCATTTGCAATAAGAACATCCGCATAAGTTGAAAGCTCTCTCATGGCATCGCTTGCAGTCTTTCCGTAATTCCATAATTTTTTGCGATAATTTAAATCCAGACTCACAATCACGCCCTGTTTCTTAGCTTCCTGCATAGCACGCAAAGTGCATTCAAATGCCTGCAAACTGATTGCCGGAGTTACTCCAGAGACATGAAACCATTTTGCATCCTTAAAAATTTCGTTCCAATTGTATTCATCTGGTTCTGCAAGTGAAACAACAGAATTACTTCTGTCATATATAACCTGACTAGGACGCTGACATGCTCCATCTTCAAGATAATAAATTCCGAGACGTCCCGGTTTATACAAAGGCATCGTATTAACGCCATAATATCTAAGACTTGATTCTGCACTTTTTCCAATATAATTATCAGGAAGTGCTGTTACATATACAACATTTTTACCAAAAATTGAAAGGCTAACAGCCACATTTGCTTCACTTCCGCCAAAAACAGCTTCTAACGCAGGACTTTGAAACAATCTTTCTTTACCTGCAGATTTTAACCGGAGCATCAACTCCCCAAACAATACAATTTTTTCCATATGTATTAATAGAATACCAATGTTTTTAGAATTTGTCTTGTATTTTTAAGCTTTAATATATATCTTTAAAAATAAGAGGAATTTATTATGTCAAATACAAAAAAGCACTTACGACTTACTCCTGCAATTTTAGTTACTGTTGCAATAATTGCACTTGCCGTAGCAGGTTCATTCAGCAGTTTTTTTGTTGTAGATGAAACAGAACAAGCTGTAATTACCAGATTAGGAAAATATGACAGAACTGTTGGCCCTGGGCTTCAGTTTAAATTTCCTTTCGGAATTGAAAAGAGTTATACAGTTCCTGTTAAAGTTGTACAGACAGAACAGTTTGGCTTTAAAACAATAAAAGCCGGAAGAGACAACGAATATCGCAACAATATCACAAGTGAGTCAACTATGCTTACTGGTGATTTGAATATAATCGATGTTGAATGGATTATTCAGTACAGAATTATAGACCCAAAACAGTGGCTTTTTGGTGTAATGGAAAAAAAGCAAACTATCAGAGACATTTCTCGTTCTGCTATAAATACATTGGTGGGCGATAGAGCTATTCTTGCCGTAATGGGTAGCGAGCGAGCTAACATAGAAAATCAAGCTCTGGACATGATGAATGAGAATTTTAAATCTCTGGGACTTGGAATCAACGTAATCGCAGTAAAACTTCAGAACATCGTTCCTCCTAGTGGAGTTCAGGATGCATTCGAGGATGTTAACAAGGCAATTCAGGATATGAATCGTTTTATAAATGAAGGAAAAGAAGCATACAATGCAGAAATTCCCAAAGCCCAGGGTGAAGCTGATAAACTCGTTCAAATTGCAGAAGGTTATGCCGCTGAACGTGTTAACAGAGCAAAAGGTGACGCTGCAAGATTCAATTTTGTATATGATGAATACCGCAAAGCTCCAAGGGTTACAAAAGATCGTATTTACCTTGAAACAATGACAGAAGTTTTTGGTGCAGACAAACCTACTGTAATCGATGGAAAATTGAACAACGTTTTACCAGTTAAGGCGCTTTCAGGAACAAAAGAATAGGAGGCATCCCTGGCTCGCCGCTAACACGGTGTTTTAATAATAAGTGGTAAAGCTAAAAAATTGCTGCATCGCAATTTTTTTTAACGCTTTGCTATAGAACACCGCCCGCTCTGACCGGCGGGCTTACACAGGAGAAAATTATAATGAGCAAAAAAATCAGAAAGACTATAGTTTTATTAATTTCCATTGTTATTCTAGCAATTATTTTTGTTGCTACCGGCCCATTTTATATTATTGAAGAAGGAAAACAAGTTGTAATTACCCGCTTTGGAGGAATCGCAAATACACATACAGAAGCCGGACTTTATATAAAGATTCCTTTTATTGACCAGGTTACAACTTATCCAAAATTAGTTTTATCACTTGATGGTGACAGTCAGAGGATTCCTACAAAAGAAAACCAGTTTATCATCGTTGATACAACAAGCCGATGGAGAATCACAGATCCTGCAAAATTCTATCAGAGTTTTAAGACCCTTGATAATGCTTACAATAAGCTCAGCGATATTATCGATTCTTCTACCCGAACAGTAATTACTCAAAATCGCCTAAGCGAAATTGTTCGTTCCTCAAACATTATTAACGAACAAACTTCTATTTCAAATCAGGAACAGGATGATGAAACAAAGGCAATTGAGTCACTTGTAAATGTAAACAATGTAAATGAATCGGTTACAAGAGGTCGAGGCGAACTGTGTAAACAAATGACTCAAGAAGCAAACAAACTGGTTCCAGAATACGGAATTGAACTTATTGATATTGTTCCACGCCAGATTAAATATTCTGACGAACTTACAGAAAGCGTATACAATCGTATGATAAAGGAACGAAACCAGGTTGCTCAGGCTTACCGTTCCCTGGGAGAAGGAAAGAAAGCTGAATGGATGGGTAAACTAGAAAGCGACAAGCGAACCATTCAATCTGATGCCTATCGTCGTTCAGAAGAGATAAAGGGTAAAGCCGACGCCGATGCTTCTAAGATCTACACATCTGCTTACTCAAAGGATCCAGAATTCTACCGTTTCTGGAAAAGTATGGAATCTTACAAAGAAACTCTAAAAGACAGCGATACAACCTATAGCACAAACCTTGATTACTTTAAGTATCTATATTCAGCAGATGGTAATCGATAATGGAAAACTTTGTTTTTACTAGAGAAGATACTGTTTTCATTAATTCTAATCTGTCAGAAGAGATGTATGCAAAGACAAAGGCATCTCTTTTGATGGATTTAACAGGAAACATTGTAAAACTTGTTAACGACGACTCCTTTACTTTTTCAATATGGAAATTTTCAGAAGCTGAAACAATAAATGATACAGTCCATTACAAAGGGAAAGGTTTTTCCGGCGATACTGTTTACAATCTAATTCAAAATAGAACTCAAGAAGCCAAAGAAATTCTTTTTACATTATGTAAGATTATCGACTTTGCAATCAATAATAAAATTAATCTTAGCTGTAACGGATTAAATGGGATTCTTTACGACGGTAAAGATTTTTTATTTTTACCAGAAAAATTATATAACAGCTGCTGCTTAAATCAGGGAAAAGAAAAATATAACATTCTGCAAAATCAATGGAAAGATACTTCGCTAGAAGGTACAAATGCCCTCAGGTTTCAGCTGGGAATTCTTTCGTATTTTGCAGTAAGTTTTAAGCTTCCCTTTCCTTATACTAATCAGGAAGAACACTCATCAAACCTTGCCAATAAAAACTTTTTACCTCTGGAATATCAAATCAACGGAATAAATAAAACAATTTGCAAAGAAATTAATTCCTTATTACTAAAACCAGAATCTGACCTCATTTTAGACAAGAGCCTGCTACAGGAAGCAATTTTTTCTCCTGCAACGCCCGTTCTTTCAGAAGAAGAATTTTTACAACAAGCAAAAAAATACTGGAATAAAAAACAAACAAAGCTTTCGCTTATGCGCAAGTTTAACAGAATAAAGATTAAACTTATAATAAGTTTTGTTTCCTTTGTGTTTATTTTAATATCTACCCTGATTATAATCTCTGAACAAAATAAAAAACCTTGTACAGTTGGATTAACTTCTACTCAAGTTACAGAAATGTTCTACACAGGGCTTCATACTATGAATCCGGAACTTTTAATTGCAAGTGCAAAAAATTGTCCTCAGGCACAGGAATATATTTCAAAAGTTCCACAAATTAGTATTACAAGTCTTATGCGCGGAGCATATAATTTTGATTCCGGCATCTCAACTCCAGAAAATATTCTTTTCTTTGAGCCCGGCTCAAGCAAGTTTCATTCTCACAATATATACGGACTTACAAATTTTACTATCGACGGTAAGGATTATACATTACACTCAACTTTTCCAACAAATAAAAAGCATCCACGAAAACTCACAGAAGAGAACGGTCAGAAACTTTTTTATAAAGCAAATTCTTTGCATCAGGTAGAATATTACCATGTACACACAGTAGATCTGATGATAATTGTAGAAAAAGTTAAGGCAGAAGTTAATTTAACCTGGCTTGAAGATCGATGGCATATTACAGAACTAAGAGAAAAAGTTATTTCAACCCAAACAATAGACCCAAAAGAATTTTCAGACCAGTTAATGCAGGCTATAAACTTTAGCGGAGGAAAAATGGAATATGTTGTGCAATTTTTAAAGCCTGTCTACCACTGGATACCAACCGTAGACTGCGTTCTCCAGGAAAAAGACAGACTGGACAAAATAGGATATTAAAATCTAAAGCTTACGCCACAGATTCCATAATGGAACAGAAATACAAGCAGGTGTAATTTTATTACCTATCCGCAAGAAGGTTGGGATAAAACCTGGGGTTATGACCCCAAAGCCAAGTTTGTTATAAAAAAGTCCTCTTTTTGCAACGATACTTGCTTTAGAAGCAAACTTAAAGTTTTTAACAACTGTCCCTTCTTCTTTTAAATCAGCCTTACTTGTAGAAATGAACTCGGTATCTTTAATCCAGAATGGACAGAGAGCACTTACCTTTATGCTCATTCCTCTTAATTCCCATCTAAGAGCGCGGGTGTAACGATACAAAAAAGCTTTACTTGCAGCATATACAGACATAAAACTCATAGGCATAAATGCTGCTACTGAACAAACTTGGATTATATTTCCGCCTTTTGGCATATACTCCAATACGAGTTGAGTTAAAACAACAGCTGCCCTACAATTTAAATCAATCATACTGGCATTTACTTCTGGTGAGACTTCATAATATGAACCTACTTTTCCAAAACCTGCGCAATTGATTAAATATGAAACTTCAGTTCCTTTTTCTTCTGATAATGCATTTTTTATTGTCTGAATACTACTTTCTAAAGTGATATCAAGGGCAAAAATTCTTACCTTATGAGTTAAATCTTTTACGTATTCCTGCATAAGATTTTCACGTCGGGCAATCAACCACAACTCGTCAATTTTTGAATTTTTATCCAGTCTGTAAATAAATTCCTTTCCTAATCCACTGGAAGCACCAGTTACAATAGCAACCTTCATTTATAAAACTGCCTCAGTAATTGAAGTAATAATTCTAAAAAGATCCTTAAACCCTGTTTCCAGTAACTCATTATCAACTTCATTAGAAGGAGAAAGAAGATACAGTTTTGTCTTGTATTCTTCTGCATCGTTATGGGCTGCCATGATAACACCCATTCCTGCTGCATCAAGTTCTTCGACTTTTGAAAGATCAAGAACAACATTCATCTTTGCAATTGATTTATATATTTTATCCTGAACTGTAGGAGCGGTGTATGCATTTAAAGCTCCCGCAAGTTCATATTCCATATAGTTATTTCCTTCTTTTCTTGTAACTGTTAATTGTTCCATAGTAACCTACCTTACAAAAAAACTCTATTTACTGCTCTACTTGTGGCTGGTCTTCCTGAGCATTTTCTGGCTGGGGTTGTTCTTCCCCATTGTTGTCAGCTTCTTCACTGCCTTTATTTTCAGCCGTATTATCAGTTTGACCTAAAATATCTGGAATATCCATATTTTCAGCGTCAGTTCCTTCAATAAAGCCAGTTTCTTCTTCCATCTTAAGAATACTTGCAAGGAAATCAGCCTTAATTGCATCAGCTTCCGCTTTTTCGCTAGCATTTGTCTTAAGACACTTGAGAACAAGAACACTTACATCGTCTTCCATTTCGTGACTCATAAACTTAACTAATTCATCGTGCTGGAACTGAGCCATACGATTAGCAGGATACATAGAGTTTGCAACCATATTTCGTTCAATTCGGTCTTTACCAAACTCTTCACCGCGCAAGTTATGAGATTCAATAAGTCCGTCGGTACATGCAAGAATAATATCATTCTTATTAAGCTTAACTGATTTTACAGAAATATAAGGAGTTAAATCTTTTACAAAGCCTAAAATATGTCCACTACCCTGAATTTCAATTACATTACTGTAAGCTTCTGTGTATAAGAAAAGTCCCGGAATACCACAGTTAATGTAATAAAACATGTCTTTTTCAAAGTCTACAATTGCAAACATACCGGCAAAGATTGTACCCTTCTGTAAATTATTACGAATAAAGGAATTAATCTTAACAACAAGCTGCTTAAAATTATGAGTTTCTGCAAGATAAGCTCTGATAATTGACTTAAGGATGACCATACTCATACTGGCTGCAATACCCTTACCGCTCAAGTCACCAACTACAAACATATGACGAGTATCAGTCAAACGAATCATATCAACAAATTCACCACCAATATTATGAGCAGGAATCATGATACACCCTGCATCCATTTTTGGATTATCAAGAATATCAATATTCTCCTGAATACTGGTAATAATCTGACTGGACATTCTTAATTCTCGGTTTACAGTACCAATAACTTCTTTATTAGAAATATTGCGCATGTAATAACCAAATACAAAGAAGTAAGAATACAGTTTCTTAAATACATTCATATCGTATTCTTTAAAATGTTCTTTACTTTCTTTTATATCGAGAGTAATTAAACCATGCACATCTCGTCCTTCATTCAAAATGAACAATGTATCTGCCCGGTTTTCTTCCATGAATTGTCCCAGTTCATCTTTAATATTTGCAAGAGAATGTAAAGTTTCAAGTTCTGTATAGCAGACGATGTTCTTGTTCATATTTAAGAGAGTTTCCAGCAACGCCATCTTACCTTCGATTTTATGTGCAGAATTATTTGATGAATATGCCGGCTCAAATGTATCGTTACCACCATTGATATATACAGCCATTGCAGAAGCTTCTGTATTCTTATTAAAAATATGGAACATGTTATTAGCGATTTCGTCCATTTCGCCGTTGTAGTCTACAGAAGCAAGGTCCTTTTCAAAGTTTGCAGCGTAATCCGATGAATGTCCGAACTTAGATTTTGCAATTAAAATATTTACAATATAGACAAAACCTAAAAGTAAACCCACAGAAACAAAAGTACTTATAAGGAATAGTCCCATGCTTATTTTTACAAGTGGCATTAATTTATAGAAAATAAAGCCCATTAAACCGGCAGGAACGATATAAGACATAATGCTCTTAATAACAAAACTTGAAATCCCTCGTCCACCAGGAGCTGCTGTAACTTTATATCCGTAAGGCATAATAACAAACATTGGTGCATAAACCGCAAAATGTAATAAATCAAAAGCCGGATAAAGTTTGCGCACAAACATTATAACAAAACTTGCAGCCCACATACTAACAAGACCTGTCGCATAAACAAGCCCCTTAAATCTATCAAGTTTTGTTGCCTTCATTTCGTTTCTTAAGAGCATCATACAGCACAGAACACCAGGAACTATAAAACGAAGAGTTCCATCCCAAATCGAATACCATGTCCATGGGAAATATTTTCTTGCTGCACCACTGAACAAAAATGCAGATTCAATTTTAATTCCTAATTCCGGAGAAACCTTGATGCTCTTAAAATTGAACATTACATAAACAACGATTAAAACATAACCTAGACCTTTTACAAGACTTGTGGGGGTATTTGTATAATTCCATGCATAATAAGGAAAACAGAAAGCAACGTTCCACAAAAGACAGCCTTCCATTATAAATACTGCCTTCATCAAAGTAGAAAACAAAGAAGGCATTATAGAATTATTGAACTGATATACAAGGGTAAAAATTCCTGCAGTAATTCCAAACAGAAGGATAGTAGGCAAAATCGGATTAGTTTCATCGTCCTGATTATTTTTGGAAATTTTATCAATGTAGAAAACTTCGAGAATAAAAAATAATGTAATACAAATATTTATAACTGTAAAAATCATCTTAGCCTACCTTTGCAACCATCATTGTAATATCATCGTGAAGTCGCTTGTCACCGTTATATTTCATAATTAAAGAAACAATATCATCTACAAACTGTTGAGGCTGCTTTGATGCACTGGATTTTAGAGTATTTGTAAACAATTCTGTGTCGCCTAATTCAACGCCATTGTCATCCATAACTTCTGAAACACCATCTGTGGCAAGAAGAATTGTATCACCACGGAAAAGCCTCTGCTCGCTAATGCGAGTATCATCCATATCAATAATTCCAACAAGACTTGCATTTGAAGCAAGAGACTTAATTCTGTAACCGTCTGGAGAACGGCTTAAAATAATAGGATCTGACATAGAAGCATTGATATAAGAAATCTTCATTTCCTCTGTATCAACAATTCCAAGGAAAAGTACGGTATATTTATCCTGAAGATGCATGTTTTTAATTGCACTATCAACAGATTTGATTACACCAAGAAGATCGTTTTTGTCTTCGATAATTTTTACGGTGTTCATTACAAGACCCATGATAAGAGCAGCCGGAAGCCCCTTTCCAGAAACGTCCCCAAGCATGAGGAGTGTTCTGTTTTTATCGATTGGAAGAATAGAATAATAGTCACCGGATACGTTTACCAAAGGACGATAATATGTTGCAATTTTAAGGTGTGGAATATCAGGAATATTATGAGGCAGGAATGAAACCTGAGTCTCTGCAAGCTGTTCCCATTCCTTAGTTAAAGAAGAAATTTCCGACAAATCTGAAATGATGCGGGTTCGGGAAAGGAATCGAACATATTCTTCGTACAACTTTTCATAAATTTCATTATCAAAAAGATGAGTATAACGATTAAAAACAAAGAACTGATGCTTGTTGTAGCACAAGAAAAATCCTCGAGCCTTTCTACTTGAAGAAATAATGCCCAGACGCTCCCCTATAAAGTAACATCCGTCTTTCCAGTTTTCAGGATAATTTTCTGCAAGTTTTGTATTAACCTTTGAATCGGCAGAAATACGGCTTGGGCTGTTATATAATACGTAATTTTTTTCGCGATTAACAAATAAAACAGAACAATCGGCCTTTAATTCCAATGATTCCGAGATAGTTTCATATAAATCATCATAAGAATAACAGAAACGAAGTTTGTCAATAAAGTCTTCTATATAAGAAGTTTCTCCAGTCTCAAGATATCTTTTGCGTAAACGGCGATCGATATAATGCCTTAAACTTGATCCTATAACCAAAAAACTTAAAAATACGATTGCAGGAATCAAAATATAAAACAAAGGATTTGATACGGCTTCTTCAGTCTGAACCAACAAAACTGAAAACCCTACCGACAAAAGTAAAACACTTGTATTAATTATACCAAAATATATCTTTTTTCGCGGTTTATACATATTCACCTCAAGTGCAGAAAATTAGACAATAATATTATACTACACAATCGGCAAATATGCTTAAAAAAATAAGGAAAGTCTATGAATCTAATGCTGAAAGTTTGATTAAGCTTGGAGAAGCAGATGGATTTTCAAGTTCCATATACTTTTGAAGCAATTCTTTCTGGCTGTTAGAAATGTGAGATGGAATCTGTACCATAATTTTAACATACAAATCACCACGACGAGTTGAATTTGTAAAAGGAACCCCTTCTCCCTTAATACGAAGAAGCTTACCATTTGCAATTCCAGCAGGGATTCTTACAGAAATCGCTTTTCCTTCAAGTGTTGTAAGACTTATATCACATCCAAGAGTAGCCTGTGTAAAGGAAACAGGAATTGCGCAGTACAAATCCTGACCATCACGTTCAAAATATGGATGTTCTTCAACATGAAGAATTACAATTAAATCTCCGCTAGGACCACCGTTTGCGCCGGCATCGCCCTGATGAGGAATGGCAATACGTTTACCGTTATCAACACCAGCGGGAATAGTAAGAGTCATTTTTTTGCTCTTTTCCTGAATTCCGCGTCCACCACAGTCTTTACAAGGTTTATCTATCTTAGTTCCGGAACCATTACAGTCTGGACAAGTCTGCTGCACAGAAAAGAATCCAGCACTACGACGAATCTGTCCTACGCCATTACATGTTGGACAAGTTTTACGACTAGCTCCTGCTGCACAACCAGTACCCTTACAACTTTCACAAACTTCGTTATGTCTGAAATGAATTTCGTTTTTAGTTCCAAAAACGGCATCTTTGAATGAAATGTTAAGATCGTATCTTAAGCTTGCACCTTCTGTCGGACCTGAACGACGCGCTCCCCCTGCGCGAGAACCTCCGCCGCCAAAAAGGTTATCAAAAATATCTCCAAATCCGCCACCCATTCCACCGAACAGGTCGCTAAAGTCATGGAATGCATGAGAATACTGAGCTCCTCCGCCTCCCTGATCCATTCCATCTACGCCCGCAAAGCCGTACTGATCGTAAAGAGGTCTCTTTTTTTCGTCAGAAAGAACTTCGTAAGCTTCTGTTGCTTCCCTGAATTTTTCAGCAGCTTCTTTATCGTCCGGATTACGGTCTGGATGATACTTTACAGCCAGTTTACGATATGCTTTTTTGATTTCTTCTTCTGTTGCTCCTTTCTGGAGACCTAATACTTCATAATAATCACGCTTTGCCATATTTTGAACCTTTACGCTACTATACTAAAAAATCGCCCTCTTCGCAATGCAAAGAGGGCTTATAACGATTTCGCTTAGGAATTATTCATCCTTTACTTCGTAATCAACGTCTTCTGCTGAACCTTTGTTGAACTTACTTGATTTTGCATCAGAAGAATCTGCATTTCCAGCATTTCCCTGAGCGGCACCAGCATCTGCACCTGGCTGAGCACCAGAAGCGCCCTGCTGCTTGTACATTTCTTCTGCCATCTTGTAAGAAGCATTCTTAAGTTCTTCAGTCTTAGCCTTGATATCAGCTGTATTGCCACCTTCAATGGCCTTTTTAAGAGCTGCAGTTGCATCTTCAATCTTCTGCTTGTCAGCACCAGAAATCTTATCGCCCATTTCTTTGAGAGTTTTTTCTGTCTGATAAACAAGACTGTCTGCTTCGTTTTTAGCATCTACAGCTTCGCGTTTTTCTTTATCAGCAGCTGCGTTTGCTTCAGCATCCTGTACCATGCGGTTAATTTCTTCTTCGCTCAATCCACTTGAAGAAGTAATCTGGATGTGCTGTTCTTTTCCTGTACCCATATCTTTTGCAGATACGTGAACAATACCGTTTGCATCAATATCAAAAGTAACTTCAATCTGTGGAACACCACGTGGTGCAGGAGGAATACCTACAAGGTCAAAGTTTCCAAGTGTACGGTTCTGTGCAGCCATTTCGCGTTCACCCTGAAGTACATGGATAGAAACTGCAGTCTGACCATCAGCAGCTGTAGAGAATACCTGACTCTTCTTTGTAGGAATTGTTGTATTACGTGGAATAAGTTTTGTCATTACTCCACCCATTGTTTCAATACCAAGTGAAAGTGGGGTTACATCCAAAAGAAGAATGTCTTTTACATCACCCTTAAGAACACCGCCCTGAACAGCTGCACC
>CADBSK010000062.1 GCA_902797305.1 uncultured Spirochaetaceae bacterium | reverse complement strand
GCGTACCTGAAAAGTCAAGTAATTTATTTTCAGTAGTAAAATTTCGGATTTTATTAAAATCAAAAACCATTACACCTGTATTTACATAATTATAAGGCTTTTTCATTTTCATTACATTTCTAGCATACTCTTTTGTATCAGGAACTGTTCCATTCAACATTCCTTGATAAACTAAATCTTTTGAAGCTGCTAAGATTTCATCTTTTTCAAATGTTGTTTCTATGTATAATTTTGCAATGTCTGATTTTAAGATAATATCTACATCCATTATAACAGCCTTATTATATAGAGGTAGAATCCAAGGTGCTAAAAGCCTATAATTTGATTCTTCTACTGCGTTTGCTGTATAAAATGTAAAACCATTAAGTCTACTTGTTGGATTATAGAATCTAATGGAAATATTATTAAAATTTTTACAGAAATTAATTAACAATTCTTTATTTTGATCAGTTATTTGCTTATTCAAGACAATTACATCATAAATATAATCATTAGAGGCTGTGTCCATCAGCGACTTAAGGAAAACTCCTAAATAAGGAACATAATAATTTGACGATGTAACAACAATTGGAATACATTGTTTATTTGTTATCAATGGAGCGATATCAGATTCTCTTTTTGAATTCTCGAAGTATATTAATTGAGTTTCTTTTATATGGAACTTCTTTTGTTCAATACAATATTGTATAAATATGCTATAAAGCATTTCTCCCATAAAGCCAAATACTTTGGATAGATTTTTCCCATATAAACTTATATCCAGTCTTTTTTCAATTTCTTCCAAAATTGGAAATTCGAATTCACATAAATGAAAAAAGAATTCTTTTTTCATGATAAAACAATTAAATCCACGAAAAAGATTATTGTTAAAATATTTTATAGCAGTGTCATAATATTTTGGTGCAATATCTTTGATTGTATTTAAGAGAATGGGTAAATCATTTTTATTAATTAATAAATTGTCATGAGCCTCCCACATTTCATATACAGAATTTGTAGGACCTTTAGGTGTATTGAAATTACGAGTATCCCATTGTTTTGCAACAATCATATCATATTTTTTAACGTCATTTATAATATTCTCTTTATCTAAAAGTCCATATTTTTCTGCAGTATTATTTGTTAGTATTTTTTCAAGAACCTGATAGTGATAATTAACATCACCTGCATACATTTTATTAGATAAATTTAGATATCTTCTATAATGACATAATCCATAATAATCAGCATCAATATTTTTCCACGCCCAATATTGAACTGTTAATTCACAGTATGAATTTCTTTTTTCAGAAATATTTTCACCAGTATCGTCACCGATCAGATCAATATCTTCTCGTTTATCATATACAGCACCACAACGCACTGGGATATAGAGAGGATTATCTATTGTTACACTTTCTTGATCTATACGATGTGAAACAAAAATTTTTATATCGGGTTTATCCTTTGTTCCATGATATTTTAAGCATTCAACATTTGGAATCTGTTTTGTAGTATCTGACATTTGAATTCTCCATTTCTTTATTTTATAATTTTATATTTTTTATTATTTTCAATGCTACTTCCAAAGCATTATCCATATTGTAATATTTAAAATCACCAAGACGACCACAAACTAATAGATTAGGAATGCTATCGGCCTCTTTACGATATTTTTCATAAATTGTCTGTGATTCTTCAGTCGGTACCGGATAATACGGTTCATTATCTTCACCAGCTTTATATGGGAGCGGATATTCAACTGCATAGACAGTCTTCTCTCCAACATCCTGTTCTGGAAGTTTTGTATACTCTGTTATACGGGTAAAGTCTTTTTCCTGTGGGTAAGCAACTACAGGTGCATCCTGAAAACTTTTTTTGTTTTCTGTTTCCCATTCAAATCGAAGTGATCGGTATGGAAGTTTTCCATACTTGCAACCGAAAAGTTCGTCAATTGCGCCTGTATATATGACTTTGCCTTCAAACTTTTCACCATTCACAAAAATCTCTTTTGATTCATCTTTTAATTCAATCCAGCTTTTTGCATCTGTACCAAGCTTGAACTCGATGTTTGGATGATTAAGGATATTCTTGAAGAAATCTGTAAATGAAGTTTTAGGCATTACCTGAAACTCGTCATCAAAATAACCTGTTTCATAATTAAATCGTACCGGAACACGACGTAAAACACTTGGATCAATTTCTTCTGGCTTTATTCCCCACTGCTTTGCTGTATAAGGGGCATAATCATTATTGAAGAGAAATTCTGCGTATTCACGGATAACTGGATTTTTATGATTTAAAAGTTCCAGTACTGGTGCAAATTCCTGATTCGGGTATTCAGTTTTTATTGCATCTTTTATTTTAGCAGCTTTTTCTGTATCGAAAAAGTCGTCAATTGTCTTAAAGTTGAATGGTGTGGGGGTATATTTTCCGTTTATAACAGCTCCACAAGTAAGTTTATAGTTCTGCCATTCGGCATATTTACATATATAATTATAAAGTTCTCGTTTTTTAGTGTGGAATATGTGAGGCCCGTATTGTTGTACAAGAACGCCGTTTTCATTGACGTAGTCATACATGTTTCCGCCGATATGATCACGGCGTTCAATAATGAGAACTTTATTACCTTTTTCAGCAAGCTCGCGGGCAATTACACTGCCTGTGAGTCCGCACCCAACGACTAGAATATCAAAGTTATTGTTCATTTTTTATATTATCTCCCAATTATTAATTACACGTCTTACTCCTTCTTCGAAACTTACTTTCGGAATAAAACCAGTATCATTTGTTATATCTTTCAAATCTATGCAGGAACTAGGTAACTCTGAAAAAGAATAAGGAATTTCGCCAATTCCCAATGGTAAAGAGGGATTAATAATTTGATGAATTTTTTCTATATAATTGTAAAGAGGCCAGTTATCTCCATGTCCAACTGCATAGAAAGCTCCATTTTTGCCATTAAAACCTGCAAGATAAAGAGCTTCCGCAACATCATCTATATGAACATAATCCCAAACCTGCTCCAGCTTTGTTAAAGAAGGTTTTTCACCTGCTAATAATTTACTTATCGTATACGTAATTACGTTATTATCTCTACGTTGCTCAGAATAAATGCCCGCTAATACCACATACACAAAATCAATTCCATTATCAAATGCCATTTGTTTTGCAAGGTACCTGACTGCAACTTTTACAGAACCATAATCATCTCTTGGAGTCGGTATACAGTCTTTATTAATAAGCCCACCGCTATATAAATATTCATTTGTTGAACCTGGAAGTAGCATTTTTTTGATATGCTTGATAACAGCGAGTTTGAAAACATTTTTAAGCATGTTGATGTTTCGGCTCTGAATGTCAAAATTCTTTCTTTCTTCCGGTGCAACACCTATCCATGCTAGATGATAAAAAACGTCTATAGCATTCGGAATATCAATATTCAATAAACTATCAGATTCCAAATCACAATATACTAAAGAAATTGAAGGGTTAGATTTGAGTAGTTCTCGAGGTGAATCCCCGGGTTGAATGAGAGCATAAATCTGTATGTTTTCTTTAAGGAGTCTTCTGATTAAATTGTTTCCAATAAAACCGTTTGCTCCACTTATTAATACAGTCTTCATACTCCAAAATATTCCTTAATCTGTTTATCAGTAATTTCTGCAGCTGAAGTTCCGCCCTGCACAGCTTTTTCCCATTCAACAATTTTTTCTATTGCTTGCTTAATACCCCACTGCGGATACCATTCAAGTACAGTCTTTGATTTCGAGCAGTCAAGTTTCAAAAAGTTTGCTTCGTGAGGCGCATTAGCTTCGCTTACATTTTTCCAGCCTGCACCATCTCCCCATGCTTCGCAGAAAAGGGTTGCAAGTCCGCCAGTTGTTACACAGCTTTCATCATCAGGTCCAAAATTGTATGAACCTGCATATGTCGTCTTATCTTCATACTGTGCTTTAGCCAAAGTGAGATAACCTCTCAGACATTCAAGTACATGCTGATAAGGGCGGGTTGAATTAGGATTACGAAGGATTATTTCTTTCCCGCTTTCTACAGCGCGAATACAATCCGGAATGATTCTGTCTGTAGCATAGTCACCACCACCGATTACGTTTCCGCTGCGAGCAGTAGAAATTGCAGGTGAATTTTCTTCAGCAAAAAATGAATTACGGTAGCTGTAAGTAACAAGTTCCGAACAAGACTTTGAGTTTGAATATGGATCAAAACCGCAGAGTTCTTCGTTCTCACGGTAGCCCCAGGCCCATTCGCGGTTAAGATAAACTTTGTCTGTTGTAATATTTACAAATGACCTAACAGAATCACATGCACGAACAGCTTCAAGAATATTTACCGTTCCCATTACATTACTTTCATAAGTACCAACAGGATCTTTATATGAAGTACGTACAATCGGCTGAGCTGCAAGATGTAATACAATATCAGGCTTTGCTTCTATCATGGCAGCTTTGAGTTTTTCACCATCCCGTATATCACCAATTATTGATTTCATTTGTGAAGCAGTCTTTGTCTG
>CADBSK010000061.1 GCA_902797305.1 uncultured Spirochaetaceae bacterium | reverse complement strand
GGAAGCGCAGAATTTCTATACCTCTGAGGAAATTACACATTATATTTGGTATGCAGTAACACATTAAAGGTATATATGGTATTTTTAATTTGGTTTTTTAAAACATAATAGCAGTTTTAACCCGGTTATCACCGTGTTTACAATTAAGTTAATAGGACTCTTGGATTTATTGGTTCCGGTTGCCTGCCAAATTAATATTGCTGATGATCGTAGAAATGCTGTATTCTACGGCTATTTTATTATGGAGCGGAAACAAGAGATTGGGAGGATTGGTTTATGCAGCAAATAAAGAGAATTCCCGGCATTTCGTTTGTAGCACAAAAGGCAAGACTTTTTTTACACAATTATAAATATAGAAAACCACTTTTAAGAATAAAGAAAACAAAAGAAATGATTATTCAACGTCATATCAATTCCCCTGAAATTCCAATAGTGGTTGCGTTTATTATTCAATATATTCCTTCTTGGAATAAATTAAAACCAATATATGATAGGCTGACCGAAGACAGTGGATTTCGAGTTATATTGCTATGCGTTCCATCTTTTTTTAATGAAGCACGTATTGACAAGACGGTTTGCAATACACAGGAAAATGATACTTTTATATATTTCAAGAAACAAGGTTATGAATGCATAGATGCTTTTATAGATGGTAAATGGTTTGATTTAGAGAGTTGTCAGCCGGATTTTGTTTTTCATTCAAGACCTTATAATCATTTTATGCCGATGCCATATACATCATCTGAATTGTCAAAGTACACATTACTTTGCAATGTATTGTATGGAGCGGCAATAACCAGTAATGGACAAGATGTAACTTTAAATGACGATTACTTTAAAGATGTATTCTGTTATTTTGCATTTGATAAGTTTGAGATGAAATTTTATCAAGAACGTTTTCGTGTTGGGATAAAAAAAGGAATACAAAAGTGTTATAACTATGGCGTAACAGGTCTAGAGCAGGTGTTAATGGCTAAATCAAAACGGAAGAATAATAAATTTAAGAAAACTGTTATATGGACACCACGCTGGTCTACTGATCCTCATATAGGTGGTAGTAACTTCTTTAGATATAGAAAAACAATAGAAAAATTGATAGATAAATATAATGATGTATTATTTATTATTAGACCACATCCGCTTATGTTTGGTAATTTTATTACAACTGGGGAAATGACTGAACAGGAAGTTTTTGGTTTTAAAGACTATTGCAATAATAAAGATAATGTGGTTCTTGATGAAAAAAAAGAGTATGTTGCTACTTTTTGGCAATCGGATTTTCTAATTTCTGATGCATCGAGTATTGTGCCAGAATATTATGTAACCAATAAACCAATAATTTACTGTAATTCTAAAGCAGATTTTATTTATATTGACTATGCGTTAGAACTTTTTAAACACTCTTATGTTGTGAATGACGCTGAAGAATTAGTAAAAGCTTTTGAATTGTTATATAACGATAATGATTTTAAAAGGGTTGAAAGAGAAAAAAGCATTATTGATATATTTGGAAACATAGAAGAATCCAGTAAAAGAATTGTAAGTGTTTTAAAAACAGAAGTTAAACAATACAAATCTAAGGTTTAATTGTTGAGCAGATATTATGTAGCTGTAACCGACTATTATTTTCTATATTATGTGACGTGAATGAAGATTAATCAAGATTTTGATCTGTGATTTGGAGTGAGTTAAATGGATGAAAAAGTAAAATCTGTTTTTCTTGATTTTTGTAAAAGTATAGCGCCTTCAGCACATTTAGTTTTCATGAGTCCTAAGGAAGCAGTATTTGAGGAATGTGTCAAAATGAACTGTTTTTATTGTGGGAAGTATGGAAGGAATTGGAGATGCCCACCGAACCTACCAAATTTGAATTATCCTAAAATGTTTTCTGAATACGATGAAGGATTGTTTGTCTATTATTTGTTTGATGTGTCAAATAAGACACAATTTGAAAGTATTAGATCCGAGTCAAGTGTAATGCTTCATAAAACATTATTAAATATGGAAAAATGGCTCTATAATCACAATCGCTCGACAGCGATTTCTTTTGGCGGGGGGAGTTGCAAATTATGTAAGGGTGGATGTGGTAAAGAAAGATGTAATAACCCATACATGTCGAGAAGTCCTTTAGAGGCAACCGGCGTAAATATAGTGAAAACAGCTGCTAAGTATGGAATTGATGTTATATTTCCACTTCTGCCAAGGGAAAAAATTATGAGATTAGGCCTGATAATGTGGCAGGAGCCTTGCAAACAAGGAGGTGCTGACTTATGAAATATATTTTTATGGTGGCGGGAAAAGGGACAAGGTTACACCCCCTTACATTAAAGCATCCCAAATCCATGTATAAACTTGATGAGAATACAACATTGCTGCAAAGGATGGTGCAACTGATTAAGAAATACGATAAAGATGCAGACATTGTCATAGTAACGGGTCATATGCATAGAGCAATAGAAGAGCAAGTTCAAGGGGTAAAATTTGTATATAACCCTTTTTATGAAGTGACCAACTCGATTGCTTCTCTTTGGTTTGCACAAGAAGAACTTGATGCTGATAATGTGGTTCTAATTGATGGAGATATTGTAATGTCAGACGAATTGGTACGAGATGTAATGTGTAAACCGGTGGATAAGCCACTTGTACTTGTAGATAGTTCCATTAAGACTGATGGCGATTATAATGTTGAGGTATCTGGGGATCAGGTTCTTGTAATGAGTAAGGAACTTTCAAACTATTATGGCGAATATGCTGGCGTAACAAAACTTGATCATGACAGTGCGCTTAAGATGAGAGAAGAAATGGACGAGATGATTGAAGAAGGTTTTTATGATCAATGGTATGAGAATGCTTTGGTTCAGATGATATTTAAGAATGATTTCAAGCTGTATTATACGGATATATCGAACTATGAATGGACAGAAGTTGATTCTGTTAATGATCTTCTTTTGGCAAAGCGTATTCATACACAAGAGTACGGAATATAGAGAGAATGACTTCCATTGTTTATTGCTGGATTTAAGACTTTCGTTTTAAATAATAATAAAGCATCTTATGCGTTTTATAATAAAAATATAGGGGGCACATTATCATGAATCTTGATAATTATAAGTTGTTTACAGTTGGTCCAACTCAGATGTATGAGAGTACTCTAAAAGTGAGATCGAAAGTGGTTCCATATTTTAGAACACCAGAGTTTTCTGAAATGATGCTTGATAGCGAACGGCTTATTAAAAAACTTCAGTTTGCACCGCATGATTCAAAAGTGGTTTTTTTAACAGCATCTGGAAGCGGAGCGATGGAAGCAACCGTCATTAACTGTTTTAATCAAAATGATAAGTTACTTGTCATTTCGGGCGGTACTTTTGGTGAACGTTTTGAAAAAATTTGCGAAATTCATCAGATCCCTTTTGAAGCATTAAAGCTTGGTGCTGATGAAGCACTAGAATCAAGTCATTTTCAAGAATTCGAAAATCAGGGATTTACTGGGTTGCTTGTTAATATTGATGAAACGTATACAGGGCAATTGTATGACATAAATATTATTCGAGATTTCTGTGACAGGAACAATTTGTTACTTGTAGTAGACGCAATTAGTTCTTTTTTAGCTGATCCATACTACATGGAAAAAAATCATATAGACGCGACTATAATAAGTTCCCAAAAAGGGCTTTGCCTTGCTCCGGGGCTTTCTATTATTACTTTAAGCCCTCGTATGGTTCAGAAAGTGGAGAGCATTAAAGTTGCATCTTTATATTTTGACTTTAATGATTATTTCATTAATATGATGCGTGGGCAAACACCGTTTACACCTGCGGTTGGAGTATGTTTTGAACTGAATGATATGCTTCACAAAATTGATGAACAAGGCATTGATGCGAGATTAAAGGAAGTAAAGGCTCGTTGTGATTATTTTAGAAGTAGCATTCAAAACCTTCCTATCCATTTACCAAAGTATCCACTTTCTAATGCAATTACACCGATAAGATTTGAAAAAGATATTGCTATGGATTTTTTTGCATATCTTAAGAACGAAAAACACATTATGGTCAATCCCGTAGGTGGTGAATTAGGGAAAAGGAGCATCCGTGTCGCTCATGTAGGAGATTTAAAACTTGTTGATTACGATAACTTAATTAACGAGATTAAAACATATTTTAATATGTAATTTGGAGAATTTCACCGACGTTTTAGAGGCTAAAAACTCCTAGCGCTACTCGTAGTGTTAAAATAATTATTTGATAGGAGCATGCTAAATGACCATCATCGTTACCGGCGGCGCCGGGTTTATTGGAAGCAATTTTATTTTTCATATGCTGCGTGAGCATCCGGATGATCGCATCATCTGTCTGGATAAG
>CADBSK010000060.1 GCA_902797305.1 uncultured Spirochaetaceae bacterium | reverse complement strand
GTTAACCGCGAAAAGGTAGAAGTAAAAGACAAGGCTGGTAACGTAATCGACACAGTAACTCTTGTAAAAGACTTTACTGTAGAAGGTGACTTCCCACGCTACGGACAGGATGATGACCGTGCAGACGATATCGCTGTATGGCTCCTTAAGACATTCGTAAACATGATTAAGAAGCACCCAACATACCGCAACTCTGAACCAACAACATCTATCCTTACAATTACTTCTAACGTTGTATATGGTAAGGCAACTGGTGCTCTTCCTAACGGACGCCCAGCAGGTGCTCCATTCAGCCCAGGAGCTAACCCATCTTACGGTGCAGAAACAAAGGGTCTTATCAAGTCTTTGAACTCTGTTGCTAAGCTTCCATACCACTACGCTTTGGATGGTATTTCTAATACTCAGACTATCAACCCAAGTGCTCTTGGTCATGACAAGAACGAACAGATTGAAAACCTTGTAAACGTTTTGGACGGTTACTTTGATATGTCTGCTGAATCAGGCCACGCAGGTGCTCACCACTTGAATGTAAACGTATTCGGTGTTGAAAAACTTAAGGACTGCCAGGCACATCCAGAAAAACCTGAATATGCAAACTTCACAGTTCGCGTATCTGGTTACGCTGTACGCTTCATCAACCTTACAAAGGAACAGCAGGACGACGTAATTGCGCGAACCTGCCACGCTAGTCTCTAAGAATAGCGACAGGAGGTCGCGTCTATCGGTCGCGGTAGACGCCCTGCGAGTTTTCGATAGAAAACTCGGTAAGCCGATTTTACACCTTGTAAAATCGGCGACGCTCATGCTAGTTTAGAGGTGTAAATCCAAATCCCTTCATCAGAAATGGTGAGGGGATTTTTTTGTTTTTAAAGCGGAATTTAGTTATATTCATACATAGAGGTGTTTATGAATGTAAAAATTGTTCCATATGATCAAAAGTATTTCTCCGTTCGGTTTTTAAATGGATTTGATTCTTCTGTCCTTGATGCGGTCAGAAAAGTCAAAGGAAGAGTTTGGTACGAAGAAGAAAAAGCCTGGCTTATTCCGCTGACTGGTGACAGTTGTGAAATGCTTCTTTCAAATTTATATAATACAAGATTATTCAATGTAGATGAATGTAGGGTAGATTTATGTGATTCTGAAAGAAACATAAACGCAGAAATAACAAAAATAAAAGAAGCTCTGATTGTAAGACGGTATTCTCCGCATACTGTGGAGCGCTACTGTTTCTGGGTACGAGATTTCCTTTTGAGGTATGGGATACACGGAAAAGAGTCTGTACAAAAAGAAATAAAAGATTTTTTGAATTATTTAGCGATTAAAAAAAAGGTGAGTGCTTCGACTCAAAATCAAGCTTTGGCTTCGCTACTTTTTTATTTCAGATTTGTAAAAAACACACCTGTGGAGGAGCTCTCAAATATCGTTCATGCAAAGAAAAATCCGAGAATTCCGGTCGTATTCAGCAGGGAAGAAGTGAAGCTCATTATAGAAAATTTGCAAGGGCAGAAAAAATTGTGTGCAAAGCTTATGTACGGGACGGGCCTTAGGCTGAATGAAGTGCTTTCCTTAAGGATTTTGGATCTTGATTTTGATAGGACTGAAATAATTGTCCGGCATGGAAAAGGGGATAAGGATCGTCGGGTGATGCTTCCGCAGTCATTGGTTTCGGAATTAAAGTCACATATTGAAAAGGTTCGATTGATTCATAATGAGGATTTAAAAGCTGGTTGGGGTTCTGTTTCCATGCCAGAGGCGTTGGGCTTGAAGTATCCTGACGGTTCAAAAGAATTTAAGTGGCAATGGCTTTTTCCTCAAAAGAGCAGATGGAAAAACCTTAAGACGGGTAAAGAAGGTCGCTGGCATATTGATGAATCTCTTGTACAGAGGGCTGTAAAGCAGGCTATCTTAGGTGCTGGTGTCAATAAAAATGCAAGCTGTCATACATTCCGACATAGTTTTGCAACTCATCTTCTTGAAAACGGCTATGACATTCGGACAATTCAAGAGTTGCTTGGTCATAGAGATGTAAGCACGACGATGGTTTATACTCATGTTCTTAATAGAGGGACCTGTGGGGTCGTAAGTCCGCTTGATAGAATCTGACTTGTTTGAAGTCAGGAGGTTTTGTTACGTAAAGGTTAAGTTGTGCTGGGTTATAAGGATCTGTATAAATCTTAGCAATTTTTTGTATTTTGTAGTATAATGAAGAAATACCGCTTCTTCTAAGGAAGATTACACTGACACTTTTTGCAGTATAATTTTTTTATGGAGGATAGGGAGAAAAGTTGTTAGGACGACACGCCACTGGCGTGCTCGAAGAAAAAAATATGAGGGCTAAGACGAAGAAGTCGTAGTAATGAAAGCTCGCAAGGAAGCTATTATTTAGAATTTTTAGCGAAACGAAGGAGCGTAATAATGGAATATAATTTCAGCAAGTCAAGCTTGCTGAAATTATTGGAAAATATAACTTTAGGGAAAAGCAGGAAGCGGTTGTATTTAAATAATGAATAAAAAAGTAAAAAAGATAATTACTATATTTTTCTCAATAATAATAGTTGTTCTGTCTTTATGTTTAATAAATCCAATAAAATATAAGATTAGATTAAATAAAGCAAATGCTATTATTGAAAAAAATAAAATTGAAAATGTTTCATATGATTATATAGTTAAACAACTTGGAGAACCTTGGATAAAAGGAAATAACTATGAAGAATTTTATATAAAACCAGAATGTTTATTTGGATTAGCATATTGTGCTTTATCAGTAACATTTGATGAAGAAAAAAATATTGAATCTATAGCAATAATACATCCTAATTAAAAATGTATTATTCAAATGAATAAATAACTCCAGGATAAAAGAGATATTTATTGTTAAACTTGTCCTAACAAAGGTTCGTAGCCGACAGGCAGTCAAGCTGCCTGCGGTACAACCAGTTGTTACACGGACACCCCACTGGGGTGCTTGGAG
>CADBSK010000059.1 GCA_902797305.1 uncultured Spirochaetaceae bacterium | reverse complement strand
ATCAAATCCTTCCCCTGCATATTTTCCGGTTGCAAGAATTATCAAGCTTTCTTCGGTTGGAATATTATTCAGATTTTCCAGCTGCTCGCGTTTTTGTTTTTGAGTTCCTTTGCCTGTAATTAAAACAACATTTTGAGCACAATCTTTTAATTTCTCCCGCAGAAGTTCCAGATGCTCAAGTCTTTCTGAAAGAATAAGTGGCGTTCGCTGATTTTTGATTGCGGACTTTACATCAGAAATTATTAATTCATTACGTGCCGAGTTTACAATTATTTTTTCATAGTATTGATTTATAGATGGATTCTTATTAACACTCTTTTCTGCAATATAGTGAAAGCTTGTAAAACGGGGAATAAAATAATGAGAAAAAGACTGAGCCTCATTCATCTGCTTTGTTGTCGTTGAATATAAGATTTTCCCACAGTGATAAAAAATAATTTTCTGATGACCATCGCGGCGGATTGGGGTGGCAGTGAGTCCATAAACATATTTTGATTTAAAACTCGCTACAAGGTTTTCAGTTGTAAATGCCGAAACATGATGACACTCATCTACAATCAGCATTCCGTATTTATATGAACGAGGTTTAACTTCGTCGGTTTGTTTTTCTACAAGAGAATTAACTATTGCAATATCTATGATTCCAGTTGATTTATCTTTACCGGATGCAATTGTTCCTGGTGTGAAATTCAAAAATTGTTTAATGGATTTTTTCCATTGTTCAAGGAGAGCGTGCGATTGTACAAGAATAATTGTGTTGATTTTTCTTTCCGCGATAAGAGCCGAAGCAACCACCGTTTTTCCAAAACCTGTTCCTGCACATAGAATCCCTGTATCTGATTTTAGCATCTCTGAAAGTGCCGTTTTCTGTTCATCATAAAGGGAAACGGTGTTTTCTATGTCAATAGCTTTCCCAGTTTCACGGGCATCAGAGATTTCATATAGTGCGCCTGTCTCTTCGATTTTATCAATAACTGTTTGCAGATTTCCTCGGGGAAGAAGAAGATAGTTTTCATTTTCTTTTGAGCAGTCTATAAAGCGCGGTATATTATATAGGGGAAGATGCATTCTAAGATTTTTAAAATATTCTGGATTCAAGAAAACTGCAGTACGTCTAAGAATACCTAAGGCTCGTTCTGAGATACCAGTTTTTTCAATCCCGATATAATTTGAAAGCTTGATTTTGATCTGTGACGGAAAATCGCTTTTAGTTAGAAAAGTATTGCAGAGATTGAGCTTGTCGAAATCACTTGTAAGATTTCTTTCAGTTGGTGTCTCAAATTCATTTTCATCTTTTTCCACAAAATCTAATACCAGATTGTTTATTTCTCTGATTGCGCTCCTGATAGATTTTTCCTCAACTTTATATATTGAACTCAAAAATCTCCACTGATCATCAAAAGGCTTGAAAGTATCATCAGTAAAAACAGAGTGACCATCTTTTACTGCCTTCCCCTGTAAAGGTAAGGCAATAAGGTTCCCATAACCGCCTTTTGGAATTTCATCCTGATTTGGAAACATCCTATCAAAACTTTCAAACGAAATTGAATGTCTTTTTTGCATTGCGAGTTTTAGAATCGCGCTTCCAAAATTTCTCGCTAATCGAGCTGAAATATTTTCTTCAAAGAAAAACCACAGATGTCCGCCATTTCCGGAACGAGATATTTCCATATAGCATGGAATATTCAAGTCAGAAGAAGTTTTGTGAACAGCAAGAATATCTGATTTCCAATTTTCTGCAGCGCTGGACTTCGGTGTATATCCGTAAGACCTTTGTTCGTTTGCATGAGTGGAAGTTATTGACGTTTGTGCCTTCGGCACATGCGCATCAAAATCAATAACAAGAAAGCGGCAGTAATTTTCTGGCAATAAAGGATATATTCCTATAACATCTCTGGCGAGTTCGTCTTTTCCTGCAAGATGATTATAAAAATATTTGTCATTCAAACGAACAGGAAACTTAAATGGACATGTACTGCAGGAATATTTTTTCATATCACATTTTCCACTCAACCACTTGTTTGCACAAACTGGAGAATACCCGCTTTTCCCACTTTTTGAATTCTGCCATCGCAAGGCAAACACATCCTGCCGTCCTGCAAAAAGAGATTTAAAAAGGTTGATTTTTTCTTGAGGAGAGCTTGTCCTAGAAACATGATTTTGATTATCTGAAGAAAGCTGGAATTCAGATTTTTCAGCATAATTGCTTTCCATGGATTCTGATATAGATGATTTATTCATGAGATATTTTTTTGCATCTACGATTTTATCAGAAAGTTGAAAGAGTAAAGAAAGTAATTCATTTTTTGAAAGAGAATTCAGATAATCTTTTATTTCCATAGTAAAACTATAGCAATTTTGCTGTACCGCTGCTACAGTTAGGACCCTCTATGCCAATAAAGATGCCCCTCCATCAGTCGACATAAACTTTACAAAAAGCCTTGTTTTTACTATTATGTTAGCATAATCTAACTAATATGATGATCAACAAACGTTTACTTAATCTCGTGCCAAAATCTAAGAAGTATGTGTTTATAACGGTTTTAATTAAACTCATATCTTTGATTTCTAATTTTGTTCTTATTTTTTCTGTCGCTTCCATCATAGGAAAAAGGGGAAGTAAGATTGAGCTTTCCTTATTCATGATTATACTTTCTGTTTTTACAACTTTTTTGTGCAATAAGTTTGTTTCTCTAACAAGTTTCTACTGTAGCAGGGAAGTTAAAAAAACTCTCCGTACCTTAATTTACGAAAAATTACTTCGTTTAGGACCGGAATATCAGGAGAAAACTGAGACTGCAAAAATCATTCAGTGGACAGTAGAAGGCGTTGAACAGATTGAAACCTGGTTTGGTCAGTATCTTCCACAGTTTTTTTACAGCATGATTGCGGCTTTGCTTACTTTTGCAGTTCTGGCTTACATACATCTAAAAATGGCACTCATTCTTCTGGTCTGTGTACCGCTGATTCCTCTTTCCATTGTGGCTGTTCAAAAGATTGCAAAAAAACTTCTTGCCCGCTATATGGACCAGTATGCAAATCTTGCAGACAACTATCTGGAAAATCTTCAGGGGCTTACTACATTAAAAATTTATAATGCGGATGAAGAGCGTCAGAGAAAACTGAGTATTGATGCAGAAAATTTCAGGCGCATTACAATGAAGGTTCTTTCCTTCCAGCTTAATTCCATCATAATTATGGATACGGTTGCTTACGGTGGGGCAGGCCTTGGAATTATGATAGCCCTTTCTTCTTATTTGAACGGTCAGCTTTCTCTGGAACAGGTTCTTGTCTGCATTTTACTTTCTGCAGATTTTTTTATTCCTCTACGCCGTCTTGGAAGTTATTTCCACACTGCAATGAACGGAACAACTGCAAGTAATAATATTTTTGCTTTGCTTGACACTGAGGTATTGTCTAAGACTTGCTCGGATTTTTCTGTTGACTGGTCCTTACCCAAGGGAGAGAAGCCTCCTGTTTTTGAAACAGAAAATCTTTCTTACACATTTTCTAATAGAACAGTTTTGAACAAGGTTTCTATTACAATACCAGCGGCTTCTTTTACAGCCTTTGTTGGAAAATCAGGTTCTGGAAAATCAACGCTTGCAAAAGTTCTTGCGGGAATAAATTCCAGCTATGAAGGTACAGTAAAAATAATGGGAAAAGACCTTACACATATTGCCCCTGAATTCCTTTATAAATTCTGTACATACATAAGCCACCGGGACTGGATTTTCAAGGGAACAGTCAGAGACTGTCTTTTGGAAGGGAATGCTCTGGCAACAGAAGAAGAAATGTGGAAGGTGCTCCAACAGATTCAGCTTGCAGATTTTATCAGGCAAAGCGGCGGTCTTGATTTTAAAATCCTGGAAGATGCCTCAAATTTAAGCGGTGGCCAGAAGCAAAGACTTTCTATTGCCCGAGCACTTTTACACAATAGTGAAGTTTATATTTTTGATGAAGCAACCAGCAATATCGATGTAGAAAGTGAAATGGCAATTATGGAATTACTTCATTCTTTAAAATCTACAAAGACAATAATTATGATAAGTCATAGAAAAGAAAACTGTAAGGATGCAGACCAGATTTATGAATTTGAAAACGGCACAGTATCTGAGGAAGGTGAAAGATGAAAACCTTACTGCGTATGACAAAACTGATTCTCCCCTTATTTCCTGTAATGCTTCTGGCTGTTTTGTTTGGAACAATCGGTCATTTCTGTGCAATTGGAATTCCCACTTTAGGTGCCTGTGCATTAAGGGGAACTATACCCCTTTGGATTATTCCTGTTATGGGAATAGCGCGGGGAGTGCTTCATTATATTGAGCAGTACTGCAATCATTATCTTGCTTTTTCAATTCTGGCAAGAATAAGAGCCATTGTCTTTAAGAAACTAAGGGAACTTAGTCCTGCAAAACTTGAAACAAAGGAAAAAGGAAACCTGCTTTCAATCCTCACTTCGGATATTGAACTACTGGAAGTTTTCTATGCTCACACAATCAGTCCGGTTTGTATTGCAGTGCTTGTTACTTTTGGAATGCTTGTATTCTTTTTTAAAATAAATTTGTGGCTCTCATTAGTTGCCTTTATTTTTTACCTTCTTGTTGGAATAGCGGTTCCGGCACTTGTAAATAAATCTGCGGTAAGACTTGGAACAATTAATCGGGAAGAATACGGAAAAATGAATTCTTTCCTTTATGATTGTCTTCGCGGTCTTGAACAGACAATTCTTTATTCAAACGGAAATAAAAAACTTGAAGAGATTAAAAAGGGGAGTGAGGAACTTTCCTCTACAAGAAAAAAACTTTCTGAGAATGAAGGAATTACTTCTGCTCTTTCAGGTATTTTTGTTACTGCAGGTGCCATTACAATGCTCTTTGTTTCGCTTTATCTTTACAGGCATGGAGTGATTTCTATTGAAGAGGTTGTAATTTCAGTTACGGCAATGTTCAGTTCTTTTGGACCAGTCCTGGCTCTTGCTGCATTAGGAAGCGGACTCAGCGGAACAATTGCCAGTGCAAAACGTGTACTATCTCTTTTAGATGAAGAACCTCTTTTACAGGACATTAAGGAAGGTGTAAATGTAAGTTTTGAAGGAGCAGCAGCAGAGGGTGTGAACTTTGCCTATCCTTCCAGAAAAGAAAATCAGATTATCCGGGATCTTTCTATAGATTTTCCTAAAAACAAAATAATCGGTATTCAGGGAAAAAGTGGCTGCGGAAAATCAACTTTATTAAAACTCTTCATGCGCTTCTGGAAAGCTGATTCTGGGGAAGTAAAAATTTCCGGTCAGTCTGTAAATGCCATAAACACAGATAATCTTAAATCAATGGAAAGTTATGTTACTCAGGAAACTGTTTTGTTTCATGACACTATTGAAAACAATCTGCGCATTGCCAGACAGAATGCCAGCCTGGAAGAAATTCAAACCGCCTGTAAAAAGGCTGCAATTCACGATTTTATTATGACGCTTCCAGACGGATACCATACTAAGGTTTCTGAATTGGGAGACAATTTTAGCGGTGGTGAACGGCAGCGTTTAGGACTGGCAAGGGCATTTTTGCACGACGGTGACTTTTTAATTCTTGATGAACCAACAAGCAATCTTGATTCGTATAATGAACATCTGATTATGGAAACAGTAAAGAAGGAGGCAGCAGAAAAGACTGTAGTAATAGTTTCTCACCGCGATTCTACTTTTGAATTTGCAGATAAAGTAATTCAATTTGAAAACGGGAGACTTTGCTGATGGATTCGGAGAAAAATAAAAAATGAAAATAATATTTATCATCTTTGGTTTTGTATTTTTAGGATTAGGGTGTTTAGGGATTCCGCTTCCAGTATTGCCAACAACACCTTTTTTAATGCTGGCAGCAATCTGTTTTGCAAAAGGGTCAAAGCGTCTTGAATTATGGTTTAAATCAACTAAGCTCTATCATAAGCATCTTGAGACTTTTGTAGAAAAACGTGAAATGACACTAAAAACAAAACTGACAATTCTTTTGACAGCAAGTGCTATGCTGCTTTTTTCATTTGGAATGATGCAGTATAAGGCAATCATAAACGGTAACTCCGCAGGAAATATTATTGGAAGAGTAGTTGTACTTTGCCTGATACCCATTAAATACATATATTTCTTTACAAGAATTAAAACCATACCGGCAGAGAAAGAGGAGAAAAAAGATGAGTAAAAAAAATTCGGCAGTTGTTCTTTTGTTAATCTGCTTTTGTTAGTTTAAAAGAAATAAACGGCTTTGGCTTTAGATGCTATGGATATTGCAAATGTGAAGCGGGGCCTTCATGGGATAAGACCTATAGGATTTTTGACAATGCTCCTTTGATTTTAGAAATGGGAGGAGCAGGTGGATTTGAGTTCCTTTACTCAGAGAAAAAATCTTTTTTTATTGAGTTTGGAGGTGGTGCTGCAATCAAATCATTTTTGAGTGAAAACTCTCTGGAAACTTTTGCAGACGGAAGTTTTAAGGGCGGGTATGTTTGTATTACAACCGGTGCAAAAATCTATCTGAATAATCGGGAGTAGATATTCCCAATAAAAAACTTTTCCCTTGACACCTCTAGTAACATTGCGTACATTGTATATATAATATATACACAATGTACGGAGGTTCATTTTATGCTATCTCTAGAAATAAAAAATCTTTCCAAAGCTTATCCTTCTTTTAAATTGGATAGTGTAAGTTTTTCTCTGGAAAAAGGCTACATAATGGGTTTTATCGGAAGAAACGGTGCCGGCAAAACCACCACACTTAAATCTATGCTGAATTTTGTTCACCCGGAAGGAGGCCAGGTTACAATTAACGGTTTTGACATGAAAACTTCTGAGATGGATGTAAAACGTTCCATTGGTTTTGTAACTGGTCTTGACGGTTTTTATGCTAGCAAAAAAATCAAGACGGTCACCGATGTTACAAAAAAGTTTTTTTCAAACTGGAATGAGCCTTATTATCGGGAGCTTTTAGAAAAATTCAATCTGGACGAAAATAAAACAATAAAATCCCTTTCTGCGGGAATGAAAGTTAAATATCAGATTGCCCTTGCCATGAGTCACGATGCCCGCCTTTTGATTTTGGACGAGCCTACAAGTGGTCTGGACCCTGTAAGCCGGGATGAACTGATTATTCTTTTTCAGGATTATGTTTCTGACGGGGAGCACAGCATCCTTTTTTCAACTCATATTACAAGCGACTTAGACAAGTGCGCAGATTACATTACCTACATTAAAAAAGGAAAAATCATCGATTCCTGCGACATTGTAAGCTTTAAGGAAAAATATCTTCTTGTTTCCGGAAAAAAGGACGACCTTACTGATGAACTTAAGGCAAAAATCATCGGGCTTCATGTTCATTCTCTGGGTTTTGAAGGTATGATTTTAGAAAGCGACCGCGATGCATTTACCTTTGCAGAAATTTCAAAACCAACCTTAGAAGATATTATGGTTCACATCGAAAGATAAGGAGAAACGGTATGACTAATTTTTTGAATAAAGAAATCCGCCTGAATCTGGCGCCTGTAAATTATCTTTTTATGGCATTCTCAATAATGATAATTATTCCAAATTATCCATGCTATGTTCCGTTTTTCTATTTTGCCCTCAGTGTGTTTTTTATCTTTAACAATGGGGAATTAAATCGGGACATTCAGTATTCTATGGTTTTACCTATTACCAAAAAAGAAATCGTAAAATCCCGCTGTATCCTGGTTTTCTGCTATGAACTTGCAGGTCTTATTTTTACAATTCCTTTTGCAGTTTTGCGTTCAAAACTTATCCCAATGGGAAACGATGCCGGAATCGAAGCAAATGTCGCTTTTTACGGACTTGTTCTGATTCCTCTTACGCTTTTTAATTTTATCTTTTTTACAAAGTACTATAAAAAGGCAGAAAAACCGGGGCTTCCTTTCCTGTTTGCTTCAATTGCCTACTGGGTCTGCTATCTTGTTCTGGAATCTCCAATCTGGTTTAAATCCTTTTTTCAGGGAACTTACATCGAGATTCTTGATAAAAGCGACATGGTTTCTTTGATTAAGCAGCTGCCTGTGTTGATGGCAGGACTTGTAATTTTTACTCTTGGCTGGATTTTAACTTACAGAATTTCTTCAAAGCGTTTTGAAAAAGTAGATTTGTAAATGGATATCGTTTTAAACCAGACTTTGGGCGAGCCCATTTATAACCAGATTTATTCTCAGATTTCCAGGCAGATTTTAAACGGGTCCATAAAAGCCGACGAGCAGTTGCCTACAATAAGAAATATCGCAAACGAGCTTAGAATCAGCGTTATTCCCGTAAAAATGGCCTGGGATTCCCTTGAAAAAAATGGCTTTATCTATACGGTGACTGGCAGGGGAACCTTTGCAAAAAAAATTAACAGTAAAGAAATGGAAAGCCGCCACCAAGAAAATGTTAAGAACCTGGTAGAAGAAATCTGTAAAAAAGCCCGTGATTTGAATGTTGATAAAGACGAGCTTTTAAAAATGATTGAAGAAAGTTACTGACAAAAAATATCCCAAATCCCCAAATCTCGTGATATCATTAATAAAAATACTAGAGATTTTTTATCCAATGTCACGAAGGTAATTAAATGCATGAATCGGTTAATACAAAAGGTATAAATTCGCTTCGAGTCAGAATTTCTTTATTGCTAATTTTTGTTGCCATAGTGCTTTCTGTCTCTGTTTCTTTTACGGCTTTGGCGCTTTTTACCCAGCACACGAGAACTGAGCACTTGCGTACGGCAAAGGGCGTTGCCATGATTGCTGAGGGTCTGATTGATGCAGACTCAATAGAAAATTATAAAAGAGAAGGTAAGACTTCTTTAGGTTATGAAGAAACTTTTAAGCACCTTTGTGAACTTCAAAAAAATATTCCCGATATCAAATATCTGTATGTTTATCAAATCCGCCAGGACGGTTGTCACATGATTTTTGATGTTGATCAGGAAAGCGATAGTTGGCAAGTAGATGATCTAATTGAATTTGATCCTACCTTTTTACCTTTTGTGCCAGACTTGCTTCAGGGAAAGGAGATAGAACCTCTTGAATCTAATGACGCGTGGGGATGGCTCTTAACTTATTATCATCCGGTTTTTGATTCAAAGGGAAAGTGTCAGTGTTATGTCGGTGTTGATATTTCGATGGATTTGCTCAAGGCATATAGGAATCGCTTTTTGATTAGAATAATTATTCTTTCATTAATATTTGTTACTATCATTATAAGTTTTGGTCTTATTATTACGACCAAAATGCTTGTGGAACCGATAAACGGAATTTCAAACTATGCGCTGGAATTTGTTAGTTACAAAGCAAACCTGGACGGAATGAAAAATTGTGTTTCAAAGATAAAGAATCTTAAGATCCGGACTCGAGACGAAGTAGAAAATCTTTATATTTCCTTTTCAAATATGACCGAAAACACAGTTCAGAATATTATTGATATTCATCGCATGCAGGAAGAGCGCATCCAAATGATGCAGCGATATAATTCTGAACTCGAAAAAAAAGTAGAAGAGCGCACCTACGAACTTAAGCTGGAAAAAGAAAAATCAGAAAATCTTCTATTAAATATCCTTCCAAAAGAAGTTGCAAAACAACTTACAGATAATCCCGGACATACTATTGCTCAGGATTTTCCAAATGCCACAGTTCTTTTTACCGATATCGTTGGTTTTACCAAGATAAGTGGAAATATGAATGCTCATGATTTAGTCAAAATGCTGAACAAGATGATTACGCTTTTTGATGAGAGAGCAAAACGAGAAGGTATCGAAAAAATTAAGACTATCGGTGATGCCTATATGGCTTGCACAGGGCTTGTTAAAGAAAAGGATAATGACGGTGCTGTAAAAATGATAGCTTTTGCAAGAGGTCTTTTAGCTGATGTTGAACAATTCAACAAAATTTCTCCGATACAGATTCAGATCAGGCTCGGCATCAATACCGGAAATCTTGTTGCCGGCGTAATTGGAAAATCTAAGTTCATTTACGACATCTGGGGCGATACCGTAAACGTTGCAAGCCGCATGGAAAGCACCGGCGAGCCTATGAAAATTCATGTAAGCGAGAACACTTACCTTCAGACAAAAAACAATTATTCTTTTACAGAACCAAAAGGAATTGAAGTAAAAGGTAAGGGCTTGATGAATACTTATTTTGTGAATTAGAATGATAAATCAAAGATTTAAATGTTGTTTCAAAGAAAAATTATACCAATAACTATTCTTTTACTCTTTTTTTCACTTCCATGTAACTCAGATGCCTTTAATGGCAAAGGTATTTTTTCAATCGATCTGGGGTATCTAGGGGCTGGGTTAATGAATAACGGCTGGGGCCTGGGAGTTGCTTACGAACATGGAATTATGAATTTTGCCTCGGTCAAGGGGACTTTTGCTCATGTTTCTCTAAAACCTGATTTACAGCACGACTGGATTACTTCTGTCGGACTGGGATTGAATGCAAGAATTTATCCATTTAATAAAGGACTGAATTTGCTCTATCTTGGATACGGCATAGGAACAGATTTTGTTATGTATTCAGGAGAGGAACAGGAAAAACAGTCTGTCTATATTTCTCATTGTCCTCATCTCGGTTGGAAACAAAACTTTTTTGATTACGTAATGCTTGAAGCTTATATCGGTTATAGAATGAAAATAAATGAGCCAGACGAATTTGCATTACAAAGCGGTATCAGCAAGCACGGCGTTGAATACGGAATTACCGCCCAACTAAATCTAAAAAAGATCTGGCAGTTGATTTTTTCTTCGGGAAAGTCAGAATAATCCCGGATTGTACTGTGCGTTCTCGACAGTTCAGCCTGAAGGAATATCGGCGTAATATTCACTTCTTGAAAAAACTTCATTTGCTGTGATATTCTATTTATATGAAAATGAATGCCGATATGTTTGATAACATCATAAATACAGCGCAAGACTGTGTTTTCTGGAAGGATAAGGACAGACGATTTGTCGGCGTAAATCAGGCCTTTCTGGATTTTTATGGATTTGAATCAGCAGACATTTTAATTGGTAAAAATGATGAAGATATGGGATGGCATTCTGATCCTGAGCCTTTTAAAAGAGATGAACTTGCTGTTCTTGCAGGAAAAAGCACTTATAAAGTACAGGGAAAATGTTTTATCAGGGGAGAGGAGCGTGATATAGTTGCCTCCAAGCGACCTCTGTATAAAAAAGGTAAAGTTGTAGGCCTTGCAGGAAGTTTTACCGACATTACAGATGTAGTTCGCCGAAAAAACGGTCTTGATCATTTTCAGACGATATACACAATCGAAAAGCTGCGCAAGTATGCTTTCTTTGATAAAATCATGGATAAAATAAGCCTTAACGAAATTCTTGATCCGCTTACAGGGCTTATTTCTCGTGCTTATTCGGTTAAATTTGTTCGTTCTTTAATTGCAGAAAACCGCCCTTTTACCTTTGCCATGATTGATCTTGATAACTTTAAGTTTATTAATGATACACTGGGGCATACTGCAGGTGATAAAGTTCTAACAACAGTTTCTAAGCGACTTGCAGAATTTGTTGACGGATACGGAATTGTCGGCAGGTTTGGTGGCGACGAACTTTTAATGGTTGATCTTGAACACACCAGCCTTGAAGATAAGCTTTCTTTCTTTGAAAGACTTTATTCTAATTCTCTTGCACTCCGTTTTACAATGGATTTTGGAAATGGAGGCTCTTTTATCACAGGTACTGTAGGGGCTGCGAGTTTTCCTCAAGATGCAGATAATTATGCAGATTTATTCTCTCTCATAGACAAGATGCTTTATTACGGTAAAAACAAAGGTCGTAACTGTTTTACCGTTTATCAGGAAGAAAAACATAAAAATCTTGAAGTTAAAAAAATTGCCCGTCAGGGAATCTATACCTACATCCATAAACTTAGAACAACTCTCGAACAAGTTAATGGCTTTGAAGAAAAACTTAAGGCTGCTTTTCCGATACTTTCAGAAGTTCTTAAGGTTCAGGATATATATTATGTTCGTCAAGACGGAATTCTAAAAGCTGTGATAAATTCTCAGTTTGAAGGGGATGCGTCTGATATCTCAAAACTGATGACTGATGATCTTTTTGCTGAAAATACTCTGGACAAGATAAAGAGTTGTTCTCCAAAGTTTTATAAGACTTTAATTACAAATGGTT
The DNA here is from genome assembly GCA_902797305.1 of uncultured Spirochaetaceae bacterium. GTDB lineage: Bacteria > Spirochaetota > Spirochaetia > Treponematales > Treponemataceae > Treponema_D. The sequence goes on along the minus strand of CADBSK010000059.1, from coordinate 4,008 downwards.
TTGAAACCTCGATGATAGTCAGAATAAGAAAGGCTCATGAAGTTTGCGGTTATCTTGTTTGCGCCGTAAAGCGCAGCCTTCGTATCTGGCAGGAAAACGAATGTGCCGTTCTGTATTACGTTGCAGGACTATTAGCTGAGTGAAATAGATTTTAACTGGCGTTTGTTTGAATACATTTCTTTGTCAGCTCGTTCAAAAATTTCTAAAACTGTATGATCCTTTTGTGGATTATATTCTGCCATTCCAGAAGCTAGTATTACGCCATTTTTGCTTTTTGTATTTTTAAGTACCTGGGCACGCAATTTTTCCATAAGTTCGTTTCTTGCAGAATAGTCGTTACCGTGAAGGAATACTACAAATTCGTCTCCACCAACTCTAAATACAGGACTATGTACAAAAATGTTACACAAAAGATGAGAAGAATTTCGGATATATTCATCTCCTGATGCATGTCCCTGAGTATCATTAATAAGTTTTAGATTATTTGTATCACAGACAACCAGTGCAAAACTCAAGTAATCAATGCCGTTGTCAATATTTCTTTGAACGGAAATTTCAAGTTCTTTATAAGCTGTTTTGTTTTTTACACCAGTCAGTTCATCGTGGCGAGCCAGTTCCCTTTCTGTTTTTAGTTCGTTAAAATACTTCTCTTCTTTCTTTATTTCGTCATCTACATTTTCAACCCCAATGATAAAATGTGATCCGGAACTGCTTTTTCTAACGGTCATTCTTGTATATTGAGGATTACCAGAAATAATCATCCGGTAATTTATGGTGTAGTCTTTGCGGGTTTCCATTTTAGAAATTATGTTGTCTTTATTTAAAAATTCTATCAGTTGCTCACGATCCTGCTCATAGATGATTTTTTGAATATTATCATAAGATTCTTTATAAAAATTTTCTCCGGATGCTTGAATTTCCAGTTTTCCGTAAGTGTCGTTTGTCTGATAGCAGATATAAGAATCGTCTTTGACATCTACATAGTAGATTACATCGTAAACAGAGGCCAGGCTTTCTGCAATCTGACTGAATGTAACAGTCTGCTTCTGATTTTCTTTTTGTTTCTTTTCTGCCTGCAATTCATCTTCAATGTCTTTTTCGTAAAAGATAATATACTGACTATTTTTATCTCTCATCAGAGTAAATAAAAAGAATCTTGGTTCATTATCAATTAGAACTCTGTATTTAAAAGAAAAAGATTTTTTCCCTTCCAGGTTTTTTAGCATTTCTTCTTTGTTGTAGAAACTTTTTGCATAATCCCAGTCATCAGGGTACACGCAGTCTTCTATGCTATCCAGCGCCTCTTTAAAGAAATCTTTTCCTGTTGAAACAGCATCCAGAGTCATGTATTTAGGGCTTTTAGAAAAAGTAAGATATTCGTTTGATTCTGCGTCGATGTAAAAAATTGCTTCGTAATCTTCTGCCATTGCAGAAGCAATATAATCGCGCACCTTTTTCTCTTTTATTTCGCTTGATTGTAAAAAAGAATGAATCAGATTGATTCCAATCATTAGGCCAACAGCATAAAAAGGGTAGATGGCATTTATAATTTGAAAGAAAAGGAATGTGCCTAAAATTACGCTTGTTGCAGCAACGGCCTTATATCTTGTTTTTTGCTGGCCTATACTGTGCTGAGTAACATACAGCATATAAACTGTTATTAATGCATAAAACACGATTTGAGTCAGGAACACAATGTTTCTTCCGATTTCACCGACGTATTCATGAGCTTCGTTATATGTGAACATAAAATGGTATTTGCGGTTAAGAATGAGGCAGATTAATCCAAATAAAACAAGAGCCCATAGTATTTGAACAATAAACTTACCGCTACGACCATTCTTGTTTAAATATGCAATCATATATCTAGTCCATGTGAGCATGGTAAGAATCATAAATAAAAAATAAAAGACCGTTAAATAGTAGATGAATGGAAATAAGGCTTCTACTTCTTTGTGCTCGTATAAAAGCCCCCAGGTCATATCTATAATAAAGTAGCAGCAGGCGGTAAGTAAAAACCAGTTATAGCGAACTTGTACAAGATTTTTTTTATTTGATTTTCTAGAGCTAAAGCCGTAATTAGTAAATAATTTCCAGTTTAGTATTAAATTTAATATCAGCATTGCTGCTGGAGCAATCGCGTATAGCATTAGTTTTTATCCCCCTCCATTTAGTTAACATTTATACTGAATGTTCAGATTTACTATTGCACGCTATACTCAGATTATAACACGATTTTAATAAAATGACCTCATTTTTTTATCCATTATATATACGAAAAATGAGGTCAGATGGACTATGCTATTGCCTTCTCATCAAGGCACTTTTTAAGCTCTGCTTCGATTGCTTCCTTGTTATAACCTTTTCCGATTATTACAAGCTGGTTAATTCTGTCACCAAACTCCTGGTCCCAGGATTCTTTAACATCGGGATTGTATTCAAGATATTCCTGTTTCTGCTTTTCTTCCAGTGCGTCAATCCAGTAAGCAACTGTCATTACAGAAGAGTTGCGGCCCGCTTGCTCAAAAAGTTGTACATTTGCATCTGCATCGCTAAACCATATATATCCTTTTGCACGGATGAGTTCCTTTGGATAATTGTTGTTTACAAAATTCATAAAGCGTTTGCGGTTAAAAGGTCGTTTTTCTTCAAAAACAAAACTGGAAATACCGTATTCTCCGGTGCAGCCCTGATTTGCTCGCTCAGGTTCGTTCAAGCTGTTTATTGCCTTTTGAATTGCAGAAGAAGAATCAATCTGTTCGTAGTTAAAAGGCTCTGTTGTAGTAATTTGGTCAATATCAATGTTACCGTTAACACTGTGAAAAATCGGAGCTCTTGGCTGAAAGTCGCGGATGATTGCTTCAACTTCTTTAAGCTGTGCCGTGCTTAAAAGGTCGCATTTATTTAGAACGATAAAATTGCAGAATTCAATCTGGTCTACAATCAGGGTAGAAATTTCTTCGGCTGTGAGATTGTTCTGGTCGGTTTCGTCTTTATCTGCCTTCTTTTTTAAGTCATCCAGGAATTCGCGGTAAATTCTATCGGCATCAACAACTGTAACAACAGAAGTAAGATAAACATTTGTATCTGGATTATCTTCTTCGTAGGCAAGGAAGCTTGCAGAAACTGCTCCCGGATCACTGATTCCTGATGCTTCTACAAAGACTACGTCTACAGTTTCGAGATTAGAGATTTTTTCAATCTGCTGAATAAATTCGTCGCGGAGTGTACAGCAAATACAGCCATTCTGAAGTTCAAACATAGGACACTCGGTTACATTTGAGCCGTTCTTTTTTAAGATTTCTGCATCTACATTGATGCTACCCATGTCGTTTACAATAAGTGCTACACGGCGTTTTTCCTGTCTAAGCAGATTGTTGAGTAAGGTTGTCTTTCCAGATCCGAGATAACCTGTAATAAGAACAACAGGCTTTTTATTTGATTTTTTCATGCTAATACCTCGCGTTAATACTATGATTTATTTTTATGAGCTCATATAATTTGATAACGATTATCAAATTATATGAATAGAGTGAAATGTGTCAATAGAAATTGATAATGATTATCAAATTAATTTTAGCGAGATGTTTAAAACAAAAAAACCGATTCGTGAGAACCGGTTTTTTGTAAGAATTATTTGAAGTCTTTTGGACGTCTTTCTGTGCGTTTGCATTTAGAGCATTCAGCAACGTTCTTAAGTTTTCCACCTTCATACAAAGTCTTCATTACGATTTCGCCGCCACAATCTGGGCAGTTGAATTTCTGTGTTGCAACAGTAGTACGAGAGTTCTTACTTGCTCCGGCCATGGTATCCTCCAAAAAAGATTAATACGTATTAGACATATATTTTAATAATTATGAGGGTCTTAGTCAATTATCTAAGTCCTTGTATAGAGTATATTTTAAATAAAACAAGTTAGCATTCAGGGCAACCGCATTATAAACTGTTCTGCCTACAAAAATGGCTCCCAGTCGCAAAAACGGCTTATCAAAACCGCAAACTAGTTT
>CADBSK010000058.1 GCA_902797305.1 uncultured Spirochaetaceae bacterium | reverse complement strand
GGCAGCACAAAACGAGTGTTTTTGTAAGCCAGTTTGCTCCTTCGCGCCATTTTTGATACAAAGTCAAATATAATGCGTTTGCCCTGTCCTGCTTTGGTATCACCATTGAGCCTAAATTAAAAAAACGCTAAAATTAATACTATGATTAGAATTTTAAAAGCAAATGAAGTTGAAAAAGACTGGTTTTCTGGTCGAGTATTTGGGGAAACAAACCAGACTGTTCAGGCAGTTATTGGTGATGTTGTTCAAAATGGAGATGCTGCACTAAAAAAATATGGACAAATGTTTGATGTTAGTGCTCCTGAATCTTTGTTAATTCCTGAAAGCGAGTTAAAAGCCGCTGCCGAAAAACTTCATAAAGAACATCCCGAAACTTACGATGCAATTTGCTATTCTCATGACCTGGCAATGAAATTTGCCTTGTGTCAGAAAAATTCTTTTGATGATTTTGAAGTAGAACTTGTTCCTGGTATGTTTACAGGTCAAAAGACAATTCCTGTTCAAAAAGCCGGTGTTTATGTTCCTGCTGGGAGATTTCCACTTGTTTCTACAGTAATTATGACTGTAACTCCAGCTCAGGCAGCCGGAGTAAAAGAAATTGTGCTCTGTACACCACCTAGAGTTCATCCAGATGATAAGGCTCAGGCAGAAAAAACAGGTACAGGCGTTCCTGGTAAGCCATTTATCGGTGGCAAGCCTTATGCAGATGAAGGAATTATGGCTGCAGCTTATATCTGTGGCGTAAAGAAATGCTACGCTTGTGGTGGTTCTCAGGCAATTGCTGCCATGGCTTATGGAACTGAATCAATTCCTGCTGTTGATGTAATTGTTGGACCTGGTAATAAATTTGTTGCAGCTGCAAAAAAGCAGGTGTATGGACAGGTCGGAATCGATATGGTTGCGGGGCCTACTGAGGTATTTATCATTGCCGATGAATCAGCAAATCCTTCATGGGTTGCAGCAGATTTACTTGCTCAGGCAGAACACGATGTTGTAGCTCAGCCTGTTTTAGCAACTACCAGCATAGAATTTGCAAATAAAGTCAGTGAACAGATAGAAGAACAGTTAAAGACATTGCCAACTGCGCAAACAGCCAGAGCAAGTATCGATAACTGTGGAAGAATTATTATAGTAGATTCTTTGGAACAGGCTGCTGAGTTTGCTAATAAAAAAGCTCCTGAGCACCTTGAGCTTGCAATGGAAGAAGGCGAAAATCGGGATAAAATTGCTTCTCTCGTAACTAATTATGGTTCGTTATTTGTAGGTCACTATTCTGCAGAGGTTTTTGGAGATTATGCTGCAGGTTTGAATCATACTCTTCCAACAAGCGGAAGTGCCCGCTATACAGGTGGTTTGAGCGTTCGTGTATTCTTAAAGACTGTAACTACATTGAGAACTTCAAAAGATACAGAAGGTATGATAAATAGTGCAAACGCAGCGGGAGCCCTTGGGGACGCAGAAGGTCTTGCTGCTCATGCAAGAGCTGCCAGAATCCGTCTCTAAAAAAATGGTCAGGAGTAACAGATGAGAATTACAAAATTAGGTGAAGATATTTTAAGACAGGTTGCAGAACCTGTTGCAATGGAAGAAATAAACGACGACTTTAGAGCATTTCTGGATGAAATGTTTGATGCAATGATTGAAGCTGATGGGGTAGGGCTAGCAGGCCCTCAGGCTGGAATTAGTAAGCGCGTTTTTGTAGTTATTGCGGATGATGATGTTCGTCGTGTTTTTATTAATCCTCAGATTATTAGTACTAGCGCAGAACTCTGCGATTACGAAGAAGGATGTTTAAGTGTTCCTGGAGTTTATGAATCTATTCAGCGCCCTGCAAAGGTTACAGTTCAGGCATTTAATGAACGGGGTAAGCCTTTTACCCTTGAGGCGGAGGGATTGCTTGCAAGAATCATTCAGCATGAAAATGATCACCTGGATGGTCATCTTTTTATAGATCGGGGAGACCCGGATTTTGCTCAGAAAACAATAGAACAGTTTGCACGCAGAGCAGAAAATGCCGAAAAAAAGCGACTTGCAAAGGCTGCTAAAGAAGCAAAGATAGCTGCAAAAAAAGCTGCAAAAGCAAAAAAATAGAGGATATGAATGTTAAAAGTATTGTATGCCGGTAGTCCTCAGGCAGCTGCAACGACCCTTGAAATTCTCTTAAAAAATGCCGCACAAAATAATTTTTCGGTGGTGGGAGTTCTTACCAATCCACCTAAAATGCAGGGACGTCATAGCACTTTGGTTCCGACACCTGTGCAAACCGTTGCAGAACAGAATGGCGTTCCAGTTTTTACTCCCGAACACTTAGATTCAACTGCAAGAGAAGAAATTGCCAAATGCGGAGCAGATATACTGGTTTGCTTTGCATTTGGAAAAATATTTGGTCCAAAGTTTATGTCGCTTTTTAAGTTTGGCGGAATAAACCTTCATCCTTCTGCATTGCCAAAATACCGTGGCTGTACACCTGTAAATGCATCGATTTTGAACATGGACAAGGAAACCGCCTTTAGTGTTCAGACTTTAAGTCAAAAAATGGACGAAGGGGATATTCTTGCTCAAAAGATTGTTCCACTGACAGGTAAAGAAACTGCAGTTTCCTTACTGAATCAGGCAGCCATTGATGGAGCAGAACTTATTCTTTCTGTTTTAAAAAACTGTGCAGAAAATAATTCTCTTCCTCAAGGTAAAAAGCAGGAAGGTGAGCCAAGTTATACTTCTTTTATACAGAGGGAAGATGCCCGTATCCACTGGACAAAGTCTGCTGAACAAATCGATGCCCTTGTAAGAGCATATTATCCGGAGCCTGCTGGCTGGACTCAGTCAAAAGACGTTTCTATAAAACTTTTAGAGGGCTTTGCCATCAGCGACGAAGAAGGCAAGTCTCTTGGAGCAGATTTGTCTCTTACACCTGGTACAGTTGCCTTATACTGCAAGCCAAAGGGCATTTTAATAAAGTGCGGAACTGGATTTTATGTTGTAAAACAGATTCATCAGCAGTATAAAAAGCCCATGGATTATAAATCATATATTAATGGTGCCCGGGATTTTGTTGGAACTAGATTAGAATAGGGGAAAATGGTAGTATACGATTATGGATAAGAACGAAGTTTTGAACAAATTGAAAAAAATTAAAATTTCTAAAGCAAACATTCATCAGTATTTTGAAAATCTTCAGGCAAACGGAAAAACTTTAATAATCACAATCATTATATCTGTAATTGTAATGCTCTTTTTTTGTGGAGTAGTATTTTTTGCTCATGTAAAGGGGCCGGAAGAAGTAATGGTTCCAAATGTTGTTGGTAAACAGCTTACAACAGCCCTTATTGAAATGCAGAAAAAGGAACTTTATCCAAAGATTACATTGCGCTATTCAGATGTTGCTGGGGATGAAAATTCTATTCTCGACCAGAATCCAAAGGCCGGATCAATTGTTAAAGGCTACAGTCGGGTTTCACTTGTTGTTAGCCGTGGTGCAATTGTAGAAAGCGTAGAAAATTATGTTGGTTCAAATTATGAAGAACTTAAATTGCATTTGCAGACTTTATTTGCAGGCTCTGCTAAGCCTTTAATCATTCTTGCTGAACCTCAGTATAAACCGGATGTAAGTGAAGCCGGTACAATTCTTGAACAGGATCCTCCTGAAGGAACTGATATTTCTGAACCTGTAGTTGTTCATCTTGTTGTAAGTCGCGGTCCAACTTTTGAAAACACTAGAGTACCTAAACTTGTTGGTATGTCTGTAGAAAAATTTGTTCAGACTATCAGTAGAAGCAAAATTGTATTTGATGTTTCAAGTCGTCGTGCTGCATCTGGAGAAAAAGCTGGTCTGGTTGTTGCCCAGCAAGAATTTGACGAAGAATTCATTCCAAATTACACTCGTATGACTGTTGAACTTGTTCTCCCTGCCGGTGAACAGGATGGTAATGTTTACGGCGTATTTACACATGAAGTTGTAGAATATCCTTATCCAATTCCAATGGAAATTCGTGCAGAAGACAGTGAAGGTGTAGTTACAACTTATGTAAGTTTCTTACACAATGGTGGACATATTACTATTCCGTATGCGGTTAAAAAAGACACAAAACTTTCTTTGTGGATTGACGGTCGCCAGGAAAAGGTAATCACAGCCCGCTAAATCTGAACCTTTAACAACAATTGTATTAAAACGACGGAGTAAAAATGGTTGACTCATTAATCTGTTTAACCTTAACAGGAAAAACTTTACAGGAAGATGCAGAAATGGCAAGAAAGTATGCATCTTACATCGATGTTGTGGAACTTAGAGCAGACCATCTAACCGAAGACGAACAGTTAAATATTCGTCGATTTCCGTCGATGGTAAGTGTTCCTTGTATTTTAACAATTCGTAGAGATACTGACGGTGGTAAATATACTAGCGGAGAATTTTCTAGAACTGCGTTATTCGCAAGGGCGCTTTCATTTGCCGAGAGTAATCCTACTAAAAACTTTGCCTATGTAGATTTTGAAGATGATTTTCATGTATCAAGTCTGCAGGATGGAACTCAGGCTTTTGGTGTAAAGATTATCCGAAGTTGTCACGATTTTACTGGTCCTGTGGTAAATATTCGTGAAAAGTTTGAAAGGATGCGTAAAACGAGATATGAGATTCCAAAACTTGCTTTTATGCCAAACAAACTTTCCGATGTTGAGCGCTTATACCGTGAATCTTCTGCAATTAGTGACTTTGATCACATCGTTGTTGCCATGGGAAATTTAGGAGTTCCATCAAGAATTCTTGCACAGAAGTTTAATTCGTATTTAACTTATACATCTCCTGTAGAAACTTGTGAAAATACTGCAAGTATCGGTCATATTGATCCAATTACATTGAACAATATGTACAACTTTAAAAATCTGGATGACAGAACAAGACTTTATGCGGTTACAGGTTGGCCTCTTAAGGTTACAAGCAGTCCAAAAATTCATAACGAAGGTTATAGAAAACATAATTTAAATAATCTTTTTATTCCGCTGGCAAGTACCTCTTTTGCAGAATCTCTTTCTTTTGCAGAAACAATCGGCATCAGAGGTATGGCGGTAACTGTTCCTTATAAAGAAGATGTTTTGACTCTTGCAACAGAAGTTGATACTGAAGCTGGTGAAATTGGAGCAAGTAATACCGTTGTTAAGGACTTTAGCCAGTGGGTTGGTCATAACACCGATGCATATGGTTTTTCAAGAGCATTGTGTGAGTTCCTGAATGTAAAAAATATTCGTCATCGAAAAGTTTCTATCATTGGCGCTGGAGGAGCGGCAAAGGCTATAGCATATGCTATAAAGCAGCTGGGAGGAAAGGCATGTGTATTCAACAGAACTCTTGGTCATGCAAAAAATCTTGCAGAACAGTATGGGTTTGACTATGCACCTCTCGAAGAATCCAGTGCAGCTCTTTTAGACCGATATTCCGATATTATTATTCAAACAACCAAAGTTGGAATGAATAGTGAGGATGAACCGAACAAGGAAAATAATCCTATCTGGTTCTACAATTTTAAGGGAACAGAAAATCTTTTTGATATAGTTTATGATCCAGAAATAACTCCTGTTATGAAAGTAGCTCAAGAAGCCGGCTGTAAAGTTTGTAACGGCTATTCTATGCTTAAATATCAGGGATATAAACAATTTAAATATTTTACAGGAAAAGATTATGAGTCAGATTAGTCAGAGTGAACAGAAAGTTTTGGCTGCCCGTACAGCTGTAGAAACTTTGGTATCTAAGGGTTTAATCTTTAGTGGAATGAAAATCGGTCTTGGTACTGGTTCAACTGCATTGCCGGCAGTAAAAAGATTAAGCGAGTTTATTGCTGACGGAACATTAAAAGACATTAAAGCTGTTCCAACCAGTTTTCAGACAGAAAATGCCTGCATCGACTGGGGTATCCCTGTTTATTCTTTTAAGGACAGATCTATCGATGGTGAACTGGATTTAGCAATTGATGGTGCTGACGAAATAGATCGAGACTGTAACTGTATAAAAGGTGGCGGAGCTGCTCTTTTACGCGAAAAAATTGTAGCCTACAATGCAAAAAGATTTGTAATTGTTGCAGATAGTTCAAAGGCTGTTGATTCTCTTGGAACTAAATTTGCACTTCCTGTTGAAGTTATTGCAGAAGCATATGTTCCTGTTAAAAAAGCTATGGAAAAACTTGGTGCAACTGTACTTTTAAGAGAAGGGGTTCGAAAATGCGGCCCTGTTATTACAGATAACGGAAATCAGATTATCGATTGTTTATGGAAAGAACCTGTTGATCCTGTAAAAATGGAAGATGTAATCAATGATATTACTGGCGTTGTAGAAGTAGGTTTCTTTACAAAAAATAAGCCAGCAGCTTTTATTGCAAAAGATGATGGTACTGTAGAAGTTAGAGGTCTTTAGTTTTATATGTTTCCACCTTTTCCCCAATCACAAGCGTTTAAGCTCTGTCTGCAGATGGTAGACGAACTTGATTGCGGGAATCTGGTGCTGGAGCAGTTAACTGAACCCAGTTCGGAACGCAGTGGCCAGGGAATAATGCTTGGCGCTGCGGTTTGCCGTACAAAAGATGGAAAAAAAGTATTTTTAAAAACTTGCAGTGGTATAAGTAAAGAATTAAAGCGGGTTTGTGAGGAAAAAGATTCAGAAGAACAGGAAATATTTATTCCGCCGGTTGTTGATTCTTTGCAGATTTCAAGTGCTTTGAGTAAAAATGACAAGGAAATCCACTGGTTAACCGAAAAAATTACATTTCTAAAGCAAAATCGAAAACTTTTAAATGGTAAATATCAGAATCAGACTCAGGAAGAGAAAGACCTGTGTAAGAAAAGGATTGAGCTTTGCAACGAATCCTTGGAGCGGGTTTATAATCTTTATGAGTTTTGGTGTGCAGATGGTAAAAAGCATTCTCTTAAAGAAATGTGCAAAGGTAAGCTTCCTCCCACAGGAACAGGGGATTGTTGTGCTCCAAAGCTCTTGAACTACGCCTTTAAGCACAATATGGCTGTTTTGAGCATGGCAGAAACATTTTATGGAGCGCAAAATACAAAAAAAGAGCAGGGGAAATTGTATAGTCCCTGTGATGAACGATGCGGTTTAATTTTACCCTTTATGTTAGGCTTAAATATTTTGTATCAGGATTCCAGTATTGTTGTTGTAAATAAACAGAGTGGTCTTTTGAGCGTTCCTGGACGAGGACCTTTAAAACAGGATTGCATTGTTAACAGATTAAAACGGCTTTTTCCTGATTGTATAGAACAGCCAAGTGTTCATAGACTTGATATGGAAACCAGCGGACTTATGGTTCTTGCTCTCACTGCAGAAGCACACAGGGAATTAAACCGTCAGTTTGAAAACCGAATTGTTCAAAAAGAATATGTTGCCCTGATAGATGGTGTTAAAACTGAGCCTAAAACGGGAACTATGGAACTGTATTTTAGGGTTGATATAGATAACAGACCTCATCAAATTTGGGATCGCGAAAACGGAAAAAATGCTGTTACTGAGTGGAAATTGCTTGGTGAGGAAACTTATATTGATCCTGAGGGTAAAAAAAAGAAATGTACTCGCGTTAGATTTATTCCTCACACAGGAAGAACCCATCAGCTGCGTTTAGCTGCAAGCGACCCTCACGGTTTTGGTATCCCAATAATTGGAGATACTCTTTACGGAACATGTAAACCGGGTGAAAGACTTATGCTTCATGCAAAAAAACTTTCATTTATTCATCCGGTAACACAAGAACCTATGAGTTTTACCTGTGAAAGTGATTTTTAACGCTATGCATTAGTAAGAATCGAATTAATTGTCCAGGAATCTTCTGTTTTACGCATCAATTGAATTATTACTTTTCCATTGAAGATAGTTCCGTCATCTAGTTTAGCAGAAATTTCTGTTCGGATTACTTTTCGATCTGAGATTTTCATCTGAATGTTTTTTCCCTGTGTTTCATCTACGATATCCTTTTTAATTTTTGCAAATGTGTGGGATTTTAAATATTGAGGTAAATCTTTGAGGGAAACATGGAATAAATCTGCAAAGGTTTTATTAGCATAGTCAAAATAGAATACATTGTTTATATAACGGGCACAAAGGATTCCGCATGGGACGTATTCCATTATTGTTTGCAATTGTTCTGTAAGGGTAGTGTTGATGTCCAAAACCTGCATCTTAAAATCTATATTTTCTATTGAAAAATAATAAATATCACTGGTAACAGTTTTTCCGATATGGCGACATCGGGTTCTTACCCAGATATAAGAATTGTCATAAGGTGATTTAAATTGAAGTTCACAAAAAGATTCTTTCCCTGTTTTTTTGGACTCGGCAAGAGAAGACAAAAATTCGTTTTGAAAATTTTGTTTAATGCTGGAAAGCATATTTTTCTTAAGAGACTTGAGTTTATCCTGATTAATGCCAAGTTCACTACAAAACTGTTCATTTACTCGAACGATTTCAAGTTTTGTGCCAATCCATTCAATTATCGCAGCTCCTCCAACAAAGTTATTAAACAAAAGAAGGTCCTGATTTGTGGCATTAAGAAAATCAACGGATTTGGTTTCTTCTACATCTTGAGTTCTGGAATTGTTTGAAGTATCAATTGAAGGCAGAGTTGTAAGAAGCTCCTCGAACTGTTCGGTTGGCATAGGTTTTCCAAAATAATAGCCCTGCATTAAAAAACAGCCTATGCTTTTCAGGTATTCTGCCTGGTTTTTTGATTCAATTCCTTCTGCGATAACAGGGAGTCTAAGCCAGCTTGCCATTCTAATGATGGAACTGAGAATGCTTCCTCCGCGAGAAGATTTATTCTGGTCAGTTTCTGTTGTAGAACGGATAAACTGCATATCAAGTTTGAGAACGTCTACTGGAACATCCTTTAAAGTGTTTAATGAGGAATAACCTGACCCAAAATCGTCCATTTCAATTCTAAAGCCTAGTTCCTGCAATTCCTTTACAACTTTAATGAGCTGTTCTGGATTTTCCATGTAAGCAGATTCTGTTATTTCAAGATTTAGATTAGTCGGCGATAGATTATATTTTTTTAAGAGTGAAGAGAAAATCTGAACCAGATCCTGATCGTATAAGTCTCTGCGGCTTATATTAACAGAAATAGGAACCGGATTGTTTCCGTTCTGAATCCATTTTTGAATTAACTGGCAAACATGATCCCAAACATACAAATCAAGCCGGGCGATAAAGCCGTTTTTTTCAAATAATGGAATAAACTTGTCAGGAGGAATAAGGCCTTTTTCCGGATGAATCCATCTTACAAGTGCTTCTGCTCCTACTAAAGTTTCTGTTGCATAATCGTATTGTGGCTGAAGAAATACTACAAACTGCTCATCCTGCAGGGCTGTAACCATTTCGCTTGCCATTATCTGTTCTGTAAGAATAAAGTTTTTTAAGTCTTCGCGGTAATAAGCATAATTTTTGTTAAAATTTGACTTAATAGATTCCAGTGCGATTAGTGATCTTGAAAGGCTTAAGAGAATATTCTGTTCGCCAGGTTCCATCGTGTAAATACCAAGACGTATCTGAAAATACCAGTCTGGATACAGATTAGACAAAAAGTTTTTAAGATAGTTTATTTCGACTTCTGGAGAGAATTCATCTGTGAGCTTGGTACAAACTGCAAAGTGGTCTCCACGAATGTGTCCGTAGGTTATAGGAGTTTCGAAAGAAAGTTCTCTAATCTTCTGTCCAATTAATCTGAGAAGTTTATTTCCTTCTTCTACGCCATAGGATTCGTTAAAGGCCTTAAAATTATCAATATCAAACCGAAGAATTGAAAGTTTTGTATCGGCCTGGCTGTTTACAAAATCTTTTGTTTTTCTCAAAAAAGTCTGTTCATTGTAGATTTCGGTAATTGGGTCGATTTCGCAAATAATGCTTTTTTCGTCTTCGTATTCGCTTTTAATTTGATGAATCAAAAGCTTTTCTTCTTTGTGGCGAACTAAAATTTTATTAAGTTTAGCGACCAAAAGACGTACAGTTTCAAAGGGAATAACTTCTTCGATATGATAGGGTGATTTTAATAGTTCCAGTTGAAGAGATTCTTCCAGATGATTAAAAACAAGAACTGAAGGAATTTTAACTTTTTCTAAAAGGGGCAGACTTCCGGATTCTAAAAAAGAAGTTCCAAACAGGATTAAGTCAAATTCCTGATTTAACTGAGATTTAAAATAAGAAAAATTATCAGTTGTGGTGAATGTATAGTCAAAAGCATCAGATATTTCTGGTGTGGCGAATACATCTTTGAGAAAATTGTCATGTATAACAAGGATTTTGTATTCTGATTCAACCATGGATGAAAAGCCTCATCCACAATTTTATCACTGTTTATTCATTTTTCAACTGTAAAAATTGGATAAAATTATCGAATAAATCTCTTTTTGTTCTACCGTAAAGGTTGCATAACGGGGTGGAATAAACGAAAGAGAATACGTGCCATCCTGATTTGCTGAGAATTGAGGTACTAAATCGTGTATGTTTTGTGCAAATTCTAGCCAGACTCTTAGATAAATAAAGTCTGTTCCACTTGTGTATTGTGCATTCTGGCATAAAGCGGAATATAGAAAGTCTTTTTTAATGCAGGTTTGACTGCTTCCATATTGTTTTTCGGCTTCTTTTACGGCCTTAAAAAGATTGTAGGCTGCTAATAATTGTTCCTGTTCAGGTAAAAGCTGTTCACTGTTTATATATTTCTGATATTTTGCACAAATTTGGGATACAAACTGTTTTTCCTGTTCCAGAATACGTTCCTGTAAAAGGGTATCTTTTGATTTCTGGATTTTTGGTTCGTTTTGAGGATTGTCTTTTAAAAATCTTGAAAATTTTTCTGAGAAATCTGAAAAAGCTTGGCTTACAGAGGGTTTATTCTTTTCATCCATATGCAAATTATAATCCCATTTGTACAATTTTTAAACAATCGCTATACTAATTCAGTACTTGTGGATTTAATAATTGCATCTACAAAAAATATATAAACTGGAGACCTGAATGGCTGTTAAAGTTTTTATCGACGGTAAAGAAGGCACAACTGGCCTTAAGATTTTTGAACGCTTTGCAAATAGAACTGATTTAGAAATTCTTACAATTGATGAAGAAAAACGAAAAGATCCTGCAGAAAAAGCAAAAATGATAAATGCATCAGATTACACTTTTTTGTGTTTACCTGATGCTGCTGCAATTGAAAGTGCTGAACTATGTACAAATCCAAACACTGTAATCATTGATGCCTCTACTGCCCATAGAACTAATCCGGACTGGAGCTATGGTTTTCCTGAACTGGATGCATCTTTCCGTTCAAAGATTGAAAAATCAAACAGAATTGCTGTTCCTGGTTGTTATGCGTCAGGATTTAATGTATTGGGATATCCTCTTGTTAAACATGGAATTATGCCAAAGGATTATCCAGTTGTAATCCACGCTGTATCTGGTTACTCAGGAGCAGGAAAAAAAGCAATTGCTCAGTATGAATCTGCTGACCGTGATCCAGGTCTTGATTCTCCTCGTTTATATGCTTTGACACAAGCTCATAAACATTTGCCAGAAATGAAAAAAATCAGTGGACTTGATTTTGAACCTATTTTTAATCCATATGTATGTGATTACTTTCAGGGAATGACTGTAACAGTTGGTTTGCACGCAAGACTTCTTTCAAAAAAAGTAACTTGTCACGATGTTTGGGAGATGATGAGCGAACACTATAAGGATTGTACTTTTGTAAAGGTTGCAGGTTTTATGGGTGAAGGAACTCTTCCTGAACAGTTTATTCCTGCAAATACTCTCGCAGGTACAAACAATATGCAGATTTTTGTTTACGGTAATGATGACAGAATCATGCTTACAAGCCGCTTTGACAATCTTGGAAAGGGTGCAAGCGGTGCTGCTGTTCAGTGTCTGAATATTCGTATGGGATTAGATGAAACTACTGGTTTGATTTAATTTTATTTATTTCTATGCAGTAATCTTACAAGCAAAGCAAGCCAAGTACATTCTGACTTGACTGCTTTGCTTGCAATTTTTTATTTTTTTACTCACCAAACACTTCTTGCATAATTACTGAAAGTTTTTCATTATCAAAAAAATCTTTATAATCAGAGATTTCTTTATCAACAGCTACACCACTTTCTACAGTCTGCCAGTCATCATATGAAATTCGCATTGCACCTGAATATATATATTTAAAACCGTCTACCGTACTTCCCATCCGCACTACGCAGCTGCCGCCACCTGAACGCTTTCCAATTATCTTTATGCCATTATCCGCGCATATTGCAGGAAAGCCGTTTCCACATGAAAAGGAATTAAAGCTTGTAAGAACAGCATAATTATAATTTTTAGCCTTATCATCTTCGTCATATTTTCCATCAAGATTAATGTCTGCAAAACTTGTAACTTCTGATTTACCGCCGCTTATCACATCATAAAGCCTGAAAACAGGATTTTTTATCAGATAGTGAAGAATATAAATAAGACAGTCACCCTGTCCGCCACCATTGCAGGAAACATCCAATATTACATTTTTTACATTTGAACAGGCATCTTCATTTTCCAGTGCCCAAAAGGATTTATAAAATAAGCCCATTGTGTCATCTGGAATATTTACGGAAGAAGGATCCGGGTTTGCCGTAAGAGAATCGTTTTTGTAATAGTTATCCCAAAAATCGCTTCCCTTGAAACTGTCAAAGCGTATTATTGCAGTTTTTCCGTCGTCAGTAAGCTCAAAAGCAGGAATATATTGCTCTTCAAAATTTTCATCAAGTACAGACACATCCCCTATATAAGAAAAGGCACTGGTTTTTCCTATTTTTTTTGCATTTCGAGCAGCATTTATTTCTTCAGAGACCTGATTAATTACTGTGTTTTTTTTACTTTCCTCAGAATTCATTATGTCGTCTTCTTCAAAAAAATTATATGTAATGAATGCAGAATGTCCATCACCATAAACCTTAGAATTGCATAATTCATCAAGTCCCTTTGAATATTCCCTAAAAGAAGAAGAAAGAAGTTTTTCTTTAGTTTTCGGCGCGTATTTTGTAAGAAGTGCATCAAAAGTCAATTTATCCGCTTCGTTTACGATGCTTTCTTCGGGTAAGCCGTTTCCGTCATCTGCAAAAGCATAATACCCGGGATGCCCGTATAAATAATCATGAACAAAGCACAAAAGATTATATGACAAATTTATAAGCTCCTTTGACCGTTCTGCTTTTGCCCCTGTCTTGCTGTCTATAAACCAGCCCTTTTTATAATATTCACCTGAAGCAGTTCCTCTATAAAGACTATCTCCATTGTAAACAGGTATCTTATCTTCCAACTGGCAAGAAAAAATATTTGAAATAAGGCAAAGAGGAATATATGCATCATCTACACCGCCAAAAA
Organism: uncultured Spirochaetaceae bacterium; assembly: GCA_902797305.1. Lineage (GTDB taxonomy): Bacteria > Spirochaetota > Spirochaetia > Treponematales > Treponemataceae > Treponema_D. The sequence continues at coordinate 8,358 of CADBSK010000058.1, read as the reverse complement.
TCTTAAAACCGTATTTACCAAGATTAAATACCCTGGATTTTTCGCCGCTGTATTTTCTAAAATAATTCAATAACTTTCCAAAAACATAATTATTCCAGGAATTATTTGTAAAATCTGCAAAGGAAGAAAAAGTAAGAGTATCATTTTTTACATCTGCAATCATAGGTATGCGTAAATCTGCATAATTTGCCCTTACAATATACTTATACCTGCCGTCAGCATAAGAAGCTTCCTTTATGGTATTTTCAATTTTTTCCATAAAATAACGGATTCCCACATAAGGAATGCAGCGGTTATCTTCATAAAAGCGTACATTCAAAGTGTCAGAAAGAATTCCTGACTCATACATTAAAAGGGATTCTGATACAAAGTCCTCAGATTCTTCCTGAGCATCTTTATAAACAATATAAGTGTCACCTTCATACTTACATGAAAAAAACATCACAAAAACAGCTAAAAAAACAGATACAATCCTTATTTTTTTTAACATATTATTCTCCAGTTTTGCTTACTTCAGATCCATAAATTGTTTTCCAGTCATTTTTCATAGAAATTGGAATCCAACCATTTTCATTACAATCTTCAAGCATTTTTGACGCCTTTCTTAAATTTCCATACTCCCGTTCCAAGTCGTCACAGCAAAGCATAAATCCTAAAGACTTATATTTTTTATTTGCCATTGCATAATTAACCATGCTTGCATCTGTTAAACTGTTTCCAAAGCCCAAAACAGGCTGAATTCCAATTTCTTTTACAATTGTAGAAACCTTATTCATCTGCAGATTCTTGATTATGTTTTCCCCGCCAAATAAAATTTCATCATTTACAGAAAATGTATAGGAAAGCCCGTCTTTTCCATCTTGATTTGTAGAAACAAGAAGATTGTCAGAACCAATTATCTGCTTTGCAGGCAATTTCAGTGTCGTTCCCACAAGCGTACGCAGAATAAAGCGGTTAGTTCCGCTTGAAACATAAACTGTAAAACCATTCTGTTCAAGAAAGGAAATTACCTGAACCATTGGCTTATAAAAAGCGTTTGCCCGTTTTAAATTATTGTAGCCGGGCTGATTTGTTTCCATAAAATCTTTTACATATCGGTCAAAAGCTTCCAGTGTAAAACCTTCATAAGCCGTTGCCAGCATTTTTTCATATTCTGCACTTAATGGCGGAACATATCCTGTATCCTTAAAGACTTTAGCAACATTTAACTGTTCCTGCGTTGGTGTGTAAGATTCATCTTCTAAAACCCGATGAACAAAAAGCTGAAAATCAAAATAAGTAGGATTTGTTTCGCAAAAAAGCGTACCGTCAAGATCAAAAACGGCAATTCTGTTTTCCTCAGGTATATAATCAGCAGAACTTTTTTTTGTAACATTCTTCACATATTCTACAAGAGCCTTTTTTGCAGGAGCCTCATCATTCCATAAGGAAAGCGTTTCCTTTTTTGAGCAGGCACTTATAAATAGTGAAAAAATTACAACTGAAACTATGAATATTCTTGTTTTGCGCAAAATAATCTCCTTAAAAGTTTATTTATGACATCTTCAAGTCAACCTCAAAACTGAAGCTCTTAAAGATTACCTTTATATTTTTTATTCATCCCAGCCAAAATCGCAGTGGAATGAAATTTCTCCCTTATCAGAATTGCAAAGCGGCCATTCCATCTTGTTTGATCTTCTTCCTGCAGAAATGATATATGCCGCTTTTTTTTCAGAAGCACCGCAACCGTCCCCTCCAGAAGCGCTTCTTACACAAACCCAACGATCATCAGAAGAGTCATAGGAAAAAGTTGCCGTTACCGTTCCAAGTTTGTCATCGCAAGAGGTATCATCTTCATAGGCTTCAAACTTTACAGTAAAACTGTAATTTTTTCCCCGTTCATACCTTGCGGAAAACTCCTGCGTACATTCTCCAAATTTTGTAGGTTCACTTATTGAAACCGATCTGTTTTTAAAGCCGTAACACCATCCGTCTTCCAGACTGACTAAATCTGATTTTGTTAAATCATTAAGTCCCAGTTTACCGCCTGTTTCAGAAAAAGACCATTTATATTCGCCGGCAGAACCACCGTCATGTTCGTTTTCACCTTTTATAAAATGCGCATAAAATTTAAGAGTAGCCTCTTTTTTTAATGCAGTTTTAAATTGCTTTGAAAAAAGTTGTTCGGACTTATAAGATTCATCACTTCCAGATTGGGCATAGGCAAAAAGAATTAAAGTATATTCTGTTTTATCCTTCAGATCCAAACTGTAAAGTCCAGTTGCCAGTTCTCCCTTAGAAAGCCTTAAATAAAATTCATCTTTTTCATCCAGTTTAGATTTTGAATCAGAAGCATAGGTAATGTCGGATCGCTCTAATTTTTTGGTTACAAATCCTTTTTTTCCATACAGGATGTATCCGCCGTCATCTTTTTCCGCCCTTGCATCACTGTATTTTTTCCAGGTTAAAGATATGCTGCCACCAGCATAAGTTTTGTTCGTTAATTTAAAGTTTTCCATTTTTTTGAAAGTGGAATCTACTGTAACCTTATAATCTTTTGTTGTTTCGCCGTCCGGTGCAGTACATCTTATATAGAAAATATTTTCACCTACATTAAGTTTAAATGCACTTGTTTTATCAAAATTCTGGAATCCGCCGCTTTGATTAGTGCTGTAACTGACCGTAGCAAAAGAAAGTTTAGGCTGTATGTCAAACCAAATGGTAGAGCTGTCTATGGGACCTATGTAATAACAAGCTTTGCTGCTGTTATATTTAAAATCTGTAAAATCCCCTTCACTGAATTCTGCAAATTTAAACACAGAAATACTGGCATCATCTTTCATTTTTGGAACAGTAGGGTCTGAATCTCTTTTCGTGCTGTCTTTAGAATAATCCGGCAAATCGTCCCCATCTGAATCTATGAGGCTTGGATTTGTATAAACTTTGTTTCCTTCAGAATATTTTGCATCCAGACCAATATCAGCTTTGTACCAGCCGTAAATTTCCTCATAATCAGAAAGACCGTCGCCGTCACTGTCAGAATTTTCATCACTGGTTCCATAAATTAATTCTTCATTCAGCGGAACACCGTCATTGTCCTTATCTATACTGTAAATTATAAATACTTCATCGCCGGCATTAAGCTTTATTTTATCCAGAGACCAGGAATCATCCGATCCCGGTGCATATAAACTTGCCAGGCGATTTCCGTTACTTGTATATTTATGGCAGATAAACCAGGCTCCCTGTGCATTGGAAGCTTGATTTTCAAAATTGTATATTTTTTGAATATGCCCATAAGAATTTAAAGCATAGTCCGTGTCTTTTGTAAAATGCAGCACATTCTGAAAGATTTCGTCAAGATTCGGTTCTTCATATAAATTATCTATAGAAGTTGCTTCAGTATTATAATTATTTTTTACAGAAACATTATATGTTCGGGGACTTCTTCCGCTTAAATTTCCCCAGTCAATAAAAACAGAAGCCGTTTTTGCTTTTACCTGGGTAAGGGCTTCCGTAAAATCATTTGGATATTGTCCGTCTTTTTGAAGGGTAATCTTGTAACCTGCAACTTCAATTTCAAAGCCCCGTGAATATTTCATAAGTAATTCTGTAAGCCCGATTCCTATAGAGGCACTGAATTTTAAATCACCGCTTTCACTTTCTGCAGGAATAGTAATAACCTGTGCATCTGCAAGTTCAAGATTAGTTACAAAACTTCTGCCTTCCTTAGAATTAGAAGAAATTCTATAAAGGGCAACCGTTAAATTTTCCACTGTATAAGAAATGCTGCTTGGATTTTTTAAGCGCAGGAAAACAGAAACAGAACCACCTGTTACAGTTTTGCTGCTGGAAGATGTAGAGCTTTTTCCGTTGCTCCAGCTTTTAGACCAGCTTTCGCTGTCTGCCTTTGAATATGTATAAGAATCTCCATTAGAAACACTTCCGTTATAGGCTTCCTTAAAACCTAAGGTAAAGCCTTCATGTCCTTTTACCCAAGTATATGACTGGCTTGATTCAGCATTCCAACCGTGAGTCTGGTTATGAGTTTTTGTATTTGTAGTGTTTGTAGTCTGGCTTCCAACTGTTCCTGCCGTTTCACTGGCACTTACCGTACTTGTACTTCCGTCAGAAAGAGTATATTTATATGCTATGTAAGGAGTTCCAATAATCCTTAAATCTAAAAATGGCGTATCTGCTATAAGCGGATTAAAAACATTCTTAGATTTATTGTAAAGTCCCTTTACTTCAATTCCGTCATCCCAGCCGTCTCCGTCTGTATCCTTGCTGCTTGGGTCTGTAAAATATGTATTCATTTCTTCCCAGTCTGTAAGACCGTCGCCATCTGTGTCGGTTTTATCTCCAGGACCAGAAGGATTTATGCTGCTTACACTCCATACAGCATAAAGATTTTTATTAGAATCTACAGTAATGGCACCGCCATCAGTATAACTTGCACGAGTTGCATCACTTTCTTCGGCCCAGCCTAAAAAACGGCCTCCTGTATATGAAAGTCCTAAATCTGCGGCAGTTTTTAAGGAACTTTCTTCTCCTTTTATTACAGTTTGAGAATGTGTTGTTATAGTAGCCCCCGTAGCATTAGGAATAAATGTTATGACAGCATTTTCAAGCCATTTTGCATAAAAAACCTTGTTTCCCGAACTGCCACAAGGGATTTCTGTTACAGGATTACCAGAAAAAGTTGAATTTTCGTACCAGCCGCCAAAAGTGTAGCCGCTTCTTAAAACCTTCGTTTCACTTTCACTATTTACAGGAAGTTCAATTAAGGCAGACTGCCTTGTATAGTTACCAGCAAAAGTTACACCATTTGCAAAAGCACCACCATTCATTTCATAAGTAATTGAAAATAAACCTGCAAGAGATTCTACAACACATTCACTTGAACTGGTTTTACCGTTTATTATTGAACAGTATTCTCGGTATGTACCGCGAAGCAATGTTTTTTCTTCATCTGCAAAAAACTTAAAAATTAAAATATAGCTTCCGGCAGGAATATCTTCCTTTGCATATACGGATTTTCCCCCTGATTTTATTTCCAAGCTTTCGTCTGTATAGCCCTGAACTTTATTTCCTTCCAGTGTATACAGCCCGCCGGTTACAAGGGCAACATTTTCATTATCATAAGAAACAGAAACATTAAGGGCTCCTTTTCCTTGGTTTTGATTATTGGTAATCAGTTCCATGCGGGGGCTAAATGAAAGCTTGTTCAAGCCTTTTTTTATAGTAAAATTTTTTGTATCCGAATAAATTACATATCCACTGCTTGCAATTACCGTAAAGTCATAGGTTCCAGTCTTAAAGGTTATAACGGCATTATTCATTTCTGCCACACTTTCCCAGGAGCCCAAAAAGCAAAGATTTTCTAAAGAATTAGAATCCAAACCTTCTGTATCTTCATAATACAAACTGACAGAAGAAATTTCTTCCAAATCAACTTGTGGCAATGCTGACCTGGAAGTATTTTCAAAAGCCAGGGAAATATTTACTTCATCAGAATTTTCAGTCAAGCTTAAGTCTTCTTTTTCGGAAATACTGACTTGACAGCCTAAAATATTAAAAAGCAATATAAAAACTGATGCTGATATAAAGAATCTTTTGAATAAAATGTTTTTCATACCTTCCTCCTTAGTTCATGTTCATAACAAGCGATATCTGCTGGGAAAGATTTGCCACCGGCAGCTTCAGATCGTCATCAAGGGGTAAATATATTTTAACCAGACAGAAAAGCTGATAGGTTTCTGCACTGAATTCTGAGCTGTCTATTACAAGCTCATTATTTTCATTTTTTGAAACACCGGTGTAAGTAAGAGCATCAACACCGTCAATTAACCAGGTATATTCATATTCCCATTCATCGTCTGTATAAGTATAAACGGGCTTTATTACAATTAAATTACCGTCAGTTGACTTTTTTAGAGTCAGTTTCAATGTTTCAAGATTATTGATTATGCTGCCGCCTGAAGTACTTTTACCAATATTTTCATCTTTTACAGTAACAGGCAGGGCTTCACTTTCTTTTATATAACCGTCTGCATTTGGAATTCCATAAGCCTTTTTTCTTATGTAAATTATATCGCCGGAGGAAGCTTCAAATTCTCCTTCAGGAATTTCCGTATAAGTTCCCCTGCCATCAACAGAGTATTCCAAATCCTTATTTATTTCTGTAAATTTTACGTTGCCGGCTTCCATAGAAGCAGTATCCGTTGAAAGAAGTGGCAATTCTTCTTCCGTAAATGAATTTCTTACCGTAACAAAAACTGACTGGGAAAAATCGTAAAAATCATTATTCATGCATTGCAGGTAAAAGTTTTTAGAAACAGTACCCAAATAATAGTTTTCGGTTTCGTCTAATTCACTAATCGTTTGCAGGGTAAAATCTTTTTCAGTATATGTCTGCCCCAATTCGTCCGTAATTACACCCTTTACTTTTGATACATCAAAAGTTTCACCTGTAAGCAGAAGTCCGTCATAGTAAAGTTCAGAATTTACTATGGTATGATAAAAAGGATATGTAGCAGAATAAATGCTGGCTTGTTCTGCACCTTCAAAAGTCTGCGTAATCTTAACCCTGAATGTTTTTCCCAAATATTCAGAAACATTTTCCCTGGTTACAGAAAAAAGCTTTCCTACAGCCCCAGGTACATCCCTGAAATTTTCTTCCTTACCGTCATTTGAACACTGCCACTGAAAAGCAACAATTCCTCCGGCAGTTTCAGCTTCACTTTCATCACTTACTTCTTCATCTGCGTACAAATGAGCCACAAGCTTTCCATTACTGTTTGAAACACCTACACTTTTTACCAGAACATCCTTTTTGCAGTGATAAAGCACAAAACCTTTTGCCGCAAGGTTTTCACCGCCTTCACAATCAGGAGTTACGGAAAAATGCACTTCCACGGAATTTCCGTCATTTTCCAAATCGGCAAGATAGTTCTTTAAATCAGAAATTTTCCAGTTACTTACATCAACATCTTCAATTTCTGTCTGATTATCCATGCCGTAATTTTTGTATAATTTAAACCAAGTTTTATAAGTTACCTGGGATTCGTCATAATTTTGCAAAATGAAATCAGGCTCAACAAAATCTTTTGCTCCGCCATTATAAATTGTAATTTCATCCAAGGACAAAAGCTTATAAGAAACCTTTGGCCAGTAAGAAACGCTTGTTTTTGTTCCAATATAGTCTTCTGCAGAAAAATAAATTTCATATTCTTTTCCGCCTTTTAAATTTTTTAAAAACGGAGTATCCAAAGTAAGGGATATTTTTTGATTACAGGCAAAGCCTTGGCAAGAAACTCCATTTACAGTAAGCGTTACAAGTTTTCCGTCAGGTGCCGTAATATCTGAATTAAATTTGTATGTTGTACTGTCAAAAGTAACATTTGAAACATTAAGAACCCTTTTTAACTGTGCCTCAGACTCCTTCACTTCAGCAGAAAAGTCAGAACAGGCAGAAAAAACAAGGCTTAACAAAAGTATAAAAGCATAAAAAATAGTTTTCTTCATAGCATTTCCCCTTAAATTTTACAGATAAAACAAAATTCCAAGCCTAAGACCCGCCTCATGCTGCAAATTCGTTTTTTGAAATTCCATCATGTAAAAGGGCGAAAATTCCAGTTCCATATTTTGAACAAACGAAAATCTTAACGAAGGAACAATGCAAAGAATTTGATTTACATAAAAATTTTCAAGCCCGGAATTTTTCTCTGGCAAAAGGCAATGAAAAACCGCACCGTATTCAAGCTCTGGCTGAAATATCAAATTTAAATTACCAGCCGCAAAAGGAAACTGTATAAAAGCGCCTGCACTGATATTTGCATCGCCTAAAAAAATCATGGGAGCCTTTTCTTTAAGGAAAACATATTTACAAGCCATACGGGCAGCCAGCCCTGTTGAAATTCTGTTAAGCTTAAAGGGAAGCAGGTACTCTGCCGCAAAACCAAGCCCCAGGGAAAAATTTTCATATTCTCCAATAGAACCTACCGGAAGACCCGCCGGAATATAAAGACCTATCTTAAATTTTGATTCAGATTTATCTTCGTCCTGCAAAAGGCCTTTAGGCTCCCCCTCCTGTGCAAAAAGATAAAATCCGGTAAACAGCATAATTAAAAAAAAGATTTTTCTTTTCATATATTACCCCTCAAATTTAGGCTTTCAAAGTCCCCGGCAAGCTTAAGCCATACCATATTAAAGGTAGCCTTAAACAAACCCTAAGGAAATAACTGTATTTTATATTAACCTGGGTAAAATAACAATCTATTAATATATAAAATTCAGGGCAACCGCATTATAAACTGTTCTGCCTACAAAAATGGCTCCCAGTCGCAAAAACGGCTTATCAAAACCGCAAACTAGTTT
>CADBSK010000057.1 GCA_902797305.1 uncultured Spirochaetaceae bacterium | reverse complement strand
AACGCGTGTAGCAAACTAGTTTGCGGTTTTGATAAGCCGTTTTTGCGACTGGGAGCCATTTTTGTAGGCAGAATAGTTTATAATGCGTTTGCCCTGATAGAAAAATCTGTAAATATTGACACAATAAAGTAATTTTAGGTAAAATAATAAGAAAATAAAATCAAGTAAATTTTTTATATTTAGGAGTCTTCCATGTCAGGACATAGTAAATGGGCAACCATTAAACATGCAAAAGGTATTGCTGATGCTAAGCGCGGTAAGATCTTTACAAAATTCATTAAGGAAATTTCTATTGCAGCTCGTATGGGTGGTGGAGATCCAGATTCAAACCCACGTTTGCGTACAGTAATTATTAAAGCTCGTGCTGCAAATATGCCTAAGGATAACATCGAACGTGCTATTAAAAAGGGTACTGGTGAAGACGGTGGAGCAGCATACGAAGAATTTGTATACGAAGGATATGCAGCTGGTGGTGTTGCCGTAATGGTAGAAGTTCTTTCTGATAACAAGAACCGTGCTGCAGCTGATGTTAAAAATATCTTTAACAAAAACGGTGGTAACCTTGGTACAACTGGTTCAGTTTCTCGTATGTTCCAGAGAAAGGGTACAATTGAATTTGATGCAGAAAAAGTAAACGAAGACGAAGTTATGGAAGTTGCTCTTGAAGCTGGTGCTGATGACATTGTTAACGAAGATGGAATCATCACAGTAACAACAACTCCTGATGCATTTGCTGCTGTTGCTGATGCTTTGAATGCAAAGGGCTTTGAATCACTTTCTGCTGATGTAGGAATGGTTCCTGATGCATACACACCTGTAGATGCAGAAACTGCAGCTAAGGTACAGAAGCTCATCGATAAACTTGAAGACAATGATGATGTTCAGAATGTTTATCACACAGCTGAATTCCCAGATGATTTTGATCCAGAAGCTTAATTTGCTTTTAGCTTAAAATGTAAAGGCTGTCCAAAAGAACGGTTAATCACTTTTGGAACAGCCTTTTTTTATGTTAATGTAAGATTTATGGCTTTAATCCAATCAGAAAAACAACTTTGTAAATCCTCTATACGCCGGGTTTTAGGAATTGATCCTGGACTTGCAAATACTGGGTTTGGTATTGTTGAGTTTGTAAACGGCAGATATAAAATGATTAGTTATGGCTGTATTTCTACAGACAGCAAAAGTCCCCATGGTGAACGACTTCTTACAATTTATAATCGGTTGTGTGCAGTAATTGACGAGTTCAGACCTAGCGAGGCCGGAATGGAAACTTTGTATTTTGCAAAAAATGTTTCTAGTGCCATGGGGGTTGCCGAGGCACGTGGGGTTGTAACTCTTTGTCTTGCTCAGCACTGCATTAAATTAGGTGAATACACTCCAAATCAGATAAAACAGGCAGTTACAGGAACTTCTAATGCTGATAAAGAATTAGTTGAAAAGTATGTTAAACTTCTTCTGGGATTACAAAATCCTGTAAAACCTGATCATGCTTCAGATGCAATAGCAGGAGCTATTACTCATCTACATTATACAAGATAGATAATTTTTGATATAATCATAGTTATGTTCAATTCGATTAAGGGAATCATTACTGGAAAATTTCCAAAACAGATTTTTTTAGAAAATAATGGTATTGAATGGGATATTTGTATACCTGATACTAATTTACAAATACTTCCACCTGTGGGTACAGAAGCAAAGGTATACACCTGGCTTCAACATACTGATATTTCTATGAATATTTATGGCTTTTCTTCAGATTCAGAAAGAAATCTGTTTTTAGATTTGTTAAAAGTTGACGGGGTAGGCCCAAAAGGTGCTGTAAAAATTATGAGTTCAGTCTCTTCCTGTGAACTTACAACAATTCTTGAAAACGGAGACTTAGGATTGCTTGAAAAAATCCCTGGAATTGGAAAGAAAACTGCAGGTAAAATGCTGCTTGCATTAAAAGGTAAGCTTACGGTTTCTGAAAGCGTAACAACCATAAGAGTTCCAAATAATTCTCCTTATGCTGATGTGATTTCATCTCTTGTAAGTATGGGATATGATAAAAAACTTGTTGAACAAAAAATAGCAGAATTATCTGAAGTGTTGATAAGTGATTCTTCTTTTGCAGAAAAAAATCAAAAAGATAAAGAAGATATGTTATTCCGTAGGGCAATTGTGGAGCTTGCGTAAATGAGTAAAAATGATGATATTGGTTTTTCAACAATAGTTCGATCGGATTATAATGAAGCTCTTGATGAACAGGAAAACAATTTAAGACCTCATTTTTTAAAGGATTTTTTGGGACAAGAACCTGTAAAAAAGAATCTTGCAACATTTATTCAGGCTGCAAAACAAAGAGAGGAACCTTTAGACCATCTTTTGTTAATAGGTCCTCCGGGACTTGGTAAAACCACACTGGCTCAAATTACAGCACATGAATTGGGGGTTGATTTTAAGGTAACCTCGGCTCCGGCTTTGGATAAACCTAAAGATTTGGCCGGTATTCTTTCTACAATAACTCCAAGAACGGTTTTTTTTATAGATGAAATTCACAGATTAAAACCTGCTTTAGAAGAAATGCTTTATATTGCGATGGAAGATTTTGAACTGGACTGGATTATCGGACAGGGTGCTGCAGCAAGAACAGTTCGAATTCCGATTCCTCCTTTTACTCTTGTAGGGGCTACAACAAAGGCCGGAAGTGTTTCTAGTCCTTTACGAAGTCGATTTGGCTTCATTCCACGTTTTGAGTTTTATACACAGGCTGAACTTGCGTTGATTATAAAAAGATCTTCAGGTATTCTTGATGTTCAAATAGACGATGATGCTGCGCTTTTGCTTGCTCAATGCTGTCGTGGAACTCCCCGTGTTGCAAACAGAGTTTTGAGACGAATGAGGGATTTTGCACAGGTGGAAGGACTTTCATGTATCAACTCTGGTATTGTAAAACGTGGATTGAGTCGCCTGGAAATAGATGAACTGGGCCTTGAAAAATACGACAGGGAAATTTTACTATCTATTATCAATAATTTTGGTGGTGGACCTGTTGGAGCGGAAACACTTGCAATCAGTATTGGCGAAAGCCTTGATACACTTGAAGATTATTATGAGCCTTATTTAATTCAATGTGGCTTAATTCAACGAACTCCAAGGGGTAGAGTTGTTACACCTAAAGCTTATGAACATTTAGGATTAAAACAAGACAGTCAGGATAAAAAACAGGGAACACTTTTTTAGAGGAATATTATGAAACTTACAGATTTTGATTTTGATTTACCTCAGGAACTTATAGCTCAGCATCCAAGTGGAATTAGAGGTCAGGATAAATTAATGCTCCTAAATAGAAAAAATGGTAATGTAGAGCATTTTTCTATGGATGATTTACCAGATTTGATTCTTCCTGGTACGTTGATGATTTTTAACAATTCAAAAGTAAGAAGAGCCCGATGTTACGGTATTAAACAGACTACCGGACGTGAAACTGAATTTATGTTCCTCAATCAGATTGATAAAGACGGCCAGATATGGAATACAATGGTAAAATCTGCCAAAAAACAGAAACCTGGCATGAAGTATACTTTTCCTGATGGTTCTATCGGGACTATTATTGATCATCCTGGTAACGCAGGAACGGAATTCAGGGCTATGAGTTTTGATTTTGTGATTGATGAAGCATGGTTTGAGCGTAATGGGCATATTCCACTTCCTCCGTATATTCGTCGTGAAGATACGGAAGAGGATAGTGAACGATATCAGAATGTATACGCTAAGGAAACTGGTAGTTCTGCTTGTCCCACTGCAGGTCTTCATTTTACAGAAAATATGCTTGCAAGGCTTGATTCAAAGGGTATTGAGCGTGATTTTGTTACACTACATGTTGGTTTAGGAACATTCCTTCCGGTAAGAGAGGAAAATATTGAAGATCATAAGATGCATGAAGAAGTTTTTACAGTTCCCCAGAGTACTGCGGATAAAATAAATAAGGCTAAAAAAGAAGGAAGACCAATTCTTGCTGTAGGAACAACTTCTGTGCGAACACTGGAATCTTGTTGTGATGAAAACGGTGTTGTAAAGGCAGGTACATCAAGTACTCACATATTTATGTATCCTGGGTATAAGTTTAAAGTTGTAGATCAGATGTTTACCAACTTTCACACGCCCGAAAGCACTTTGATTATGCTTGTAAGTGCTTTTGCAGGTCGAGAAAATATACTTTCGGCATATAAAACAGCCGTTGAAAATAAATATCGTTTCTTTAGTTACGGAGATGCGATGTTCATCCGTTAATTTTTTAAGTTAACTGTTCAAAAGAATAGCGTATTAAGTTTAAAAACTGTTGTCGTAAAACAGGTGGATAAGACTCATTTTCATATGTCTTATCAAATTGAATTGCGGCATCGTTAACATAATTTGCTATTTCTTTTGAGTTTAACGGAAGTCTAAGACCTAAAAGTCGGTTTTCTAATTCTTGGGCTCTAAAAGCAAGTTTACCGGCAAAAGCAATTTTTAAGTTATTGATTATACTTTTATCAGTTTCTACTAAAAAGGCAAAATGAGCAGTGTTCTCAGTAATCTGATGTTCAGGTCCTAATCTCGAATAAATAGAAATATCCCAGTCGTTAAGGGGAACTCTTATTTTTGTTAGGACGCTTCCTTCTGGTATTTGCTTAAAGTTAAGCATCGAAGTATATGTTGTTTCCGATGGACTTTTAAACTCAAGAGAAGAATCCAATGCAAGAAGTGGAGCGTAAAGAGAGTACTGGCAGTTATCGTGTAATATATTTCCACCAATGGTTGCTATATTTCGAATAAACGGGGTTGCGGTAGATTTAATTGCATCAACTAGAATTTTAGGAAGATTTCGTTCTCCTAATGCTAAAATGTTTGACAAGAAAGTTCCAGGGCCAAATTCAATATATCGTTCGTGTTTGTTAATAGTCTTTAATTCTGGAACATATATGGTTGAAATAGCCTTTTGAGGCATTTTTTGAATACTTGTGCAACCACCAACGATTTTAAGAGCAGAGATTGTCTTAAGATGGTAGAAAATTTCGGTTAAATTTCGTGCATAAAAAACATTGCAGTCGTTATCGCTCATCTTTTGCTCCTATTCGTTTATTATAAATATCTGAGGCATAGATTATTCCATTTATTAAAGAATCTGAATCAGTGCAACAAGGGGCTAAATGCTGAATTTGTTCTTTTATCGAGGCTCTGTTTGGTTTTTCATTGGAAAGTAATATTTCTCTTGTGGCAAAATATTTTCCTGCGTTACAAAAGCCGCATAGTTTTATTCCGGCTTTTGAAAAGCCCTTGGTAATATCCTGATACATTTCGGTTTTTGAAAAAGATTCAAGGGTTTGTATTTCCTGGTTCATAACGATTGCAACTGGTATTTTGCAGGAGCAGACTGGTTTGCCATTGAGCAAAACTGTACAGGAACCGCATTTTCCTTGTCCACAACCCAATTTTGCAGACAGGCACTTATTCTTTCTTAAGGCAGAAAGGAGAGTTTCATCTGGGGAGGCTTGAATCATGGTTCGTTCCTCATTAAGAAGAATAGGTATATTCATTATTTTGCCTCCTGAACAGCTTCTTTTTCAATATTTCGTGTACTTTCTTCAAGGTTATCCAAAGTTATATTCTGTTGAATTGTAGTAAGGTTGTATAACTCTTGTTCTGTACATGGTATTGTCTGTATTGAATGACTAAAAGCAAGGGAAAGTGCTGAGCTAAAGGCTGCAGGAATAAGATTGTGTACCAGTTTACCAATCTGACATGGAGGATTGTTTGATTGTACAAAAGAAATATTTACACTTTCACAAGAGATCCCGGTTTCTTTAATAAGACGTTTTAATTCCTGTTGAACAGAAAGTCTTATAGAGTTCTGTACAGCCTTTATGGAAAGAATCTCACCACAATCGATTGCTATCCATATTCCTTTGATTTTTCCTTGATAGGTGTCTGCATTTAATTCTACTTCTACAACTGCGCTTCCAAAAGCTGTTGCCTGATAAGGAATACCACTAAAAGTTTCGCTGTTCCATTTCTTTTTCATAGATGGTGTAATTGTCTGTTTTGCAGAAATCGGGAATTTTGCTTCTTTTAACTTTTTAGCAAGTTCTGTGCAGCATTTTTTTAACAATACGGTCATTATTGAAATATCATAATAAAAGTTTTCTGGTAATGAATCTTTTGAGGAAAGAGATTCCCATGGATCAATTTTTATATTTTCTTTATCAATATGTAAAATTTCGTTGGCAATGTTTTTCCAGATTGCTGATGCAGTATCTGATGGACAAACTGATTTAATAATTAAGTGATTTTCATCTTCTAAAACTACTTCTAGTTTATGATGATTTAACGGGAAGGTTGTACCGTAAAAACAAGCTCCGTCGTAAGCACAACTCATTGCAATTCCACGTCTCGGTAGTGAAAAAAATGTATTGCCCCGTTCAAGATTGTTTTGTTTTGAATTAAGGCTGTAAGTAGTATATTTTCTTAGAAAATCGCTTTGAACCATTATTGCATTCAATATTTCGTTGCAAGAATTGAATGTAAAGGTAAATGGTGATTTTATCTTTTTTGGATTTGAATTTATATTTTTAAGTCGTAATTCGTGAGGCAAGATGTGTGTTTGTTCACAAATTTTTTGTATCTGGTTTTCAACTGCAAAAAATGCCTGAGAATCTATTAATTCACTGTAAAACGAAGTTGGTGGTAATGCAGAGGAAATCACCTTTACAGAAACATTGATGTTTTCGACATTGTAAAAACTTATAGAAGCAACAGCCAGTCGATTAGCAATTTCCTGGGCAAATGGATTTGTAAAACCTGCATCGCATAAAAAAGAGATTTGCATCGCTTTAATCAATCCATCTTTATCCAGAGCTGTCCTATGAGTTACCTTTGTTCGTATACCAGGAAGCATGAACTCCAGTTGTTCCTGCTTTGATAAAATTAATTTTACAGGCTTTTTACTTAAATAGCAGGCAAGGGCAGTTTGAACGGCAAGGGTTGTACAACGCCAGATTCCATTGGAGTTTTCTTCTGAAACAATTGTTTTTTGTACATTAATTTTGTTTTCTTCAAGATTTAAAACTGTACAAAGATTTGTCAAAAGGTGGTTAGGCCATTGTGTTGTCGTAAGAACATTGAGACCGCTGGAGTCCATATAACAAAAGGCACCGTTTGATTCTCCCCAAAAATTTGGGGTTTCTTTTAATTCCCATTCACCGCTGATGTCATATTCAGAAGAAGAAAAGAATTTTTCTATTGTTGAATTTCTTTTAGCTGTTTCAAAAATACCTTTTTTTACAATTTTTTCAGCTAAAACTTCCTGTACATGTTTACGAGGATTAATACTGTCTACAGCTTCTGTAATTTGGGAAGGCTGTGTATAACTAAAATTTGAGCCTGGTTTTGGTAGTGCGTCCAAAGAAGGCATTACATTCATCATGTCAACGAATTCTGTTAAATCGTTATCTTTAGATACAACTTGATTTTGAATTGTCAAAGGTGCTTTTTTTAATTCGTCAGCAACATCCTTTAATGCAGACTCAATTGTTGTTACGTCAAAAGTAATTTGGATTTCTTTTGCGAGTCGTCGAACTGTTTTTTGATCTGGACCGACTAAAATTCCTACCGGCTCTCCAAGATAATGCACATGCTCACTGCAAAAAACTCTTGTTGTTGTGTCCAGGGTTGTAATTCTGTTTTTCCCGGGAATATCCCTTGCAGTAAATAACAAGTAGCCTTCCGGTAAATCTCCAAAAGTAATATTTGTAATTTTTCCAGAACTTAAGGGGCTTCTGACTAAGGCCGCATAAAGCATATCCGGTTTAGAACAATCCGAAACATATTCTTTTACGAAAAAAGGCTTTTTAGTTTTTTGCTTTGTTCCTTTTTTAGGCATGGTACTCACTTCCTATTTGAATTACCGCATCAATAACAGTTTTTACCATTTTTTTTGTCATATCAGGCCACAGAGGGATAGTTATAGTGTTTGAATACTGTTTCTGGGCATTTGGATAATTTTCGGCATTAAAGTCAGGATCCAGATTTTTCCAGTATGTAAAATTAAACAATGGAATAAAATGTACGGAAATTCCTATACCTTTTTGCTGTAATTTTTTTGCAAATTCATATCTGTCAATTTTAAGCTTTTCTGGAACTATACGCATAAGATATAGGTGCCAGGCATTTCCTTCTCCATCAGGAGGAAGTTTAATAAAATCAAGATTTTTAAAACTTTCATTATATATTTGAACGATCTTTTTTCTTTTTTTATCAAATTGTTCTGCTTTTTTTAACTGACACAATCCAATTGCTGCTAGAACATCAGGTAAATTAAATTTATATCCTGGGGCAACAATGTCGTATTCCCAGCTTGCCTTTGGGCTTGTGTATCTGTCCCAGGTTGTTCTATCCATTCCATGTAAGCGCATTATGGTCATTCGTTTGGCAAGTTCTTTATCTCGAGTACAAACCATTCCGCCTTCTGCACAAGTCATCGTTTTTGTTACATAAAATGAAAAAACTCCTGCATCGCCAATTGTTCCCGCATAACCTAATTCTGTTGGACTTGGAAAAGCATGAGCTGCGTCTTCAATAACTTTAACATCGTATTGTTTAGCTAGACGCATAATTTTTTTCATGTTTGCAACATTTCCTGCAATATGTACCGGAACAATTGCTTTTACATTTTTTCCTTTTGGAGATCTAAGTATTTCTTCTATTTTGTCGCAATCGATGTTGTAAGAATCTTTTTCTATATCTGCAAAATAAACGTCTGCACCTAGATGTTTTGCACAGGTTGCTGTTGATACAAAGGTGTAGGGGGTTGTGATAATTGCAGTTCCTTTTGTAACTCCACAGGCTTCCATTGCTAAAATCATTCCGCTGGTATTTGAATTAACCGCAAGGCTTACAACAGGTTCGCAGGATAAACCAAATTCTTTTCTTTTATCCAGCATAGCTGGATTTTTATTCATAAATTCAGAAAAGTTTTTTTCAAATTCTAAAGCGTATTTTCCTGTAGTTAACCATCCGGAGCGTAAAACTTTTAACACACTTCGTTCTTCATCTTTACTAATAGAAGGACGTGAAAAACTTACCTTTAATGAATTTGCGTCAGACATTGTAAACTCCGTTTTCTTGATAAAAGTTCTTTAAAGATGGAAATTCGTTACATAAAATTTTGATTAATAAATCTTTGTTTCTGTAAATGGATAAATCTAATTTTTCTGGATTATTACAAAAACAGATTTGTTCAAGTTTTGCTAAGAGCGATAATAATTTTTGAGTGTCGTATTCCAGATTTTTAAGTTTTAATATTTTGGGATATTCTGTTTTAGCAGGTTGTTCTTCTTCAAGCCATAGAGGTTCTATTGATCGTTCACCCTTACGCTTTCCTATAATTTTAATATCTATGTCTTTGTATGGTTCTAACCCGCTGAACTTTATGATTTGTTCTGCTAATTCAAGTATTTTTACTCGTTCTCCCATATCTAAAAGATATGATTCTTTATTTGTTCCAACTCCACCTGTTTGTAATACAAGGGAACATGCTTCCGGTATTGTCATAAAATATCGTTCCATGTCTGCACTGGTTACTGTTAAGGGGCCACCGTTTTTAATCTGTTCCATAAAAAGCGGAAGAATCGATCCTCTAGAGCCTAGAACATTTCCAAAACGTACAAACATAAACTTTTTATCACCTGAAACTCGGTTTGCAGCTTCTAGTACAAGTTTTTCACAGAGCATTTTGGAAACACCGTATACGCTTACCGGATCTACGGCTTTGTCCGTTGAAATAAGAACAAAACGCTGAACATTGTGTTTTAAACTTGCATCAAGAAGGTTTTTAGTTCCAAATACATTGTTATGGATGGCTGCAACCGGATTTTCTTCCATTAGGGGAACATGTTTGTATGCTGCACAGTGAAATACTACTTCGCAATGAGTTTGTTCTATAATGTAATCAACATAGGAGCGATCAACCATGTCTCCAATAATTGGAACTATAGTTGCTTTTTCACCAACACCTTCTCGCTGTAAAAGTCTAAGTTCTCTGTCGATCTGGTAAATTGAGTTTTCTCCGTGACCAAAAAGATAAAGTCTTTCTGCTCCTCCGCTCAAAAGTTGTCTTGCTAATTCAGAACCAATTGAACCACCTGCACCGGTGATTAAAACTCTTTTTCCTCTTAAATAAGACAAACTTTCTTTAAGAGAAATTGTAATAGGGGTTCTACCAAGAATATCTAAAGGATCAATTTCTCGTGTCTGTACAAGATGAGCTGAACCGTTTACAACCTGACTGATGCCAGGAAGGATTTTTATTTTTGAAAAACCGCTTTCAGTGAGAATTTGGTAAATTTCTCTTATCCGTTCTACTGATGCACTTGGTATAGCAATAAGCGCTTCGTCATTTTCTGTGCATCGCAAAAGAGATGTAACATTAGAAATAGGACCAAGAACGGGAATTCCATCTATTTTTTTCCCGATTATTTCTTTGTCATCGTCTAAAAATGCAGATACTGTCCCAAAAATCTTTTTCCTTTTAATATCATCCGCAATAGTCTGGCCTGCAAATCCAGCGCCAATTATGTACAATCTTTTGTCTTCTCTACGCATATCCCAACCAATATTTAATTATATCACACAAAGTATCTATAAACAATGTAATACACAGCATGTGTCAGGGCAACCGCATTATAAACTGTTCTGCCTACAAAAATGGCTCCCAGTCGCAAAAACGGCTTATCAAAACCGCAAACTAGTTT
>CADBSK010000056.1 GCA_902797305.1 uncultured Spirochaetaceae bacterium | reverse complement strand
CGATTTGCTTTTGAAATTCCATCCGGACCGCATCAAGGAACAGTTCACAGAACTTAAAATCGGTCCAAACAAAGGACAGAAGGCTCCTATCGAACTTGCAGAAATGCTTCAGGCAAAACCACGTATTGAACCTGAAAAAATCGATCTTAATCACATTGACTACGAAACAGATGTTCTCGTTATCGGTGGTGGCGGTGCTGGAACTTCTGCTAGTATTATGGCTAGTGAAGCTGGTGCAAAGGTTCTTCTTGTAACTAAACTCCGTGTAGGTGACGCAAATACAATGATGGCAGAAGGTGGTATTCAGGCTGCAGATAAGCCAAATGATTCGCCAGCTCAGCACTATCTTGACTGTTATGGTGGTGGCCACTTTGACGGAAAACCTGAACTTGTTTATACACTTGTTAATAAAGCTCCTTCTGTAATCAAATGGTTAAATGACCTTGGTGTTGAATTTGATAAAGCAGAAGACGGTACAATGATAACAACACATGGTGGTGGAACAAGCCGTAAGCGTATGCATGCATGTAAGGACTATTCTGGTGCAGAAATCATGCGTACACTCCGCGATGAAACTTTCAACCGCAAAGATGACATCACAGTTGTAGATTTTACAGCTGCAATTGAGCTTATCAAAAATGACAAAGGCGAAGCATGTGGTGCTGTTCTTATGAACATCGAAACTGGCGAAATCCGCATTGCAAAGGCTAAAGTTGTAATCATTGCAACTGGTGGTGCTGGACGTATGCACTATCAGGGATTCCCTACATCTAACCACTATGGTGCAACAGCCGATGGTCTTGTAATGGCTTATCGCGCAGGTGCTAAGCTTTTGTATCAGGATTCTTTACAGTATCACCCAACAGGAGCTGCTTATCCAACTCAGATTCTTGGTAAACTTGTAACAGAAAAAGTTCGTTCACTTGGTGCAAAACTTATAAATAAAGATGGTGAAGTTTACATTCATCCTCTTGAAACACGCGATGTAAACGCTTCTGGTATTATTCGTGAAGTAAAAGAAGGTCGTGGTGTTAAGAACGATGTTCAGGATGCTGTATGGCTTGATACACCAATGATCGATATGATCCACGGAGAAGGAACTATTCTTAAATCAATTCCTGCTATGTACAATATGTTCATTAAATACGGAATTGATATTCGTAAGGAACCTATTCTTGTATACCCAACCCTTCACTATCAGAATGGTGGTGTTGAAATTGACAAAACTTGTCACACAAATGTTGCTAACCTTCTTGTTGCAGGTGAAGCAAGTGGTGGTGTACATGGTACAAACCGCCTTATGGGTAACTCTCTTCTTGATGTTGTTGTATTTGGACGCGAAGCTGGTATCGAAGCTGGTAAAATGTTCAAAAATATCAAGTTAAGTGACAAACTCAATCTTGATCATGTAAAAGCTTTTGAAAAAGAAAGAGCAGCTGCAAAAATCGAAGGCGATGCAATTTCTCCAAAAGTATTACCAACATATCATCACGGTAATCCTGAATTTGAAGGTAAAGAAATACCAGGTGCAACTTTATAATTAAAAAATAAACTTATAAAGTTTTACTTGTAAAAGACCGTTCTTAAACAAATATTCTTAAGAACGGTCTTTTTATTTTTTACAACTTTTTTCTGGTAACTACCCACAATTGTAAATATTTACTATAATAAACCAAGAGGTATAAACTAAAATGACAGCGTATTTAGCTGGTGTATGTTCATCAGCACTATCATTTATCTTTATTGTTTTTGCCATTTCAACAGTTGGATATCTTGTTGGTGGTATAAAAATTAAAGGTATTGAATTGGGCACTGCAGGTGTTTTACTTGTAGCATTGATTTGGGGTGTTTTTGTTAACTTTATTCCATCATTCCATATTGGATCTAGTCAAATAGTTGATGGTGTTAAAGTCTGGGCTGAAGATGCAAAAGAAATTACTTTATGGTCTCCAAAAATTAAAGCCAACTTTGGTATTGTTTCAAGCATCGGTACTGCACTTTTTGTTACAGCAGTAGGATTAATTGCTGGACCAAAGTTTTTCCGTTCTTTTAACAAAAGTACTTTAGCGTACATTGTTCTTGGTATTATCATTATTGCAATTGGTGCTGTTACTGCAATTTTATTTACAGTTTTTGATAAAAATATGAGTTCATCAATGGCTGTAGGTCTTTTAACTGGTGGATTGACTTCTACTCCTGGTTTTAGCGCAGGAAAAGAAGTTGCTATGGCATTAGATGAAGCTGCTAAAGCTGCCGGTGAAATATCTAACCTTGAAGCTGATGTTACAGCTGGTTATGGAATTGCATATACATTTGGTGTTTTGGGTGTAGTTCTTTTTGTTCAGATTGTTCCAAAGATTTTAAAAATCGATATGGCAAAAGAAAGAGAAAACTTTCAGGCAGCTAATCAGGTTGTTATTCCTGAACCAAAAAAAGCTCTTTCAGCAATTGATCCATTTGGATTTTTTGCATTTACACTTGCAATTGCATTAGGTTGTTTAATTGGTTCAATAAAGATTCCTGGTATTAATTTTAGTCTTGGAAACTCAGGCGGATGTTTAATTGGCGGTCTTATCGTTGGACACTTTGCTCATATAGGAAATATCGATTGCCGCATCAAAAAAGAGACATTAAATTTCATGCGAGAATTAGGTCTTGTATTATTCTTAATTGGAGCTGGTGTTCCAGGTGGTGTAAACTTTATCGATAAGTTTAGATGGACTTACTTTATTTACGGTGCAATAATGACTTTGGTTCCAATGATTGTTGGATACATTATTGCGCGTTATGTATTTAAATTAAGCATTTTGAACAATCTTGGAGCAATTACTGGTGGTATGACAAGTACACCTGCCTTGGGTACTTTAATTGCAACAGCAGGAACCGATGAAGTATCTGCAGCGTATGCCGCTACTTATCCATTTGCCTTAGTAAGTATTGTTTTAGCAGCAAAAATTATTATTATGCTGTTCTAATTAAAAAAAGCTGTCAAAATTTTAAAATTCAAATGTGAATTCTAAAACTTTTTGACAGCTTTTTTATTGAAAAACTGTTTTATTTTTTTTGATTAGTTTTTTTACGTTGGCTAATCTCACTATTTTATGTAAATATATGAAAATGCATTATCTGAAGTTATTGTTTTAGAAGTAAAACCTGTTAAAACTCCATTTTCAGGAATTGTTCCAATATAGTTAACATAAAATCCTGTAGGATAAATATTATCCATATAGCAATCACTTAATAAAATATGAGGTCCATCGGTATTGTAATAATATTTTGTATCACTAACTTCATAATCATAATCTTTTAAATCTATTGCTGTATAAATATATCCATCTTCTGTGAGTAATTCCTTAAATGTTTCACTGTCACTTAATCCTGGTGTAATATTTTTATTTAGAGTTGCAACATTATCATCGTCATAAAAAGAATTAACAAATAATTTACCAAATTTTAAAACAACTGTTTCAAAAGTCTCAGAATAACCCAAAGAACTTAAAGCTCTATAAATTGAATCTTCATTAACATAATTATTTGTTGCAATTTGTTTTAGTAAATCCAGACCACCGTAATTATGTAAAAGATATGTTCCAAAAGCATAGGAGTTTGCATAATCATAGGTTCCAGAAGTGGCAACTCCCCAGATAGATGAAAAACCTCCTGAACTACAGGAATTAAAAAATGGTAATCTGCCTTTTGGAGAATCAGAATCACTTATGCCTAAATACTGCTGAAAGGTTTCTTCTGCCAGCATAGAAAGCATTTCGTTATACCAGGTAGAAGAAGACAAGTTATAATTTAAGCTTTTTGTAACAAAATTTAATGCATGCTGAAATTCATGAACGATGGTACTACGCCCCTGATCTGGAACATTTTTATATAATTTGGAATCGATATAAAGCACTTGATTTTCATTTGATGTGTAGCCAGAAGTTAAATAACTATTTTTAAATAAATCAGCTGCATAATAGTATCCGTAAATTCCATAATTATCCTCATTAGTGCAGTCACTAGCTATATCACACATCACAATATTAAATTTATCCGATGAAGAAATAGAAATTATATTGGAATAATTGACTAAAGGAACATTGCTACCAAAAATCTGTGTTTCTAATTCATATACAGTGTCAAATGTATTGGCAACTTCTTCAAAATCAGGTGGATCAGACTTAGTAACTGAATCTGAAATATACCAAACATAACAATAAGTCCCGATACACTTTAATGTAGCTTTTTTCTTTGTATATGTATCCTTCTCATCCGTAGTATATGACAAATAATAAAAATATTTTGTAGCCCCTACAGTATATGTGGTCGTAGACCTGCTAGAAAGATTTGGGGTTTGTTCTTTTATTATATTATTTTTTAATTCATTCATATCCAAAGAATTTAAGAATCTTTGATTAATACTTAAATTGTTAGAATTTGTTGAAGTTAAATCCACTTTTTCATCGTTAATTGAAGAAGTTACCATATAAGCAGTTTTACCTGCAGTAGCAGAACTCAACTCAAGAGAAGTCTGGCCTTCATCCAACAAAATATAATCACTTGAACTTGCCTTTTGCTGAATTGTTCTTGTATCTGCTTCCTTACAAGAATAAAAGGTAAAGCTTAATAAAATGCTTGTAATTATGTATTTAATTTTCATTTTCAATTTCCGAAATAATTTTAAATGATGTTACATTTATTGTACCGTCTTTGGATTCCATAAATCCAATTTCATTCTTTTTTGACTTTTTTATAAGTTCTCCCTCAACCTGAATTCTTTTCCCTTGAGTATTAAATAGTTCTGATTTGTCTTCGTATGATAAAGTGTAAATGTGTCCATCGAGAGATTCAATACATGGATAATTAAAGGGAACATTACCATAGGATTTTACATATCCTATCACAGAGATTGAATTATTGTTCTTACTTGCACCAAAAATCATCATAGAGAATAATAAACTTAAACCTAAAAAACTAATTATTCTTTTCATTGACTAATTCTCCTAAATCAAAATTATTTAAGTAATCCATTGGTCTACCCATTTTAACAATCGGCCTATCTTCTTGTGTAATACTTAAAGAACGGGAATTGGTATTTAACAAATTATAAACATTTGCTGAATATGTATGATTTGTTGCAGAACCTGTATTCTCACCGGAAACGGCAGCATTTCCTGTATTAATTTTAATTAGATATACAGGCTTACCACTTAAAGAGTTACTTAAAGTATAAGAAGAAGTTGAAATTTTATTTAAAGCATCGTCACAATAAGTATAGAAAACAATATTAGTATCTTTAGGAAGATCAAATGTGTATGTTGTTCCACCTTCTTGTACAGTACCTAAATAGTGAACGCTAAAGCCAGTTGAATATAATTCTACTTTAGCATTGTAATTGTAAATAAAAGGCATTGTAGGATTAGTAGAGTTAAACAAATCAGAGGATTTATATGTATTTTTTATAGTATCGTTTTGCCAGCTTGATAAGGATATTGCATCCAAAGGATATGATGAATCATAAGTATTCGCTGGTAAAACATCATCAACATACCAGGTTGCCCACTCTGCTAATAATTGTTCTGTTGTTTTTGTATAACCTATAGAGTTTAACCCCTGAATAATTGAATCAAAATCTGAATAATTGTTTTTTGCAATCTGGTTAACAAAAGAAGTTGATTTATACTTATGCATCAAAAAAGTACCAAAGGAATAAGAATTTGCATAATCAAAGGTACCAGAAGGTATAGTAGTAACATCCCAAATGCTAGTAAATCCATAATTTGAGCCAACATTAAAATAAGTAAGTCGTGACTTAGGTGAATTTGCATCAGTAATTTCTAATGTTTTTTGTAATAATTCTTCTGCCAGCATAGATTGCATTTCATTAAACCACGTACTACATGTAGGAGAAGATTTTGTATTAGAATTATATAAATTTATTGTTTTATTAACATATTGCAACATATGTTGAAACTCATGAGCCAAAGTAGATACAACCATATCAGTCATATCCTGGGCAAAATATGAATCCACATAAAAAATCTGTTTTTGATTTGATCTGAACGTAACCCCATTAGTTGTACTACTCGGAAGCGAAGATAAATATGAAGATGTATACATATCATTTGAACCAAAATAGCCGTAAGTTCCAGAATAATTTCCGTATGTAGCATCAGAATCGATATCAAAGCAAAGTATGTAAATCGGGGTATCAGAAGAAATGGAAATTATATTTGAAAATTGTTTAGTAGGTACGTTAGAACCAAAAATTGCACATTCTTTTTCATAGAACGAATCAAACTTATCTGCTAATTTTTGAAAAGTTTCTGTAGTTGGATTTATAAAGGATTTTGAGCTGTCGCTTAAGTAATAAACTTTACATTTCGATCCTTGTGCAACAAATTTAGCCGGTTTTGATTTAAAACTGGTAAAGCTTCCATTAGAATCTGTATAACCAATCCAAAAATAGGAATAGTCGCCAATCTGGTCATCAGAGCTACTGTCGTTATTTGTACCGTCATCGGTTTCATCTTCGTAATCTGTTCCGGATAAAATGTAACCTAGAATTTCTAAACAACTTGTAAAGGTAAATGGGACTACAAATAAAACAATCGAAAGAAAAAAGATTTTAAATATTTTCTTCATATTCCACCTCACATATTATTTTGTTGTAAGATTTAATATTCCATCCCAATCGTCAGGAACACCGGCATTTATATTGTTTAAACATCTTTCTGCAAAAACAAGGGCAACCTTATCTTCAGGAATTAATTCGTTGGCTTGTAAAAACATTTTTTGAGCATCACTAAATTTCTTCTGCAAATATTTATCCAATGCTTCGTGGAATAAATCGATTTCTTCAATTTGAATACGACTCATTTCACTTCTAAAGCCAATAATGTTATATAACTGGGTCGGTTCTGTTCGTCCAACTACACGAACTCTATCGAGTTTGCGTGCAACAACTTCGCCTTTGTGTTCTCCGGAATTTGCTTCTGTCCAGCTGCTTTCGCTACACAAAATCCATGATTTATAAGCTTTGTTTACACCTTCAAGACGGCTTGCAAGGTTTACGTTGTCCCCCATCATGGTGTAGTTTTTCTTCCATTCTGTACCCATGTTACCTACAATCATTTCACCAGTATTAATACCTACACGAGTAAACAGTTCATTTGGAATATCACCTGAGAGCATATGTTTTTTGTTAAATTCTGATTCAACCTGTTTCATTTTAATTGCACTCTTGATGGCATTAAAAGCATGATTTTTATCATAAATCGGAGCACCAAATAAAGAAACGATAGAGTCACCGATAAATTTGTCGATTGTTCCATCATTCCCCAGAATTACATCGCTCATTGCTCCAAGATATTCGTTTAAGATGTTCAAAAGACTTTCTACATTTAATTTTGGATCTACCGAACCATTGTATTTTTCACTGAAAGTAGAGAATTTCTGAATATCACTAAAAAGTGCTGTAATATTTTTTTTGTCTCCACCTAATTTTGCCATTTCTGGATTTACAATCATCATATCAACAACTTTTGGAGAAACGAACTGTCCAAATGTTGTTTTAATAAAGTCTTTTTCTCTTGAAGAAAGAATAAATCTGATTACTGTTCCCGAGATGTAAGTCAACAAACCAAAAAGGAACATACTGAAATATGGAAGATATATGCTGAATAAAGACATTGAAAATATTGGAATCAGTACAAACGAGCCTAACACGATTCCACCTGCAATATTCTGTACCTTTCTTGAAGAATTATGGAAAACAAAAATTACAATACCAAATGCAATTACAATTGCACCATAAATCCACCACCATGCAACTGGTGTAATAAAATCTTTTTGCAAAATAGTATTTAAAACATTTGCGTGGGTTCCAACATTAGGATAACGGTTAATAAATGGCGTTGCACCCATATCTGTTGTACTACTTGCTGTTTCACCCATAATACAGAAAGCTCCTGCAAGTAAGGGTTTTAAGTAATTTGTAAACGAATTATAAATATCTACTTCTTGATAAAGATTAGTAAGAATTCCAAATCTAGAAGCATTTTCTTCATATTCTTCATCGGTCCATAAATCCCAGATGCGATCATTAATTTCTTCGGGAGTAAAGTCCCCAACAAGCTCTGCCCAAAACATTTCTTTTACTTCCTGTGGCAGCGAAAGTGTTGAATTTTCTCCCACAAGGTATTTATAAATATCTCGTTCATACAAACTCTTACAGTAATTTGTAAGCTTTGTAAAATATTCAAATCTTTTATTAAAGTAATGATTATACATTTGAGGAGTGATTGGATTATTGATTCCTTCTTCATCTGAATAACCATTACAAAGAGAAAGTAAACTCTCCTTTTCTTCAAGAATAGCAGAATAATCCTTTATTAATTGTTCAGCAACAGTTCTAAATTCAAGAGTTTTTCCATTGGAATCAGTTAAAACATCCCCCGAGACGATATTTTGTAAATCCATAAAAATTTCTTTTTCTTTTTGTTCAAGTGTATAAACTTGTCCTAAAAAAACATGCTTAAACGAATGAACAAAATCCCCGTGACGCCAGTTAATAAACATACAGCCATCACTGTCCAGAGGAATTTTTATATCGCTTGAGTGAGTCTCCCCCGGCATCAATACATTTTTTAAAACCAGGGAATTAGCTTTTCTTTCAATTTGCTTGCAATCAATCAGGTTGAGTAAAGGACTGAACACAAGCTGTGCTGCGTATTTATCATTGTGTTTATGTAATAATTCAATTCGTCGACGGGTACCGTCTTTATCAATATTTACGTTTGTAAAACCTAATCCGTTTGAATGCTGCACAAACTCAGGCAATGCAGGAGTAAACCCAGGATTGCGTTCATCCCGCTGTTTTTTATCATTTGCGATATTATCAGCTTCGATTCTATTAAAACCGTCTTCTACGTTATCTAAGAGGAGAAAATTATTAACAAAGTCTGTATCATGGCCATAAATATTAATATCACGGGTGTTTACCGTAAGCCATGAATTTCCAAAGAACTGAAGAGCTCGTTCAAAATAAAGATCATTGTCTTCTACACTTTGAGCGTAGGCTTCATCAAGAAAGTCAAAACTTTCGTTAATACCATCCTTGAACTGCTTTTTTAGTCTGTTTACTTTCCAGTATTCGTTTTCGTTATAAACAGAATTTGTATAACCGTCCAAACCTTTTACAATCTCTGTTCTGGTCTGAGTTAAACCGTCAGTAATTACATTGTGTAGATTTTCATTTACAGTTCGATTAGAAGGTGAAAGATATTCAATATCGAATACAGCCCGTTCAGCGCCTAATTCTTTCATATGAATCAGACAGTCAGCCATAATATCACGACTCCATGGCCATGGTCCAAGCTGGTTTATAGAGCCATCATCGATTTCACAATAGGTAATATTTGAAGATTCCTGAGGACTTTTTCTCAAGTGACAGAACATATCGTAAAAACGATAATCCATTTTATCATTAAAGCCAAAAAAGGAACCTGCACCGATTAATACGGCTAAAACAAAATATAAAACAATATCTAATTTTTTTAGAGAAGATTTTTTCTCGTCTTTTTTATTATCCATAGCGATTATTATACTATATAATTGCTATTTTTTAAACTTTTTACTTATTGATTGTTACAAGTTTATTTATGTTTTTGAAAATTATTCTTTAATGCAATCGTAAGCCATTTGAGCAGCTTGCTGTTCCGCATCTTTTTTTGATTTTCCTTTGGCAGGCCCATAAGTTACATTATCAAGATGAACACTTACAGAAAAAACTTGTGCATGATCCGGACCTGTAACAGAAACTAGTTCATAAACAGGTACTTTTTTACACATTTTCTGATAAAGTTCCTGCAGAAGGGTTTTGTAATCTTTTCCGCCATTTTTCTGAACCTTTCGAATTTCTGGTTCAATAAAAGAAAGAACATATTTTTTTGCTTCGTCATAACCCTGGTCTAAATAATAAGCACCAATGATTGCTTCCATACAGTCAGCAAGGATAGCAGGCTTTGTTCTTCCTCCGCTAACCTCTTCTCCGTGTCCAAGAACTAAAAGTTTATCTATGCCAAAACTAATTGCAATTGGAGCAAGACTTTTTTCTGAAACAACAGCAGCTTTTATTTTTGCTAAATCCCCTTCCTGGTGATTTAAACTCATGTCCTGATATAAAAAATCTGCAGTAGATAGTCCTAGAACTGAATCTCCTAAAAATTCCAAACGCTCGTTATTATATAATTTTTTTACCTTGTTTTCGTTTGTAAAGGAACGATGATGAAAAGCAAGATTTAACAATTCTAAATCTTTGAATTTTAGCTTTCTTTGCTTACAAAATTGAATCAAAAGTTTTTTTCTGTCAGGAGAAATTGTGTTATTCATTAAATTAAAAATATATTTAAAATAAAAAAAACACAAGCCATTTGACTTGTGTTTTTGACAAACTTATAGAGTTTACTGCTGAGACTTGATGAAGTCGTAAGCATCACGAACAGTTTCAAATTCGTTTGCTTTTTCATCAGGAATGCTTACGCCAAGTTCTTCTTCGATTGCGTAAACAAGTTCGTATGTATCAAGGCTGTCAGCGCCAAGATCACCTCGGAATGAAGAATCAAGAGTGATTTTAGATTCTTCAATATCCAATTTTTCAGCGATAAGTTTCTGGATTTTTTCGAACAATTCGTCCATTTTTTTGCTCCCTATTATTAGCTGTTAGCTTCTGGTGTAATAACCTGACGTCCACGGTAGAAACCGCATTTTGGACAAACATGATGAGACTGAATCAAGTTTCCACAGTTGTTGCATTCAACAAGCTGAGGAGCTGACAATTTCATGTTGATTGTCTGGCGTCTTTTTGTAACAGCTTTAGATGTTTTAGATCTTGGTACTGCCATTTATAAAACCTCACTACAATTAGATATTATCTGATTTACTGTGGTTTAATATACAACAGTTCCAATCAGGTTGTCAATCCATTATAGCAGAATTAGATTATTTGTCAAACATTAATTGTAATTTTGTCAAAATAACTACAATTTTGTTATAACTTTTGTGATTCAAGCTTATCTTTTATTGCTTTTTCAATCAGTGGAGGAACCATTTCTGAAATATCACCGCCAAAATGAGCTAATTCTTTGATTGTACTGGATTTTAAAAGTAAATATTTCTGGTTTGTAGGAATAAAAAGCGTTTCTATTGAAGATTTTAATTTTCGATTCATCAGAGACAAATCGAACTCATAAGCAAAATCAATTGAATTGCGTATTCCACGGATTAAAACCTTTGCTCCAGTTTTGCTGGCGTAGTCAACAACAAGGCCATTCCAGCAATGAACTTGGACATTTTTTATGTCTTTAACAAGGTCTTTTAACATCTCTTCTCTTTCGGATTGGGAAAAGAGAGTTTTTTTATTTTCATTAACTGCAATCAAAATATCAACTGAATCAAACAAAGAAGATGCTCTCTGAATAATGTCCAGATGTCCATAAGTAGGAGGATCGAAAGTTCCTGCAAAAACTGCTTTTGTCATACAAAAAAATTGTACTTTGTTTGACGAAATAACACAAGTAAAGTATTATATAATTATGATGAAACGAGTTATATTATCTTTACTTACAATTGTATTTTTATCATCAATAACAGGTTGTCAGTCGGTAAAAAACACGCCTCAGGAACCAGAAGTTTCTCCGGTAGTAAATGACGAAATTAACGACGACGAATTTAACCGTTCTACCGCTGCAGTTACTATTACAAAAGAAGAATTTAATGCGGATAAAAAAGAAATTCTCAAAATTATTGCTGAACTCGATCGTGTAATGAAAAACTATAATTTTGAAGAATGGCTCACTTATATCGATCCACATTCAATCACATACTGGACAAATCCATACAATTTAAGAAATGCTACAAAACGACTTCCTAATAAGGCAATCAAATTAAACAATCTCAATGATTATTTTATGTATGTTTTTGTTCCATCCCGTAAAGACAGAAAAGTAGACGAAATCCGATACATCTCTCTGGATAGTGTTAAAGCGGTTCAGATGAAGGACGAAACTGATATTGTTTATTACAACTTTGTAAAAATAAACGGAAAATGGATGGTCAAACTGCCTAACCTTTAATCCTTTCTATTAGAATATTGTTTGTTGATTTTTTGATATAGATATTTTATAATTAATTTACTGTGAAACAGGGAATTTCCAGGAGGAATTTTTAATGAAAATGACAAAAAAGATTGTACTAGCCCTTGGTTGTGCTTTACTTTGTTCTTCAGTTTTTGCTCAGGAACAGACAGTACAGAAAAAATCTTCTACAACAACACAAAAAGAAACTTCAGTCGAAGAAGATTATTTAAGCGATGTTGATGGCGTTGTAATTCTTTCTTTGGCACAGTCTGATGAATATGATAACAAACTCGTTGCAATGCAGTTTCTTGAAGAAGCTGTAGAATCAGGCAATGTTACAAAAGATGTTATGACTGCACTTAATCAGCTTGCTGGTGAAGGTATTTCAACTCAGTCTCGTCAGAACGGTCGTCTTATGAATAACTTCCCTGACATTCGTCGCCGCGCTTGCCTTGCAATGGGAAAAATCAAAACTGAAGAATCTAAGAACTACCTCATGAAGGTAACTCTTGCAGAAAATGAACCAATGGTTATTTCTGCTGCTGTTAATTCTCTTGGAGAAATCGGTCTTAACGGTAATGACGAAGTTGTAGATGCTATTTCTTTTGCTAACCGCAGAAATCAGATTTTGAACCCTACTTCTTCTTTGGCTTTTGAAGTAGTTGATGCTTATGCAAAACTTGCAGATTCAACAGAAAATAAAAAGATTATCATTGATTCTTTGAGCCGTATCGCTGCCGATTATCACTATAATACAGCCGTTAGAAACAAGGCATTAAAGACTCTTAAACAGATTAATGATTCTACAAGAAGTTCAAACAATAAAGACGCAAAATAATCTTTTTTCAGATTAAATCCAACGGGGTTGTCAAATTATTTCAAGTTTAGACAACCCTTTTTTATTTTTAGGAAAATTATGGAACCAATCATTTTAGCTTCATCGTCACCACGCCGACAGGAAATCTTAAAACTGTTAAACATTCCATTTAGAGTGATAATGCCAAATATAGACGAGACAACTTCTGCCCTAATCGACTCAGAAGATGTTCCTGAAATGCTTGCTCGGGAAAAAGTTATGGCGGTAATAAGATCACTTCCTCCACAGCAGGAAATTCCCTGGGTTTTAGGAGCTGACACAATAGTTTTAAAAGATGGAAAAATCTACGGTAAGCCACAAAACCAGGAAGAAGCTGAATCTTTTTTAAGAGAATTTTCAGGTAAAACTCACGAAGTTATCACAGCCCTTGCTTTATATAATGGCAAAAAAAAGATTACCACTACCCGTGTTTCAAGGACAAAGGTAACATTTAAAGACCTGACCGAAGAAGAATTACAATGGTATCTGGATACTGGTGAATGGCATGGTGCTGCCGGTGGATACAGAATTCAGAGTTTAGCTTCTATATTAATTACAAAAATCGAAGGCTCGCAAAGTTGTGTAACAGGGTTGCCTATCTACGAGCTTTATGATATATTGCAAGAGCAAGATTATTCTATATTGGAATAATTATTGCCAGATACTTTGTATCTGATTATCCGTAAGAAATATACATTTCTTAACGAGAAAAAGAGTACGGGGTAAGTTAAATCTTACCAGTGAAGGAGACACTCATGGCAGTTGTAACCATGAAAAACTTGCTTGAATCTGGCGTACACTTTGGTCACCAGGTAAAGCGTTGGGATCCACGTATGAAGAAATTTATCTTCACAGAACGCAATGGAATCCACATCATCGACTTGCAGAAAACAATCGCTGCAATCAAAGACAGCTATGAAGCAGTACGCAAAGTTGTTGCTTCTGGCAAATCAGTTCTTTTCGTAGGAACTAAAAAACAGGCTCAGCAGGCTGTTCAGAAAGAAGCAGAACGCTGTGGCATGTTCTATGTAAACAATCGCTGGCTTGGCGGTATGCTTACAAACTTCACAACAATCAAAAAATCACTTCTTCGCCTCAAGAAAATCGAAAAGATGGAAGTTGACGGCACATTCGAAAACCTTACAAAGAAAGAAGTTTCTGCTCTCCAGAAGGAAAAGGCAAAGCTTGAAAAGAACCTTGGCGGTATCAAAGAAATGAAGGAACTCCCAGGAGCTGTATTCATCATCGATACACACAAGGAACAGATTGCTGTTGCAGAAGCTCGCCGTATGGGTATCCCTATCATCGCTGTTGTTGATACTAACTGTAACCCAGAAGGAATCGACTACCCTATTCCAGGTAACGATGATGCTATTCGCGCAATTTCTTTGTTCACTTCAATTATTGCAAACGCTGTAATCGAATCAGACAACGAAAGCGGTCTTAAGATTCTTGAAAACGATATCGACGAAGATGCTGTTCAGACAGACGCTACTAACAAAGGCGAAGACGAAGAAATCGTTGATTATTCAAACTATCAGCCAACAGAAACAAAAGAAGAAGATGTTGAAGCTGATGACAAAGACAGCCTTGTAGACGAAGACAAGATCTACAACAAAAAATAATTAAAGGATCTAAAATGAACTATACAGCTAATGATGTTAAAACACTCCGTGACTCAACTGGTGCCGGATTGTTGGACTGTAAAAAAGCTCTTAATGATACAAACGGTGATATGGCTGCTGCAGAAAAACTTTTGAAAGAAAAAGGTTTGGCTGCAATGGCTAAGAGAACTGACCGCGCAGCTGGTGAAGGTCGTATCGTTGTAAAGCAGGACGGAAACCGTATCGCTATGGTTGAAGTTTTGTGCGAAACAGACTTTGTTTCTAACAATGCAGACTTTATCGCTGTAGCTGAAAAAGCAGCTGAAATCACTCTCGAAAAGAAAGCTTCTGGCGTTCTTGATGAACACAAAGCTCTTATCGAAACTATCCTTGTAAAATTCCGTGAAAACATGTCTGTACGCCGTGCAGTATATGTAGAAGTTCCAGCAGGTAGCGTTGCTTCTACTTATGTACACCACGACCACAAGATTGGTTCATTGGTAGTTGTAAAAGGTTCAGATGCTGATTCTGTTAAAGAATTTGCACATGTTTGTTGTCTTCACCTTGCTTCAAACAAACCAGAATACATCACTAAGGACCAGGTTCCACAGACTTACATCGATGAACAGACAGAAATCTTTAAGGCTCAGATGGCTGAAGACGAAGCTATGGCTAAAAAACCTGAAAATGTTAAAGAAGGCATTCTTAAGGGTAAAG
Organism: uncultured Spirochaetaceae bacterium; assembly: GCA_902797305.1. GTDB lineage: Bacteria > Spirochaetota > Spirochaetia > Treponematales > Treponemataceae > Treponema_D. Next base: position 8,553 of record CADBSK010000056.1, on the reverse strand, counting down.
TTAGCAAGTTAGTTTCTTCAATCTGTTTCATGGATCAGGCTTATCTTGATAACGAAAAGATTACTGTTACTCAGGCTCTTGCTGAAGCTGGTAAGGCTTGTGGTGCAACATTGTCTTTTGACAACGTTACACTTTATGTTCTTGGTAAATAATTAAGATACATATTCGGGCTGTCTGTCCAAGACAGCCCGTTTTTTAGGAGATTTTTATGTCTGAAGAAAAAATGCAGAAAACTGTTGAATCATTAAAAACTCAGTTCAACGGAATCCGTACTGGTAGAGCATCGGCTTCGATTTTTGATAAAGTTCGCGTTGATTATTATGGAACAAAATCTCCATTAAATCAGGTTGCAACTGTTTCTATTCCAGAAGCTCGTTCAGTTGTAATCCAGCCATTTGATAAGTCACTTATTGTAGAAATTGAAAAAGCAATTCTTACAGCAGATTTAGGATTAAATCCATCTAATGACGGAAAGGTAATTCGTATTTCTATTCCGCCACTAACTGCAGAACGCCGTAAGGAACTTGTAAAACAGGCAAAGACAATTGCCGAAAACGCTCGCACTTCTATCCGTAACATTCGTCGCGATGGAAATGATGAACTCAAAAAGAGTCAGAAAGCAAGCGAAATTACAGAAGATGAACTTAAAGTAGAAGAAGATAAACTTCAGAAACTTACAGATAAATACATCGCAGAAATCAACAAAATCTACGATGCAAAAGAAAAAGACATAATGGAAGGCTAAATGCCAATTAATAATGCTGCACTCCCCGTTCATATTGGAATAATCATGGACGGAAACGGCCGCTGGGCCAAACAACGAAATCTTCCTCGTACAAATGGACACAAAGAAGGTCTGACCGTTGCAAAAAATATTGTTCGGGAAGCTGCAGCACTTGGTGTAAAATACGTTACTCTTTACACTTTTAGTACAGAAAACTGGAAAAGAGCCCAAGAAGAAGTTGGATTTTTAATGAATCTTATCCGAAATCATTTACGGGCTGAATTTGAATTTTATAAAGAAAACGGCATCAGAATTCAACATATCGGAGACCTTGACGGTCTACCTCAAGATGTTCAGCAGGAGATAAAAAATGCTATTGCTGAAACTGCTCATTTTGAAGGTACAACCGTAATTCTGGCAATTAACTACGGAGCAAGAAACGAAATTTATCGTGGAATAAAAAAACTTGCCGATTCCGGAACCCTTGATTCTTTTACTGAGTCAGATTTTAATAAATATTTAGATGTTCCCCAAATGCCAGACGTAGATTTGCTAATAAGAACAGGCGGAGAACTCAGACTAAGCAACTTTTTATTGTGGCAGGCTGCTTATGCTGAATTAGTTTTTACAGATACTCTCTGGCCTGATTATAATATTGATGAGTTTAAAAAACATATTGAATTATTTCAAAAACGAACAAGGAGATTCGGTGGTGTATTAACCGAGTAAAAATTTATATGAGTAAAATTGTACAAAGACTTTTAACATTTTTTATTGGTATTCCTCTTGTAATGTTTATTGTTTGGGTACCATTCTGTAATCACCTTGTATTAAACTGTGCAATTCTAATTACTTCTATAATTTCCACAATTGAATTATATGCAATGATTCAAAAAAAGACTCCTCTACTTTCAAAGACACTGCTTATTATTTTTTCTTCATTGTTAAATATCGGCTCTTATTTGTTAATTTTATTTCATAAAAACTTTGACTATATAAACTGGTTATTTATTATTTTTGTATTAATTCTTCTTGCACTTGAAGTTTTTACACATAAAACATTTGAAGACTCCATAACCCGCCTTTGCGGAAGTATTTTTACTGTTTTTTATGCAGGATATTTGTTTACATTCTTAATTAGACTTACACAATATGAACAGGCAACACTTATAGTTGCATTGTTTCTGTTTTCTACATTTATTTGTGACTCTATTGCATGGTTATTTGGCGTTACAATGGGTAAAAACAACAAAGGATTAGTTGCTGCAAGTCCAAATAAAAGTGTTGCAGGTTTTATCGGTGGTTTTGCAGGTGCTATCGCCTCTTGCTATGCATTCTGGCTTTTATTCAACCTAAAAATGGATTTACCTTTTATGGATAAAGTTCCATACAAACCATTGTTGTTAGGTTTAGCATCTGCTGCTAGTTGTATCGTAGGAGACTTAACAGAAAGCGTAATAAAACGTTCTTCAGAAGTAAAAGACAGCGGTGCAATTATCCCTGGTAGAGGTGGAATTTTAGATTCTATCGACTCAATTGTATTCCATGCACCAGTATTTTCAATCGTTTTCTACTTTTTGTATAATCCTGTAATTGCGTAAACGGTATAAGATATGAAAAAGGTTTTAGTTTTAGGCTGTACAGGCTCGATTGGAACCAATGCCATCAACATCATAAAAAACATGCAGGACGATTTTAGTCTTTGCGGTGTTACAGCTCATTCAAATAAGCAAAAACTTGAACAAATCTGCAAAGATTTTAACACAACGGGCTTTTTAACAAGTGAAAAAGGACCAGATTGCATAAAAGAACTTATAGAAAAACAAAAACCTGATATTGTAGTAAATGGAATTGCTGGTAGTGCAGGACTTATACCTTCTAAAATCGTACTTGAATCTGGTACAGATCTTGCTCTGGCTAATAAGGAAACCGTTGTAATGGCCTGGAATCTAATAAAAGATTTAGGCGCAAAAAATAATGCAAAAATTATTCCGGTTGACTCAGAACATTCTGCTGTATTTAATCTTATAAATCAGGCCGGAAAAGATAACGTTGACGAAATTATTATTACTGCCAGTGGTGGACCTTTTAGAACTTATACAAAAGAACAATTAAAAACAGTTACTCTAAAAGATGCTTTAAAGCATCCCACCTGGAGTATGGGGCAAAAAATTACAATTGACTCTGCAACTCTTGCAAACAAAGGCCTTGAAGTTATAGAAGCAAACAGACTTTTTGATAAACCTGTTGATAAAATTAAAGTTGTAGTGCATCCCCAGAGCCTAGTTCATTCCCTTGTTAGAACAAACGATGGTATGCTTTATGCTCAAATTTCAGATCCAGATATGAAGCATCCAATTTACGGAGCCCTAACCTATCCTCATAACAAAAAATGTTACCTCAAACCATTTGATTTGTTTGATTGTGAGATGACATTTTATAAACCAAGAACAGATGATTTTCCAATGCTGGATTACGCCTTTAAGGCAGCCGGCTTAAACGGATCTTATACAATTGCATACAATGCCGCAAATGAAGTCGCTGTTGATGCTTTTATAAAAGGTAAAATCGGTTTTACCCAGATTGCAGACCTTGTATATAAAGTTTTGCAAAAGGATTGGACAGCTGTACCAAATGATTTTTCTTGTGTTTATGATATGGATAAACTTGCCCGCAGGATTACTTTAGAATCATTATGAGAATTGTTTACGGACTTCTTTGTTTGTTTTTTTTAATCTTTTTTCACGAACTTGGACATTTTATTGCTGCAAAATTATTTGGCGTAAAAGTTGAAAGTTTTTCTCTTGGAATTGGCCCTTGGTATCTTCATAAGACTATTAAAGGAACGGATTACCGGCTTTCTTTAATTCCTTTGGGCGGATACTGTGGAATGAAAGGCGAAAAAGATTTTGCAAAATCCCTAGAAGCAGGTCTTGATCATATTGAAGCGGAGCCTGATTCTTTGTATGGGATTCATCCGTTAAAAAGGCTTTTGATTGCTTTTGCAGGACCTTTTTTTAATTTAATTTTTGCAGTTATTGCGTTTTCTCTGATTAACGGAATCGGCTATTCCTACTATTCTTATTCAAATAAGATACAGCTTGCTGATGAGGTTTATCCAGAATTACATTCTGCTGCAAGGGATGCAGGACTTTTAACAGGTGACACAATAATAGAAATTCAAGGAAACCAAATACAAAACTTTTCTGACTTAATGCAAATAGTAACCATAAATCCTGATAAAGATTTAGAAGTTGTAGTTTTAAGAGATAACGAAAAAAAGAACTTTACCGTTCATACAGATTTAGATAAAGATTCCGGTGCCGGAAAAATCGGTGTTGTGGCTGATACAGAAAGCATTACTAAATATGAATCCCCTCGTTATTCTTTTTTTGGGTCTATATTGCACGGATTTTTAGATACTGGTAAATACATTTCTCTAACCTTTAAAAGTTTAGGAATTCTTTTTAAGGGCGTAAACCTTACAAACTCTGTAAGTGGACCTGCAAGAGTAGCCGACTTACTAGGCGATGTTGTACAGGAAGGTTTTAGCTTAAGCTTTAGACAGGGATTAGTGAGCATGTTAAATTTGATGGCATTAATTTCTATAAGCCTTGGAATCATGAACCTTTTACCAGTTCCGGTATTAGATGGCGGACTAATATTGTTTGCCCTGATAGAATTTATAAGTCGTAGAAAAATATCTCCTAAAGTTTTATATTATATACAGTTTGTAGGGGTAGCCATAATAGGACTATTATTCATTATTGGCTTATTTGGCGACATCAAATATTTTATGAGGAAAATATGAAATTAAGAAAATTTATTAATGCTTTAATTTTTGCATCTGTTTTGACTGTAAACCTTTCTGCACAGTCCCATATTTCTACTCAGGCACATCAGGAACCCGTTGCGATGATTATAAATTCTACCGTGGACGGAGACTTTGAACATTCTTTTTTTAGTATAGGAAAAGATGGATTTTTGGTTAAATGGACAAGCGACGACCAGGGAGAACACTACCAGATTAGTGATCTTGAAATTAAAATGGCTGCAGTTAGCCCAAACGGAAAAGATATTGCAATTTATGAAACCGATGGCGGTACGATTAACAGAATCAGTGTTTGGAACTGGGATACTTTAACAAGAAAATTTCCTTCTAAAAACTTTAGTGATTCCATTACAAGCCTTTCTTATTCAGAAAAGGGAACATACATTATTGTAGGAACTGCCACCGTAGATGGAGCGGTTTTCTTAAACTCTGTAAATGGCGGAGTAATCAACAAAATTACAGATTCAACGGGAATTGTAACGTATACAGGTACTAATTCTACAGAAAAAACAGCAATAATGTATTCTCCTGCCGGAAACCTTTCGTATTACAATCTTACTACAGGAAAATTAATCAAAAAAATACCTGTAATGCAGGGCCTGGAACAGGTTACTTTCTTTAATAAGTATCTTTTTATGGCTGGTGTAAAAGATAACCAGATTTATATTATTTATGCAGTTCCAGGCTATTCAATTAGTGGCCAGATTATTTCAACTATCAATGCAGAATCCCCATTAATTCTTAACCAGAAAAATCAGCCCGGTCTTGTCTACATGGAAAACGATAACAGAGGCACTTACACTTTAAAACTCCTTGAAAATGTAGATAACAATAATGTTTCAAGTCCTCGCATAATAAGAACTTACAAGGGACCACGAGGAAGCGAATCTATCGTATGCGGCACCAGACAGAATACCGATGTGCTTCTGGGGTCAAAAATCGGCGCAATTTACAGAATTTCAAGTGAACCAGAAACAGAACTAAACAACATGAAGATGCTTACAAAAAGCGAATACGATAAAATTCTTGATATGGCACCAATCGGCGAAGATTTTTACTTTTTAACACCTAAAGCACTCTTTAAATCTTCTTATGATACAGGAATCGTTAACAGATTGGGAGAAAATCACGGTCAAAAGAATCTAATTACTTACGGCGACAAGGTAATTTTGTGGTCTAAGGGAACAAGAGATCCTGTTGAATTATACGACTATTCAAAACCTGAATTAACTACCCTTTTTACTCCTAAAACCAGCCTTCAGTCTGTAAGAATGTTTGGGGATATCCTATTAGAAATGGAAAGCAACTCTGTTGTTAATACATATGATTTATCAACTAGGATTTTTAAAGAAGTTTACACTGGAGCGGGTTTACAGGACGCTTTAATTGGCGGAGACGGAAAACTTTATGTTGCAAAATCATATGCAACAAATCCAAAATCCGCTCTTTTATGTGTAGATATGAATACACGAGAAACAGTTCCTATGCCGTTAAATGCAAATGTTGCTTTTGCTCTTAACAATAATGGAAACGATATTTACGGTATTACAATTGAATCAGAAGGTAACTCAAAGGCTACAAAAGTTATTAAATATAATCCGGTATTAAAACAGACTACAAGCCTTTTAAGATTTACTGCAGAAGATTCAGATGCCTTTACTTATCTAAAATATCCGATTTTATATACAAATATTGGTAAAGACAGCATCAGAAGTTGTAATCTTAGCACAAACAAAGCATTTACATTTAAGCGCTCTGCATCTTTACCAATAAAAGTGTGCCAGAATGCGAGCCGCGTTGTTATACTAAACAAGGACGGCTCTATAAGCTGGTACAATGCAAACCTGAGCCAGGTTATCTGCGACTGGTATCTTACAAAAGACGGCCAGTGGTACGAATTCTAGTGATTTGCTTTATAAAAGGCTTCTTTTGAGTTTAGGATTGTCTGTTCAGAAACGCAATAGGCAATTCTAAACCAGCCTTTACCGCCAAAACCACTACCTGGAGCGGTAAGAATATTGAATTTTTTAAGATGATCGCAAAAAGCCATATCATCGTCATTCCATTTTTCTGGAACCTTTACAAACAGGTAAAAAGCCCCTTCTGGTTTGGCATATTTATAGCCTGCATAATCCAAAATTTCACACAATTCTTTGCAACGTTTTTCGTATAAAGAATAATCGCAATAAGCATCCCATGATTCTGTTACAACTCTCTGGAACAAGGCAGGAGCATTAACAAATCCTAAAATTCTTGTAGCAAGAATACAGGCACTAACCATCTCTTTAGATTCGGGATTAGCAGGATTTACAGCTATGTAACCTATGCGTTCTCCAGGAATGCTGAGATTTTTTGCAAAACTTGTTACCACAACAGAGTACTCATATTCAGGGAATACGGCACTAACCTTTTTATTATCGTAAACAATTGCCCGGTATGGTTCGTCACAAATAATATATGGGAATCGACCGGTTTTGTTTCCATGTTCTTTAAGAATATCTGCAAGACCTTTTATATCCTCGTATGTATAGATTTTTCCTGTAGGGTTATTTGGAGAGTTAATAATAATAGCAGAAGTTTTAGTATTTAAGCTTTTCTTAATTGCGTCTAAATCAAGGCTAAAATCTTCTTTTGTTTTTACTGTAACAAGAGTTCCACCGTGATTTCTGCAATAATGGCCGTATTCAGTAAAATAAGGAGCGGGAACTAATACTTCATCGCCGTCATTTAAGAGTGCCTTTAGAACGCAGTTTAAGGCAGCAGCAGCGCCCACAGACATAATAATCTGGTCTGCCCCTACACTAACTCCCTGTTCTAAAGATGTCTTTTTTGCCATTGCAAGACGAGTTTGAGGATAACCTGCATTACTCATATAGCCATGGGAACCATGAAAGTTGTCATTTGCAATGTTTTTTAAGCTTTCTAGTAATTCTGCAGGTGGTTCTAAATCTGGATTTCCCAAACTAAAATCAAAGACATTTTCTGCACCGAATTTTTGTTTTAACTGGATTCCTTCTTCAAACATTTTACGGATAACACCGTTTGAAGGACTTGTTAAGATTTGATTCATTTTATTACTTATCATTTTTTTTCCCTTTGTAACTAAATTATACCATATTTGTTATTGATTATGTTAGGGGTATTTTTTAGAATGGAGATAATTATGAAAAAAATTACTTTTATTTTACTTACCGGCCTTTGCAGTGCCGCATTCGCTTTACCTTTTAATAATAAAATTTCCAATGAAGAAATCAAGAAACTTGAATCTGGAGAAGTAATAATCCGCAACATTGATTATGCCAAAAATATGTGTGTCTCTCCAACATGTGAACCACTCAAAAAAATAATCGACTCAATTCATAGTACAAATCCAAATTACCTTGCAGAAGTAATTCAGGTAAAACCAATACAGGGGAACGAAAACCTGGCCAGTCAGATTAGAGATTCTTTAGAAAATATTCAGGATTATGCAGGGATTCCTTATTGGTCTGTTAGGAATCAGAGATACTTTGATTTATACACAACAGCTAAAATTATTAATAAGGTTCAAGAAGATGAACATGTAACAAAAATCGATGCTGAACTTTTTATGGAACCCTTTGGTACTATAAATCAGCCTATCAGAATCGAACAAACTGATGATTATCTTTTCTATGAATCAACTAATTCCAATAATTTAAAATTTCAGGGAATAAATGTTGTAAGACCCTATGCAATGAAAAGTGTAATTGTACTTTTTAAGGACGGTGACAACTGGATTTTATACGGTGCAGGGGGCGTAAAGGCTCCTAGAGTTCCGTTTTTAACAGAAAGAATCGAAACTAGTTTTATTAATAGAATTAAAACTTTCTGTAATTTTGTTTTTACAAAGATGGATGCAAAAGTGAGCGAAAGCTAGAAACGTAATTATTCTCAGGGCAACCGCATTATAAACTGTTCTGCCTACAAAAATGGCTCCCAGTCGCAAAAACGGCTTATCAAAACCGCAAACTAGTTT
>CADBSK010000055.1 GCA_902797305.1 uncultured Spirochaetaceae bacterium | reverse complement strand
ATGAACGGAAGGTTTTTTCGTGCATACGTGGAGAACATGAACAAAGAACAACACCTGTAAGTTTGTCTTCTTTGATATGGTCTTCAATCATTTTCTGACCGGCAGATGAACACATATAAGTATAGTTAGTTGAATAAACAACTCCATCTACTTTTCCAAGTTCTTCTGCTACTTTTGCTACGTCAACAGTGCCTGCAATGTTAGTACCACAGTGACATACAAAAACACCAATTCTTTCCATAATTCTATGCCACCTCTATTTTTTATATTTTCTAAAAGCACTAACGATTGCCTGCTGTGGCATATCATCATCAAGATGTTCAGGAACCTGAACCGGATCAAGGTGATGTGGACCTCGCTGACCTTCAACCATCAGGCGAACAGCTTCAATAATTTTTACTGGTTCTACCTGACGTGGACAACGTTCCAGACAAGCAAAGCAAGATAAACAAGCGTAAATCGACTTTGTTTTGAGCAAAGGTTCGATTTCACCATTTTCTACCATTTGAACAAACTGATGTGGATGATATTCCATAGAATCATAGTTAGGGCAGGTACCAGAGCACTTTCCACAAACCATACATTTTTTTGGATTTACACCACTAGTCTGAATGATTTCCTGCTTTAAGGCTTCTAATTCGCTTTTAAGCATTGAATGCCTCCTTTTGAGAAGTTTTCTCATTTGAAACGTGAGAAAGATTCTCAATTTCAGCTAATACAGAATCTTTAATTCCCAGTGCTTCTGCAAGAAGTTCAGAGAAGTAAACTACATCAAGATTAGTATCTTTCTGATTCTTAATAAGGTTATAGCGGCATAAAGGACAGCTGGTAACTAATAATTCAGCACCAAAATCCTGAGCATTTGTAATAATAGCCTTTGTTCTTTTTTCTGGAATTGATTTATCTTCAAACATTGCGTAAGCACCGCAACATTCGTTTCTCTGTGAATAAATTACAGGAGTAGCACCAATTGCCTTGATAAAATCCTCAAGAATCTGTGGATTTTCTGGATCATCAAATTTCATGACTTTTCCAGGTCTTAGCAGAAGACATCCATAATAAGCACCGATTTTTTTTCCTTTTAGAGGATTTTTTACCGCAGCTTTTACTTTGTCCCATCCCACAACATCACGCAGAACTTCAAGAAAGTGGAGAACTTTTGCTTCTCCATGATACTGGATTTCATCTGCTTTAAGGTAATTGTTCGCACGAAGAATCATGTTTTCATCATTCTGCATTGCATTATTTGTTTGCTTAAGAACATTGTAGCATGCAGAACAAAGAGTAACCAAATCCTGACCTGCGTCACGAGAATATGCTAAAGCTCTTACAGAAGAAAGCTTTGGAGCAATTTCATCGCTTGCCATAGGGTATACACCGCCACAGCACTGCCATTCAGGAATTTCTTCAAGTGTGAATCCTAATGCTTCCGCAGACCGTCTTGCATACAAATCAAGATCAATAGCCTTGTTCTTGAGCGTACAGCCTGGAAAATAAGAATATCTCATACTTGCTCCCATTTAGTTATAATCTTTCGATTATCTGTATGTTTAACCATTTAATTAAAATTTTAATAATCGGAAATTAATGTCCATTATTTCCGATTAAGATTTTTTTTCTATTTATTTACCCTGTGGGTAAGCGTCGCAACCTTACGGTTGCTTACCTAGTTTTTGCTTTGCAAAAACTAGCATAAATTATTTTCCTTGTGGGTAGGCCATGTCTTCTGGACGGAAAACCTCATCAAACTTCTCAGCTGAGAGGAAACCAAGTCCGACACAAGCTTCTTTTAATGAAATATTTTCATCAAATGCTTTGTGGGCTGTTTTAGCAGCATTTTCGTATCCAATATAAGGATTTAATGCTGTAACAAGCATCAAAGAGTTGTAAAGGTTGTGGTGCATCTTTTCTTTGTTTGCTTTAATTCCTACCGCACAATTTTTATTGAAAGAAAGCATTGCTTCGGCAAGAAGACGTGCACTCTGAATAAAATTATATGCAATAACTGGCATAAATACGTTTAACTCAAAGTTACCCTGACTTGCTGCAAAACTGATAGCAGAATCATTACCCATAACCTGGACAGCAACCATTGTAACAGCTTCACACTGAGTTGGATTTACCTTGCCAGGCATAATAGAAGAACCTGGTTCATTCTCTGGAATATGAATTTCTCCGAGACCATCACGTGGACCTGAAGCAAGCCAGCGAACGTCATTTGCAATCTTCATCATATCACAGGCAAGGGCCTTGATTGCTCCGTGTGCAAATACAAGTTCGTCTTTTGAAGTTAGAGCATGGAATTTATTTGGAGCGGTGATAAAGTCTTTACCTGTAAGCTTTGATACGCATTCAGCAACTTTTGTATCAAAATTCTTAGGTGCGTTAAGACCTGTTCCAACAGCAGTTCCACCAAGAGCAAGCTGTTTTAAATATGGAAGGCTTGAAACCAGCATTTCACGATCTCTTTCCAAAGATGTTCGCCATCCAGAAATTTCCTGATCAAATGAAATAGGTACAGCATCCTGAAGATGAGTACGACCGCTTTTTACAATTCCTTCATTTTCTTTTTCAAGTTTCTTAAAAGTTGCAACTAAGGTATCAATTGCAGGTAAAAGTTTATCTTCGATTACACTTACAGCAGAAATGTGAAGGGCAGTTGGGAATGTATCATTTGAAGACTGACTCATGTTGATATCATCGTTTGGATGACAGAGCTTTTTACCAGCAATTTCATTTGCACGATTTGCGATTACTTCGTTTGCATTCATGTTGCTCTGAGTACCAGAACCGGTCTGCCAAACAACAAGTGGGAAATGATCGTTCAAAGATCCCGAAATTACTTCGTCACATGCCTGACTGATTGCCTTAAATTTTTCATCAGTCATTTTTTCTGGCTTGAGAGCATTGTTAGCCATTGCAGCAGCCTTTTTAAGGTAACCAAAAGCTTTTGTAATTTCGCGAGGCATTGTTTCAATTCCTACGCCAATTTCAAAGTTTTCATGGCTGCGTTCTGTCTGAGCACCCCAGTACTTATCTGCAGGTACTTTTACTTCTCCCATTGAATCATGTTCAATTTTATATTCCATTTTGACTTCCTTTTATTCTGTAAGCATAAACAAAGGGCCAAAAGGCCCTGAAAAGATGTATAGAACTTCGATTAGAAGTTAATCTGCTTGATAACATTCTTAAGACAATCTGCACTGTGCTTAAGAGAAGCAATTTCTGAATCTGTAAGAGGAGCAACAAGGTGGCTCTTAAGACCTTCACATGAAACTACAGATGGAATTGAAAGACAAACATCGCTGATTCCATATTCACCATTTAACATTGAAGAAAGAGTCAAAAGGGTACCTGTTGAGTAGCTTAGTGCTTCACAGAGAGTTGCGGTTGTTATACCAATTGCATAGTTTGTACATTTTTTAGCGGCAATGATAATTCCACCTGACTTGCGTACATAATCTTCAACATCGTCTTTGTTAAACTCGTTTAACTTAGCACCTTCGTATGCAGAAGAATATTTTTCTACTGGAATCGAACCAACATTTGCTAATGACCAAGGAATGAATGAAGAATCACCATGTTCACCAAAAACATAACCGTGAACATTTTCCTGACCAATCTGATATGTTTCTGCGATACGTGCACGGAAACGAGCTGTATCAAGCATTGTACCTGTTCCAATTACATGATTTGCAGGAATACCAGAAGTTTTAACAAACTGATATGTAAGAATATCTACTGGATTTGCAACAATTACATAAAGAGCGTTAGGAGCAACTTTTGTAATCTGAGGAATGATTGATTTTGTAATGTCAACATTTGTCTGAGCAAGTTCAAGACGAGACTGTCCAGGTTTACGAGCAACACCAGAAGTTAATACAACGATGTCAGAACCCTTTGCATCCTCATAGTCTCCTTCGTGAACTGAAACAGGTCCAATAAATGGAGTTCCCTGACGGATATCCATTGCTTCTCCCATTGCTCTGTCCTTAGCAATATCGATTAGAACAATTTCTGAAGCGAGCATTTTAACGGTAAGAGCATACGCAATTGTTGAACCTACCTGACCTGCACCAATGATAGTAATCTTTTTAGACATATATTGTCTCCTTATACAAAATAACCGCTAATTTTTGCAATTTTATCCTAAAAAATGCAACATTATTAATATAGAATATTTTATCAATATTGAAAATACTTTTTTAATTTTTTATTTTTTTTTATTTACATTCTTGTACAAAATAAGGTAAAATTGTCAGAATAAAATGTTTTATTTGGAGAGATTTGTTTTGAACTCATCTAAAAAAAAGAATTTTTTTACAAAGTTTTTAATTGGTCTTGGTAAATTTTTCGTAGTTATATTCTGCATACTTTTGATTTGGATTTTATTCAGCATCTTCAATACAAAATCGCGTTTATCTGTAATTCCAAACGATTATTCTGCTTATATACAAACCGACTCACTATGGAAAACTCTTGATCCGGTAATAGACTTAAGGGCAATGGATATTCTCTTATCATCCAAAGAGTTTTCGTCTTTACGTGGTGCTTTTATTGATTTTAGAAAATCATCTTTAAGAAAAAATCCTCTTGTTTCATTTTGTGCAAGCAGAAAGGTGAGTGCCGGCTATTATTCCGCCACAGGAAGTTATGTTGTAGCAGTTGATATGGGCTGGTTATCGTCAATAACACGATTATCAAAGTTTATTCTTCCAAATTTAAAAATCGAAAATCTGGAATACATGGACTTAGAGGATTTTTATTACTTTACATATGGAGAAGGCGAATCCAAGTTTTATATAAAACCTGTACGAAATTTACTGGTTATAACTCCTTCATATGAGTCATTGCTAAAAGCCTTTGAGACAGACTTTTATAAAACTTACAATAAAGACACTCTTTCACTGATAAAGCAAAAAACAGGTTCTGAGATAAAAATATTTGTTAATTCAAATAAATTGATTTCTGAACTTGATTTAAATAATAATTTAATAAAAAATGCCTCAGAATTTATAGAACCAGAACAGCTTAGCATGGTTTCTTTCTCACTTACGGATTCTGATGTAAAAATTAAGGGGGAGATTCCGTTAATTTCTCTTGATGAAAATTTATCTCTTCCTAAAGCCTCTGTTCCATTATTAATTTCAAGAATTCCAAATATCGTGCAGTATTACACTGTCATAAATTCAGGAAATGTAGAAAAACTTAAACAGAACATTCTTCCTCTTGTTACAGAAAAAGGAAAAACTTCTCCATGGGAAAAAGCTCAGCCTTTATGTAAAAGTTTATTCAATCTTTCTCTTGAAGATTTATTGTGTTCCTGGACAGGAAAAGAATTTGCTCTTTTAGGAATTGAAGGCCTCAATGATCCAGTCTTTGCGATTCAAATTTCTGATGAAAAAAGAAGACAGGAAATTTTTGATAAAGTTCTAAGTTCAATTATTTTGAGAGATGATACAAGTCTTATTCTGGATGGAGTTCGCCTGCCAAAAATAATGTTACCCGGATTTTTAGAAGGTTTGCTTTCTATCTTGAATATTAATTTGCCTAATCCATATTACATGGTATTAGACAATTACATTTACTTTTCTCAATCTCCTGAACCATTATCAGCAATTTTTACAAGTACTAACGATAATAAAAGAATTACAAGAAATCCAAACTGGATTGCAGTTTCTGAAAAACAAAAAAACGAAACCTCTTTAAGCCTTTTTTACAATCTTGAAAGAAGTATTCCTTTCTTTTTGCAAAATAAATCACAAATTTCCACTATTCTTAATTTATACTCCGTTGGTTTGTTTAATTTTAGAAAAGAAAAGTCAGCCGTAGGATTTGAACTGCATGCATGTACGCGAAAAGCTGGAAATTTGCGGGAGGTTCCTGGATTCCCGATAGATTTACAAGGAAAAACTGATTATAAACTTTATTCAGAATTTAATAAAAAATCAAATCATATTTTCTGGCTTGAGAATGGTATTAATATTAAATCACTTGATGTTTCTTCATTAAAAATTTCAAATTTTGAAATGGAAAATGAAGGTTGGATTATAAGTGATAAAAACATAAAAACTGACAGAGCTCTATGGGCGCTTACAAAAAGTGGAGTTGTATATTCCTTAAACAAAGATTTAGATTACGATAAAACTTATTCTTATGTAACGGGAAAAATTCCTTCAAATTCTCCAAGTTTATACCAGGATGGCATCATTTTTACTACAAACGACAATTATCTTTGTTTTGTAAATGATAAATCTGAATATTCAGAAGTAAAAATTCCATGTAAAACTTCTATAAAGGGAGAGTGCACAGTAATTGGCAATACAATCATTCTTTATGAAAAGGGATTTAAAGGTAAGATATACATTTTTGAAGACAAAAAACTTGTAAATCAAAATAAACCCCTTGAACTTTCTGGTATTGCTTTTGGCAGTCCTGCTTTAATTAAAAAGAATGATAAAAACTATATTTCCATGGTAACGCAATCCGGTCTTTTATATTTATGGGAAAATGATAAACTTGTATCAGGTTTTCCTATGGAATTGGATTCTACTTTCTATTCAAACTTTGTTTCTAACGGAAATTATTTCTTTGGATTAAGTGACAATGGACAGATTTTTAGGTTATCTACGGAAGGTAGGGTTCTGTCTGTAATAATTCCTAATTGTTCAACAAAAAATGGATATATTTTTACAGAAAGTTCGGAACAAAATGATATTGTAAATGTATATATCGGTGTTGATGGAAACCTTATTTATTGTTTTAATGAAAAACTGGAACTTATGGCAGGCTATCCTTTAGCAGGATGTGGAAAACCAGCTTTTGCAGATATAAATGGTGACCATTATGCTGACACATTCGTTTTAACACTGGATAATAAATTGAACGCATGGAATTTAAGATAGTATGAAAAAAAATTTAACAAACCTTTTATTATTTTTAATTGCACTTATTCTCAATTCCTGTACAACATTACAACAGGATAAGAATATAAATACAATCTTTACAGAAGAAATTGAAGAAGTTGTAGTAATTGAACAGACCATTTCCAAAATGGATTGTGCCTATATCCTTGAAAAAAATGGTTTTACATCTCAAAACCATTTTACAATTCTTGATTATGAAGATTTAATTTTACAAATAGATAATCTTTTGCTTGAAGAGGGGCTTTTAAAACAATCCAAGGCTATGCTTAACAGTCTAAAAGGACGTATTTATCTTTTTGAAGAAAAAAAAGCCAGGGCTAAAGCATGTTTTGATATTGCGACAAGCTTGTACAAAGGTGAATATCAGACAATAATTTTAGGAAGCCGCTTAAACATTTATTCAAATCCAAAAGAAATAAATACCGCAAAAGAATATCTTCCTTATTTTATACTGGAAGAAGGCATTAAAAAGTTTATAGAAAAGGATTATTTGGGAACAGTTGCAAAATTTGATCAGGCCTATTTAGGCATTTCTTCTCGTTTCAGAGAAAATTATCAGCAAATCAGAAACGAAGCATGGAAATTAAAAGATATTAAACAAAACGAAACAGATAATAAAATTTTGTTCAAAGAATCCCTAACAATTGGTGAAATGTTACAACTTACCCAGCTTTATTCTAATCAATTATATAATTATACTTCAGGAAAAAAACTCACTGAACAGGAACTATATAATAAAGTAATCAAAGAAAAATTGCTTGAACCATGTAACGGAAAAAATATCTATAATATAAAATACACAAGTCCTGTAACAAAGATTTTATGTGCACGTTTTTTATGGAATCTTTACTGTAATAATCAGAATATACCTAAAAATATTTTTGAAACAGATTTTGAAGAAGAATCCAGTTCGCCTATAAAAGATGTAGAAATAAATGATAATGACTTCTGTGCAATTGTTGGTTGTATACAGGAAGAATTTATGGATTTGGAAAAAGGATTATATTTTAACCCACAAGACAGTATTAGTGGAATAGAATATAAATCTTATATAATGAAATTAAAATAAATGATGAATTTTCGGTGATTTTATTCACTCTCTATAAAAAAAGTCGATGTCAAGGCATTAAGCAAAAGCGTGCATTGACATCGACATATAATCGTTTTAGTACTTAAAGTCTATTTAAAACCTTAAATTATTTAGCGTCACCAGTATCATTTGCAATTACACTTAAATCAGATTTATCCAAAAGGCGAACTGAACCATTTGCACCTGTTACGATGAGGAAAGATTCTGAAACTGTAATTGGAGTTGCAGCAGATACATTCAAAGAAGACTTTAACTTTAAGTTAAGCTCTTTATCGTATTTTGCAACTTTGTAGTTCTTATTATCTACAATTACACAATAGTAATCTTCTCCATCCTGAACAAGAACAGAATCCTCTGAAGCAACTTCGTTACTTTCTGCACAAATTTCCATTGTGTCAGGGGAGAGAAGAACTACTTTTACAGTTCCGTTTCCGCTATTTTCACCTGCAATTGCGATAAAATTATCTCCTGCCTGGTAAATTGTTCTGTTACGAATAACTGTTACAGGAGAAGCTTTAATTAAAGCACCAGTATCTGTATTTACTTTTATCAAGCCAGAAAGCATAGATTTTTCATCTGTAAGTTCAATACCGTAGGCTGCTGGAGCACGAGCATTCTCCAGTTCTTTCTGTATAACTTCCTGCTGATCTTTTGCAATTGTCTTTCGTTCTTCCTGAGCTTCGGTATTCTTCTTGTCTGCAATTGCCTGCTGTTCAGCTGCATTTTCTTTTGCTTCTTCAGTAACTTTCTTTTGTTCTTCTTCAACTTTTTTCTGTTCTTCGTAAGCTTCTTTCTTTTCTTCTGCTTCTTTTTGAGCCTGTTTGTCAGAAGGGTTTTCATCAGCTTTTTTCTGAGCCTGTTCAGCTTCCTGCTTCTTTTCTTCTGTCTTCTGTTTTTCTTCGTTTAATTTTTTCTGTTCCTGAACGGCTTCTTTTTGAGCTTCCTGAGCTTTTTGTGTTGCCTGTTCAGCTTCTCGTTCTTTGATATCTACCATGTCTTTACGAGCATCAACATTTTTATCATCATCTTCCTGCATGTGTTTAACAACTTCAGAATCGCTGATAACAGAAGTATCTACCGTGCTCAATCCGCCTTTAACATCAAACAACGGAATAACAATCTGGCTGTTTCCTGCCCATTCTTTATAATTAACACTTAAACCACATTTTTCAGCAGTTAAATTATCAAGAACAACCTGTTTATATTTTGATTTAAAACTATCAAGTTTATTGCGATAAACAGCGTTATATACTGTAACGAATACAGCTACAGTTTCTGCATCTTTTTCTGTATATCCATAAGCTGCAACAAGATATGAAGCAATAATATGTCTAAGATTATCGATGTGGTCAACCTGAGCTGCTGAACCTATAAAAATTATATCTGCATCCAGTTTTTCTTTTGTACCAGGATCAATTGCATGTATAACAGAATATTTTGCACTGCTTCCGGCGCTTACAGAATTATCTAAGCTTTTAGAAACAACATCACCCAAATCTGAACCAAGTTTTTTGATACTTGCCAAAGAATCAATCTTTGAGTGTGGACCAGTGTAGTTTACGAATACAATTGTATCGTTTCCGGTGCTTTTTAATTCTTCTTCATCTACTTCTAGAGCATTGAGGGAAAAAGTCATTGCAAGAGCGGCAAAAATAATACAACTAATTTTTTGAACTTTCATACATCCTCCAAGAATATACAAAATTAATTATATATCCTTTTACAATATTTGAAAATCTTTATTTATCGCCATCAAGAAAAAAACTTTTTGAATAACAGATTAAATTCTTAGTTTTGAAATTTTTAAGAGGGTTTGTCTTGCTTTATCCTTTGTTGAACTGGAAAACTGCGGGTACATCATTCTGGTAAGAATTGCAATTCCGTGTTCAAATAACGCAGGGCGACCCATGTAACGACAAATTGCATATACAGAATCGCACATTGAATTCAGAATTCCGGTATTTTTAGCATTAATTTCTGTCATTCTAAAATCAATTGCGGATAACATTAATCCCTGAGGATCATATCCACAGGTTCCAGCTGCGATAATTAATGTTTTGAGATTATCATCTTTAGGTTCGTTTTTAATTAAAGTTGCAAGAATTTTAGGATAATCATCGGTTCCCATGAGGCTTATTTGATTCAAAAACTCTTGTATTCCTGAAGCATCCGTTTCAAAAACGGATTTAAAATCTGGGCGAGCCCCGGAATTAGACATGGTAAGATGATTCGTATATGCTTTAGAAAGGGATAATAAATCAGAAGCAATTTTTATTTCCTGCTTACCGTAATATCCAGAGCGTAAAGTTTCTATTCTGTTTTTACCTAAATATTCTGAATCAATTTTTCCGTTAAAATTAAAGGACTCAAAATAAGATGTATCAACATTATAGTAATCAGAATAATCCAGTTTTTTATTATTCTGAAAAGCAGATGTTTTTTTACTAAGAGACTGACTGGTTCTGTAGCCGTTTACAATCCATGCATTACTGCAAACAATAACATGATTAGAATGTGTATAACTTACATAATTCCAGGATGTATTTTTATTTCCCTTTGGTAAAAGTCCACACCAGTTTAATATTCCTGAAGGAGTGTAAACATAAGCCTTTGTATTATCTGATAAAAAAATTCCCTGTCCATCTTTTGTAACAGATGAACAAGAAAGATTTGAGTAGTTAGCTGGAACATTAAAATAATCACTTACTCTTCCATCAGAATTATTAAAAGTGATAACTCTGGTTTTAGTTCCTGCATTGATAACTAGTACTGATTTTGAATTATTCAAAACCAAAAACTCACATCCGCTGTTACTTATACATTCACTAAAAGCCTTATCTTCAGAAGGAATTGCCCATTTTGTAATAGTCTGACCATCGTTTACACTACATAAACCTGCACCGTTTCCTGTAAAGACCAGCAATATACCTTTCTGAGGAAGAGTACATGCGTTTTTTACAAGACCTGCAAAATTTATTGTTTCAATTATTTCTCCAAAAGGAGTAAATCGAATACCGCTTGAGCGCCCATTAGGAGTTTGTTCAAGAAAAGCCAAAAGAGAGCCGTCATTCATTTCGTAGACTGGTAAATCTCGTAATGGCTGTGTATCTATAACCCATTTGCAAACGCCGTTTAATCCGTAACAGGCGATATTTTTCTTTCCCTTAACAAAAATTCTTGAATCTCTTCCGCTTGACGGTGAATTAGTTATCTCAAATGGAAGTTTTTTTGTCCATAATGTTAAACCGCTTGGATTAATCAAACTTAAGTTACGTTTGTCATTTACAGAAAGCAAAAAATCAGAAGAAAAAACCGTTAAAATCGGATCAGGTTTTCCTGGGACAGGATGTTCCCAAAGTTTTACACCGTTATTAGAAATTGCGCTTATCATTTTTCCATCTGTAAGGACGGCAAATCCGTAGGAAGTATTTTGTGGTTTACAAAGAGCTTTTCCTCCGATTACAACATTCCAGCTGGCATTCTGCATATCGAGATTTTGTTCAATTACTTTTCTTGTTTGACCAAAAAGCCCAGCAAAAGAGAAAAAAACAATAATTAAAAATAAAGCGCTTTTTTTATTCATTTTCTTTTGTTAATACCGCCAGACTTTCTATATGGCTGGTATTAGGATAAAAATCAAGGAGATATAATCGTTCCAGACGATAACCTGCTTTAACAAGATAACTTATATCTCTTGCATGAGTAGCAGGATCGCAGGAAACAGACCGAATCTGAGGAATATTAGAAGTACAAAGCCATTTACAAACTTCTTTTTCCATACCGCTACGAGGAGGATCAATGACCACTGCGTCGTAATCTTCTGGACGGGCATTTTTTACAAAAATTGCTCCGCTCAGACCAAAAGATTCATGATTTATTCCTGTAAGGTTTTGTTCTGCAAAGACAAGGGCATCTCTGTTATGTTCTACCAGGGTAACTTTTTCAAAGAAGTCACCTAGAAATACAGAAAAAGTGCCACACCCTGCATACATATCAAGAACATTTTTTCCCACTAAACCGTTACAAACTTCTTTAATGGATTTTTGTAAAACTTCTAAGTTGGATTGAAAAAATCCTTTTACATTAAAGCTTACAAGATGATTTAAAAGCTTTACGCAAACAATATCCTCTTGCTCAAGGCTTGTTCCGCTATATCTTTTTTTAATCTGCTTAATATTCTTATTTTTGTATTTTTTTGATTGTACCTGTTCTTCAGCTTCTCTGGAAAGTGCAAATTTATGAGTATTATCTCCTCCGGCACTTTGAACAGCATCACTTGCAAAAAGATGGATTCGTCCCTTAGGGCGCTTTTCAAAAGGATTTTGTTTTAGCCATTGGTTAACCTGATTTTCTGCAACACAGCAGTTTTCAACAGGAATGATGTTATTTGAACTTTTTTCTGATAAACCGCCATTATTCAGCTGAAATCTTGCACGATAGTTATAAGGAGAACCAGAAACGACCTTAATTTCAGGAATTTTTATACCATTACGTTCAAAACAGTCCTTGAGCATTTCTGTTCTTAGAATTTTCTGATATTCAGGGTCAATATGCATCATATTGCACCCTCCGCATTTTTGATAATACTGACATGGAGCAGAAATTCGATGTTCAGAAGGCTTTATAATTTTAGTAATTTTTGCAATATTAAAATCTTTTTTTTCCTGTTCAATTTCAATTTCTAATTCTTCATTTGGAAGGGCATAAGGAACAAAAGTGTTTTTTCCTTGAATTTTTGTTATACAATTTCCCCCAAATGCCATTTTGTCTGTTATAATAGTTGTCATATCCTTTATAGAATATCAAATTTATTTTTTTATGGGGAGTATAAAGAATGCAGACTCAAAAATTTTTACAGACAATGATTGATGGAACGGAAATTGCAGTTAACCGCTGGATTCCGGATGATGAAGAAAATATTAAAGGTGTAATACAGTTAAGTCATGGTATGCAGGAACATGCACTTAGATATGACAGAATTGGCTGTATTCTTGCAGAAAATGGATTTGTATTTAGTGCTCATGATCACAGAGGTCACGGAAAAACCGCAATGGAAGCACGAAAGACAGGAAAAGGAACCTTTCAGAAACTTGCTGATAAAGACGGATTTAACAAGGTCGTTTGTGATTTAGATCAGATTATCGATGAATTGCGTAAAGATTATGAAGGTAAACCTTTATTCCTCTTAGGTCACTCATTCGGTTCTTTTGTTAGCCAGGCTTATATTGAACGTCATGGCGAAAAGTTAAAAGGCTGTATTCTTTGCGGTTCCAAAGGTCCTGATATGACCGCTGCAATAGGAGGACATGCTGTTGCAAGTCTATTGTGTTTCTTTGGACAGAAAAACAAGCAATCAAAGTTTATGCAGAATCTTGCTTTTGCAGGTTATAACGACAGATTTAAAGAAGAAAAGGATGAACTATCCTGGTTAAGTAAGAGTCCAGCTAACAGAATGATGTACAAAGCGGATTCCTGGTGTGGAGGAACTGCAACTGTAAGTTTCTTTAGAGATTTGACTTATGGATTAAAAACAATTCACAAGAGTTGTAATATGAAAAAGATTCCAAAAGACCTGCCGGTATTCATTATTTATGGAGAACAGGACCCTGTTGGAAAATATGGAACTTCTCTTGTAAAGCTTTGTAATATTTACCAGCAAAACGGTATGAAAAACGTAAGTATTAAGGGATATCCAGAAGATCGTCATGAAATCTTTAACGAAGAAGATGGTGAAATTGTCCTTAATGATGTAATCAACTGGGTAAAATCAAATCTCTAAGATATAAACAGCACTATATAATATCTCAGGGCAACCGCATTATAAACTGTTCTGCCTACAAAAATGGCTCCCAGTCGCAAAAACGGCTTATCAAAACCGCAAACTAGTTT
>CADBSK010000054.1 GCA_902797305.1 uncultured Spirochaetaceae bacterium | reverse complement strand
TGTGCCTGACAAATTAGATAATCCGATTTTAAGTCACTTACTAAAACCGGATAAAATGGGTTTTTAAGTGATGCTAACCCTGGAATAGAATTAAAATTTGACCATGAAAGACCATCTGAAGAAGTTGCCATACTAATTGAAAAATCATGCAAACCTGCATTCTGACTTTTATTTACAACAGAGGCGAAAATTACAAATATTCCGTTTTTATTTGTGTATACACGAGGAGCAATAAGTTGTTTAGAAGATTTTATAACAATCGGCGCAGAAAAAGTTTTTGCAAAATCATCTGAATTATAAATTGTTACAGAATTGTCTCCAGACTCTACAACAACGATAGTCTTTCCTTTTTTATTCATTGTTACAGAATAAATATCAGGAACTTCACCAGAGTAATTAAAAGGACCTGCAAATTTTGAATTAATAAATTTTTGCCCGTTACCGTCAGGCTGAGAACAGCTCAAGTAAATTTCACCAGTTTTATCATCGTATTCCTGCCAGAACAAAACAGAATTGACAGAGTCGCTTGCAACCTTTGGAAAAACGCTGTTTTGATTAACAATTGGAGAAGGCTTTTCCCAGAAAATTCCTCCGTCAGCCCAAAGTCTGGTATTTACCATTGCCAACAAGAAGAGAAAAATAAGAAATGTAGAAAAAAACTTACGATTTTTTTTCATTTGAATTTACAAGCGAGCCTCTACTCTCTTTTTAAGGCGTTCAAGTTTTTCTGTACGGTTATCACTATCGTTCCAAAGAGAATTAATAATTTCATTTGCACCGTAATAATCTCCGTTATTAAATTTTTCAAGAGCTTCGTTATATCGCTCATTAAGTTCAAAACTGGAAATTTTTGCCTTAACTTTAATTTTTGAACGAATCTGACTCTGTAGCAGTCTCGCTTCTTTATTTGAGCTATCCTTTACAAGTGCCTGACCTACAATTGACAGGGCTTGTTTTAATTTTTCCTGATCGTTTCCTGCACTATTATATAACCTATTTGCCTGAGCCGTCAAAGTTATAGCCTGTTGTTTATCCGCACTAACTTGTACAGGTCTTTTTTTCTTTCCCATTTCATATTCAATTTCTTCAATAAGTTTAGAAAGTCCTGGATAATCAGGCTGAATTGCAAGGAGATCTGACAAATCATTGTAAGCCTGTAGCTGTTTATCCTTTTGTTTGTATTCTTCTTTTGCGTTTTCAATTCTTTCTTTAAATCGAATCTCAAATTCTTTTGGGTTTTGTATCTGCTGAATTTTTAAGCGCAAAAGGTTTGCATCTTTGTTGAACGGAACAATTGAACGCATCTCTTCCAGTTTTAAAAGAGATGCATTGAAATTTTCGTTGGCTTCTTCTGTTTTTTCTTTTTTAGAGAGGTTAAGAGCCTTGTTGTACAACTGATTTGCAGAATTTAATATGTTCGATACTTCCTTATACAACGGATCACCAGGTAACACTTCGCGACCGGTATTCATAGAAAGAGAAATTTTTACAACCTCTGAAAGGCTTGTAATTTCCTGGTTAGGAATATCGCTGAAAACAATATTCCATCTTTCCTGTGCCTGGAACAAAAGATTTTGAGCTTTTTTATAATTATTATTAGCAAATTCACTGTTAGCCTGAACGATAAGACTATCGACTTCATCAGAAATAATCATCTTTCGTTTCTCTCCAATTTCGTTTAACACAGAAAGGACTTCGCCAGATGAACTTTTACTAAATTCTTCATTGTAATTAAAACTCAAAGACTGATTATAATATTCGTTTGCTCTGGTAGCATATTCATTTGCTCTGTCAAAATTGTTATTCTTAAGCGCTTTTTTTGCTTCTGCTAAACTTTCGTCAGCCTTTTTCTTATAATTATTTGCATCCTTAACAAGTTTTCTAGAATTAGCAAGCTGAGAATTATTTTCCAGCTTTATCGAGTCAAGTTCTTTTATGGATAATGAAAGGGAATCCACGGATTTTTGATATTTACCAGAATATTTTGTATTCAGTATTTTCTGAGCATCCAGAAGGATTTCCTTACATTCATTTATGTAACTATTTAAGGAGTCCCCTTCCTTAACTGCTAAATCAGGAAATTTTCGATAATTATTATCTTCTGTTCCAGTGTTAAAAAGAGTTACTTTTTCACATTTTTCTTTTGCACTGGAAACAAAAGTAAGCCCGTTCTCTTCATACCATTTAGCAAGAACTATATACAGTTTTACGATTGAGTCTTCTGCATATTCTTCTATTGCGCAAACATATTCATCAAGAGTTTTTTCAATATTATCCCACTTTATTATACTATCATCCTGATTTTCTGTTTTTGCATTTAAATATTGAAAACCCCAGGTTTTATCGCGGTTTAAATTATTATTTACCGCACCAATAACTTCTTTTATTTGACTGCCATAGCTAACAAGCATATTCTGATAGGCATTTTTTTGATTATTTTTTGGATAGGCACTTTCAGGGACTGTTAAACTTAAACCACCTTTGCAATACCCCGCTATTTGAATTACTTTTTCAACAAGAGAAATAATATTTTCTGATATGTTATACGCATATTGAACAGATATATCATAATTCGGAAAACTTTTTACCGGATGCAAAGCTGTTTCTTTCAATAACGAGTAAAAACCGTTAATAGTTTTTGCACATGGCGAAAAAACAAGAACTTTTTTAAGATTCTGATTATCCGGCATAGTCTCATTCTGCTTAAATACCTGAACGGAACTGTTTTGACAGAAATCAATAAAGTTTTGATTTATAGCGCGTGAAGTACATGTCTTTAAATCTTCCAAACACTCAAAATATAGAGAATCATAAACTCCTAAAAGTCCATGTCTAAAATCATAATTATTTCTCCAGCCAAGGACACAATCTGCACAAAGACTAAAATACTCGTCTGCATGACTTAAATACAAATCCTGCTCATCATCAGATATCTGTTTTTTTGATTCTTCTCCACCATATTTTTTTGAAAGCTGGTTAAAATATTCTGCTTCAACAATAAGCTGATTTCTCAACAGTGAATAGTTTTTAAATATTCCTTCAAGTTTTGAACACTGCTGCTCGGAAGCAATTTCGTTGTTTTCTAAAACATAAGTTTTGTACTGTTTACATGCTGCCTCTAAATTTGAAGTAAGGACATTTAACTGACCTGTAAGCGAAGTTATCTTATCCTGATGTATTTGTACCTGATTAATTAAATCATCACCTCTATATTTGGTCTGAAAGTTTTCTCGCAAAGGAATAAACCCTTCACAAGCTTTTTGAGAAGCTTGAGTCCACATTTTATTCTGTACGAGTTCAGCAGTTTTATTTTGAATTGCACTATACTGATACATGTTCATCAGGTAATTCATATCCTTGATTACATCAAGACGAGAATCCTTTGGATTGCGTTCTAATGCCAGAAGTTTATCCGTTAAATCTTTTAATTCCTGATTATGTCCTTCCTGTCCGCTTTTAATTATTCTTAAAAGTTCACTTGCAAAAGCCGTATAAAGATTTCGACTTTTCATAATTTTATTGATTCTTTTCTGCACATTATCAAACTGCTCAGGATGTAACTCTGCATAGCGGTTTAATTCCAGCAGTGCATTTTGATAATCACGATAATTTTCATTGTTAATTAACTGATCTATTTCTTTTAATGTAAGAGAGGTTTCAGATTCTGAAACAACTGCAAAATCCTCTGCAAAAATAAAACTAAATGAGAAAAATAGGCTGAATAATAAAACTGCAAAATGTTTTGGCATATATGGTATATTTTCGGTACAAAATATTTAAGATTAAAGAAAAAAAACCGAAATAATATTAATGATGAAAAACAAGAGCTCTGTTTTTAAATCATTTATGTTTCTTCTCTTCCTAGGCTGTGCATTCAGATTAAATTCCCTGGATTTATCAAATGTAGACACAGCAATTTCCGATATTTTTATAAATTTAAGCGGCGCATCAGAAGGAACTACAAGTTTCAGGTCACTATTAATTCCTCTCGGAGGCAGAACTGAATCCCTTGGCGGAGCATATACAGGTCTTTGTAACGATATTAGTTTTTTTGATTTTAATCCAGCAGCTTCCTGTACTCTTGAAAATACCGAGCTTGCTTTTTTTCACTCATCGTGGATTGCAGACTCATCAATTGAAACCCTAGCCTTTACTACTCGATTTAACAATCTTGGAATTGGAGCTAAGATAAGCTGCTTTTACATTCCATTTACAGAATATGACGTTTTTGGAAACAGAGTTGCTTCAAGTTATTATTCAGAAAGCACTGGAACCTTAAACCTGTCTTATATTATTCATCCGGGTTATACTTTTAAGGGGCTTGCAATTGGGTTAAATGCAAAAGCTGCGTACAGAGCTGTTCCGGATTATACAGATAATGATACCGGGGCAATTCTTACAAACTCAGGTTTGAATCAATCTGCAATCGCAGTTATGGCCGATACAGGCCTTTTGTTTCAATTTAATTTTGCAAAGTTTTATTATTCCAGAGCGGCTAACTGTAAGTTTGGAATAAGCGCTACAAATCTTGGAATCGCATTTACAGGTTTAGCTGAGAATATTGTTATAGACGACGGGTTACCTTCAACGATTGGAATAGGTCTCTCTTATTCCCCCTTAAGTTTTTTGACCTTTGCATGGGATTTTAGGCAAACCTTTAACTTTCTTGATTTTACAGAATATCTTATGTGGTATACCGGGCTGGGAGTTCAGATAAAAATCACAGATTTTTTTAGCGTTCTTGGAGGCTTTCAATTAAAGGGGGCAAACCCAAGATTTAGCCTTGGATCGCAATTTGCAGTTAAAACAATTATATTTAATGTTAATTACACTTTAGATTTGACTTCATCTTTTACACCTGTAAACAGAATCAGTCTTTCGGCAAAATTGAATCTCGGTGATAAGGGAAGAAAAGAAAAACAAAAACAAGTAGACGAACTCTACAAAAACGGTGTCGAATGCTTTGCAAACCACCAGTATCAAAAAGCAATCGAATACTGGCAAGAAGCATTAAAAATCGATAAGTACTTTGATCCTGCATCAACAGGAATTAAAATTGCACAGGAATACAACCAGATGCTTGAAGAATACCAGGAGGCATTCTCCAGCAAATAGCAAAAACTTAAATCTTTTTGCTAAAAATTCTATAGTTCATCCACGGAAAAACCTGATGTTCAAGTTCAAGATTTGTAAGCCATTCCGTACTTACGGTATTTGACCCCAGAGCATCAAACACAGCTGTAAAGTCGATGATACTCTGCTTAAATCTTGTTTCAGCATAATCCGGGAAAACACTATTTTCTATCATTTTTGCCCAACCACAGGACTGTGCAAGCATTAATTCTTTAGCACCAAGATTTAAAAGACGAGCTTTGAGGCCTGTATCTGAAGGAAAACGGTTTGCCAAATCCACCATTCGTTCACTGGCCTTTCTAACATAGCGCATCATCCAGTTATTTTTATTTGAAATAAGATCTTCACCATATCCCTGACCAGAACTAGAGCCGTAATAAGGTTTAATTCTCTGCAAAGCAAAAGGATTTTCCGTCATTGATTTTGGAAGAACCATTTCTGCTTCGCTATCACAAATATTATTAATAACCTGCTCTATCCACTGAATTCCTTCAGCCCAGTTTGCTCTTAAAGTATCAAGATTTACACAAACTGTAAGACAAACATAATCAGATTCTGGCAATAATTCTTCAGCTTGAGAAAGTTTATTCATACGACATTCAACAAAAGCTGAAGCATCTTTTTTACACTGTTCAAATGCTGCATTTGAATCATAAATATTTTCTGATTCAGTTCTTATGGAACCTTTTTTCCAGTATTTGTATTCAAAGCCATAACGAGGGAACCCTTTTTGAATATATGGAGTCAATTTATCAGAATCCAATTCGTATCCGATATCACGGTTTTGAGCTTTGTACACATTATTCGAGACAAAACCATCTTCTCCAAATATTTCCTGATCGCTATAAGGGTCTTTTGCAAAAGCAACAAGAGCATTATCAAAGCGTGCAGGATAAAAGATTCCTTTTAGAGGTTCTTTTTCAGAAAATAAGAAACTTCTTGCATCAAGGATGGTATAATTCATTCCGTAAGCTTTTACGATTTTTTCTATTCCAGGGTAATAGCCTAACTCTGGTAACCAGAAACCTTCTGGAATTTCACCAAAATAATTTCTATAAGCATAAATACCAGTTTCGACCTGTGCTCCCATAATTTCAGGCATATCATTGTAATGTGGTAAATAAATATCTGTTCCACATGTAGCTAAAAGTTCTACAAGTCCCTTTTTCTGATATTCATGGAATTTTTTAAGAATTTTTTTATTAATTGCTAGATAATATTCTTTTTCCTGTTCCGCATTTTGCAAACAAGATTTAGCATTTTCCAACAGTTTTGGATTACTCTTACATCGTTCCAGTTCTGACTGTCCTAGAGCAATTCTATTGTCAAGCCAGGAAATATACTGATCCTGTACCTGCGCATCATCTAAGAGAGTACACAGAATTGGTGACAAAACCAGGGAAAGCTTTACCGGTTTTTCACTAGTTTCAAGTTTTTCTAATAATTTTAAAAGAGGAATGTATGTCTCAGAAATAGCTTCGAACAAAATATTAGCCTGAGCAGCGTACTTAACCTGTTCGTCTTCTGTATGTTTTATATATTCTTGTCCACCATTTAGTACTAAAACAATTCTTTTTTGTGCCATTATATTACCTGAATTAAATTAAGAAAAAGATTCTCTGTGATTTTTGTAATGATCCTCTAAAAGATCATTTATTCCAGACAATTCCATAATTTTGGAGAAACCCTCATTTCTTCCTGGTCGTAAATCTGCAAGATATGCAAATCCTCTTGGCATTTCGAAAACTTTTGAAGAGGAAAGAATATCAATAATGCCATCAAGATTAAATAACAAGTCAACTCTAAAATATTTTTTACCAGCAGGTAATAAAACATACTGGCCATTATCTTCTTTTGAAATATTAATATCAAAGAATTCGTCAGGTTTAATCTGATATGCCTCTGAAAAAGAACTTACACGAATCATCATTTTACTGATAAACGCTTTATCCAAGGCAATTCTATCACTTTCACTGATTGTCCAATACACAAAGGCCCAGGCAGGATCTCTTAAAAGAATTTGAACCTCTGTCGCATTACATGAACGGGGAAACACATCCAGTTTAGTTTCATATGGCTCATCTTCAGAAAGAATCATATCATCTTCTGAATTAACTGTATTTTCTGAACAAACTTCAAGCAGTTCTCCAATAAGAAAACTACGATTTAAATCTTCAGGAACATCAATGCCATTCTGATCTGCAAGAGAAACTAAATCCGCAAACGAAAGACTTTCTAAATAAGCTCGATTAACTGCTACATTTTCCATATTTGTAATAATCTAAAAAAACAAAACATTAGTCAAGCATTTAAGAAAAATCTCTTGCAAAACAATTTTATTTGTACTAAGTTGTAAATACATTTATGAAAGTTATTATATATATCAAAAACGAAAACAAAACTCATTTAGAAAAAATCAAAATTTTACTTGAAAGAGCTGGACACGAAATTATACTCGTAAAAGATGTATTTGAATTTCTGAATTTTCCTAAAAGTCAGATAGAACCTGATTTAGGAATCATAGATTTTTATTCCTATAATCCCATTACCTTTGATTTGTACAAACACTTAGAAGAACTCAATTATAAAATTCCGGTAATCGTATATAATTTCCCGCTACCAGAGGGTTGCAGCGTAAGATCTTTCTGGATTCAGACCTTGGATACGTTGGATTATAATCAGATTCACACAGACTTTTATTCTAATGTTCTAGATTTATTATTTCCTCTTCTTGAAGAATTCAGACAAAGCAAGGTTCAACTTTCTAAAGAAGAAACTCTCTACAAAAGGAACCAACTTATTAGCAAGACTCACGATTCTTCAGTAACTGCAAAAATGAGCAACAGTCAATTAATGCTTTTTTCTATTTTGATAGAAAACCAGGAAAAAGAACTGTCAACAGAAAGCCTGCTTAACCTGCTAAATCAAAACTCCAAACCCTGGAAACAAACGACCCTGTTGTGCAATATTTCAAGACTGAACATTCTATTTAAAAACACAAAAGATTGTTCTTACCGCATTTTAAAATCTAACACTGGTTACAGACTCAAATCTCTACCCTGAACAAGCTTGATTTCCTTAAAATATTCGTTCATAGAGTTAAGGACTAGTTTTTTATTACCAGTCCACAACGGGCTGACCAGTTCACCTTTATAACCATCTCCAGTTACCCGATGAATCACAATAGACTGAGGGATAATAGAAATTAAAGAAGCAAGAATTTTAAAGTACTCCAACATTTCAGGGCACCTGAACTCGCCTTTTAGATATTTTTGTTCAAGAACTGTATTCTTTAAGACATGTAAAAGAGAAAGTTTTATCCCGTCAGTTTTATTCTTTACGCAAAATTCGACTGATTTTTTCATATCAATAAGGGTTTCTCCCGGAAGTGCAATTATTAAATGTGTAATAATATGAATTTCTGGACAAATCTTATGCAAAAACTTTACAGCATTAATATAGTCTGTATTAGAATATTTTAAATTTAATTCTTCTTGTGTAGTTTTTTTACTGCTCTGAAGACCAAGTTCAACAATCACAAAAGTTTTTTGTGCGAGTTTTTTTAAATGTTCACATACATTTTCATTGACACAGTCAGGACGGGTAGCAATAGAAACGCCTACAATATCAGAACATAAGGATGCACTCTCCCATTTATTGTAAAGTTCATCTATATTTCCGTATGTATTAGTATAATTTTGAAAATAAGCAATAAATTTATTCGATTTGCATTTATTCTTAACAAGTTTTTTTGCTTTTTCTACCTGAGTTTCAATATCCAGATTTTTATCGGTGGCAAAATCACCTGATCCTTTGGAACTACAGAAGATACAACCACCATTTCCTTTTGTACCATCTCGATTAGGACAAGTACAACCGGCATCAAGGGATATTTTATAAACCTTAAAACCAAATCTTTCTTTGAAAAAGTCGCTTGCACTATAATAATGGGAATTAGAAAACTTATTCATACAAAAAAAATGGGCTAGCAAAATGCTAACCCTTTGATCCCTGGCAGAATCGAACTGTCGACCGCATGCTTAGAAGGCATGTGCTCTATCCAGCTGAGCTAAGGGACCATTGCATTTACTTTATTTTAAAATGAAAAAAAAATCAATAGGATTTTATAATTTAAACAGGGCAACCGCATTATAAACTGTTCTGCCTACAAAAATGGCTCCCAGTCGCAAAAACGGCTTATCAAAACCGCAAACTAGTTT